>NZ_SZXC01000073.1:0-109131 GCF_005281055.1 Citrobacter sp. wls711 | reverse complement strand
GTGATCTACTATTCCGCGCAGCTATTTAGAAGAAATACTTTGCCCCGACACGAATTTGATTCTGTTCCCGGTGGTAGGGTTCCACATTACGATCTAACCAGCGTAATTCAAGATAGGGCAGCCAGTGCTCGTTGATGCGATATTTAAAGGTATTGGTAATTTCCCAATGATGGTCTTTACCATTACTACTATTAAAATCATTTACTCGCATAAAGTAGTGTGGTTCAAACGTATAAGAAAACTTATCCGTAATGCTGAAGTTCCAATAGTTGCCAATCTCATAGGTATCGTTGTTATCCTGATCGCCGTTTAAATCGGTTGAGCTGTAGTTGTTATGATTATATCGATTACGTACCGTAAGGTTAAACCAGGGCGTAAATTTATAATTCACATCCAGATATACTGCGCCGCCAGAACCAATACTCTTATCGTTAATCAGTCCACCGGGTTGAATAGTCAGTTTATCTGTCGGCTTGAATAATGGATACCAGCCTTCTATTTCGTTATAGCCATGCTTTAACTCATCTTTGCGTTGCATGGTGTAGGTATTCGTGAGCATGATACCCGCACCCATATCGGAATTATAGCCAACGCGCAGCATGACTTCCATCTGATCGGATGCCAGATTATATGCCTCGCGGTTTTCCACATAGGCACCGGCAAAAACAGAGGTGGAGACGACAGAGGATAAAAGAATTATTGCATTCAACTTTTTCATAATAAATCCATTTTATAAGCGTAGGGAAGCCGCCATCCATAGAGATGGAGAAAGCGGCAATTATTTTTATACGTTTACAACAGAGGTATTCTTTTTATGACTCTCAGTATCAGGTTTGAAATTGCTTTTCTTCCGTTGACTGATTTCCTCGATAATAAAAGCAAAGCGAGTTTCATTGAGTTTATAAAATAAACCCATGGTGAAGGCTGCAATGATGGCAAGCCCGCATGGCCAGAGAAAAATTAGTTGGCGTAGACCGAGCAAGGTGGCCTCACTCTGGACTATGTTGGGGACATAGCCGATTTGCGTCAGCATAATACCCGGCAAGAAACCCGCCAGTGCAGCAGAAATTTTTCGTGAAAAGGTATAACCCGTATAGACGGAACCTTCAGCACGGATCCCCGTTTTCCACTCCCCATAATCCACCGTATCCGGGACCAGCGCCCAGTTCAGGCTGTTAACAAAAGCGGTTCCGAAGAAGGCTAAGCAAGAGAAAATCACAAAATAAAAGGAGTTATAACCCCAAAAATAATTTAAAATATCGCCAGCGGCCCATAAAACCATACCTGCTAAATATACGCGTTTCTTGCCAAAGCATTTCACGGTCCAGGGGACTAACAAAACACCAATGATTACGCAACCCATACTAAAAAAACCCATCCAGGATAATAGGCTAATGTCATTTAGTACATATTGGGTATAATAAACCTGAATGGCGAGCTTGATATTAAATGCTGCTAGTGTACACAAATTTGCAATGCATAGAACTAATAGTGGTGGGTTGTGAAAAATTGCACAAAATGATTTGATTATGCTTGTTTTATGCCCCGGCGAGAGGGGCTCAATGTAATGTTCTTTGGTTCCTTTATAACATAACATCATAAAAACAAAACCAAAGATAGAGAAAATTAAGGCTGCACAACTATAACCAATGGTAGTTGTAGAGAATAAAGATTGAAGAGGGATAAAAGCAACCGTACAGATTAATAAACCTATTGTTGCCCCACCCTGTCGAAAAGCTGCCAATTGTGCTCGTTCATTTGGATTTTTTGTTATTGCTGGAATCATGGCGCCATATGAACAGTTCATTAGACTGTAAAATAGACCGAATAGCATAAATAGACCAGTTGCAATAGCAGTCTTGAGCGGCAGGCTAAATGTTGTAGCAATAAACTGAACTGTCGCAATAATCGCGGATGGTACCGCTGCATACAGAATAAAAGGCCTGAATTTCCCCCTGGAACCGATGCTTTTTTGAGAGTCGAGAAGAAATCCGGTTAGCATATCTGTAAATGCAGTAAAGAATTTTGCTATAAGGAAAATAACCCCACCATAATATGCAGGCATTCCTAGCTCATCTGTGTAAAACTTGAGCAAATACAATGTGCCAATGCTTAGCATTAGATTGGAGCCAATATCACCCGCGCCGTAAGCGAGTTTTTCTTTCAGGCTTAATTTTAGCGTTAGCGGATCATGGTCAGGCATAACCACTCCTTACAACGCCCCGAAGGGCGTCTTTAATTATTATTGTTAAGCAGTACGTTTACGCGCTTCTATTTCTTCAACGATACGGAAGTACATTTTCTCGTTGAGGTTGTAAAAACAGCCCATTGTAATCATGGCGAGCACCGCTAGCACACAAGGATATATGAAGATCAACTGACGTAATCCTTCAACGGTGCTGGCCGATTGCACCACGTTTGGAACGTAGCCAATTTGTGTAAGCATCCATCCAGGGAAAAATCCAGCGAGTGCCTGGGAAATTTTGCGAAAGAAGGTGAGCCCGGTATAAACTGTCCCTTCGGAACGAACACCAGTACGCCATTCGCCATATTCCACTGTATCTGAGACCAGCGCCCAGTTCAGGCTGTTAACGAATGCTGAGCCGAAGAATGCCAGGCAGGAGAAGGCCACGAAACTCACCGAAGTGTCGCCGAAGCCGTAGTTCAGCAGATCGCCCACGGCCCAAATTATCAGTCCGCCGATATAGACTTTTTTCTTACCAAAGCGGCGAACTGCGGCAGGCATCAAAAAGACGCCGATGAAGATACAACCCATGCTGAAGAAGCCCATATAGGACAAAATAATCGGATCGTTCAGCACGTACTGGGTGTAATAGACTTGAATCGCCAGTTTGACATTAAATGCCGCAAGAGTGCAGAGGTTGGCAACGCACAGAATAAACAGTGGGCGATTACCCGCGATTGCGCGGAAGGATTGCAATATTCCTGCTTTTTGCGCGGAATCAGTCTGTTTGACCTCAACATAACGTTCTTTAACACCCGCATAGCAAAGCCACATAAATAGAAGTCCGCATAACGAGAAAAGAGCTGCGGTTACGCCATATTGCAGTTGTTGATTGCCTTCAATTAAATTCATTACTGGTACAAACGCAACGGTGCCAATGAGAAGGCCTAAGGTGGATCCGCCCTGACGCCAGGCGGCCAGTGAGGCTCGTTCATTTGGATTTTTGGTTATGGCAGGCACCATCGCGCCATAAGAGCAGTTCATCAGGCTGTAGCACAATCCATACAGCATAAACAACAGCGTTGCGACGACCGTTTTGCCCGTAATTTCTAACGGTGTCCCTATAAAGTTGGCTGTAGCCAGCAGTGCTACCGGGAATGAGCCATACAGAACGAAAGGGCGAAATTTACCTTTCGGTCCTATTTTTCGCCGCGAGTCGAGCACAATACCAGTGCCCATATCGGTAAATGCGGTAAAGAATTTAGCGATTAAGAAGATAATTCCACCATAGGTTCCCGGGAGACCGAGGACATCAGTGTAAAATTTCAACAAATAGAGTGTGCCAATATCCAGCAGAATATTGGAACCCAGATCGCCTATGCCATAAGCTATTTTTTCTTTAAGTGGCAGGCGTAGCATTGCCGGATCAGCAGAGGTCTGACTCATTATTATTCTCCATGTGCCCGTGAGTTTCCCCACGGGCGAGCCTGATTAGATACTACGTAAAGTTGCAAACAGTGATGCCCACTCACTCTTCGCGCGATAAAACACCGGAGGCTTGCCAATTGGCGCACCCACGGTAATTTCTCCGCCCTGATAAGTTTCCCCGGTCCAGACGTTGACCCAGTTATCCTCTGGCAGATACAGCGTCCAGTCGCGCTTACCCTGTTCGTGAACCGGCGCAACCAGTAGATCCTGACCCAGTAGATACTGGTATTTCAGGGTGTAGGTGGTGGCATCGTCTTCATAATGCAGGAACAGCGGGCGCATCACCGGCAGTCCGGTGGCGCTGTTTTGCGCGACGGCCTGCTTGAGATACGGTTTCAGGGTGGTGAACACGGTGGTCATGCGGGCAAAATGGGCGATGGTTTCTGCATCACCATCGAACTGCCAGTTATCGCCCGGGCGGTTGCCTTCGTGGGTGCGCATCATTGGTGTGAAGGCGCTGAAGTCGCACCAGCGCAGCAGCAGCTCTTTTGTGCGCTTCATCTCAAACAGGGTGGTATAACCGCCGATATCGCTGTGGTGCAGGCCGTGACCGGTCATTGCCAGCGAAAGTGCGGCAGGCACGACCGAGGCCAGACCATCGTCGAGACTCCAGTCAACGTTTTGGTCGCCTGCCCACATCATGGTGGAGTACTTCTGGCTGCCGGTGTAACCCGCACGCATAAAGAACAGGATCTCGCCGAGCTTGCCGGTTTCCTGTAACGCTTCGTAGTTACACTTCGCCCACAGCGCAGGCCAGGCGTTGTGCATGATCTCGGCGCTGACGCCGTTGTGCAGATACGTATCGGTCGGCAGATATTCGCCAAAATCCGCCATCCAGCCGCCACAGCCGAGCTCAATCATGTTCTTTTTGATGACGTCTTTGAACCAGTCGTAGGCTTCCGGGTTGGTCAGATCGACCACGCCGCCGTAGAACTCGCCGAACTCAACCAGATAGTCACCGCCAGCGGCGTTTTTTGCCAGATAGCCGCGAGCCGCCGCTTCCGCGCAGAGGTCTTTATCGCTGGCAACGTACGGATTGATATACGAGAGGAACTGTACGCCTTCTTCTTTCCACTGTTTAATGCGGCTATCCAGCTGTGGATAGTTGTCGCTGTTCCACTTCCAGTTCCACATCACGCGTTTGCCAAACGAGGTCATACGGATCCCGGACCAGTCCTGCGCCCAGATGCCATTCACCTTCACGCCCGCATTACGCATGGTGTCCAGTTTGTTCTGGCAAACCTCGGTGCCGCCCTGAATACCCAGCGTGACGCCGTCGTAAATCCAGTCCGGCAGCGCCGGCTGGCGGCCTAACAGCGCGGTCAGTTTTTCCAGCAGGGCGATATACGTGTCGGCGCACTCAAAGCGCAGGGTGGTTTTGTCTTCCCACAGCGCCAGCTCGTGATACTCCGGTGCGCTGAAGTCGAAATTCATATAGCAGCTGTTATCAACGTGGCAGTAGTACTTTTGCGTGCTGACAAAGGTCGGTTGCGGGAAGAAAGTCCAGTAATAGTCGCCGCCGGCGTTTTCTTTGCAGTCTGCCTGCCAGGTGACATAGCTATTTTTATTACGGCCCACGCCCTGTTCACTGGTCCACAGCGGGAACGGTTTACCGCGTAAATCAAAGTAAGAAAATTGCTCGCCGCAGCCGTAG
The DNA here is from genome assembly GCF_005281055.1 of Citrobacter sp. wls711. Classification (NCBI taxonomy): domain Bacteria; kingdom Pseudomonadati; phylum Pseudomonadota; class Gammaproteobacteria; order Enterobacterales; family Enterobacteriaceae; genus Citrobacter; species Citrobacter sp. wls711. The sequence goes on along the minus strand of NZ_SZXC01000073.1, from coordinate 103,804 downwards.
ATATGATCTTTCGGATTGGCGGCCAGACGTAACCAGATGCGATTGTGGCTGAGATCGTCGTTTTGCAGATCCAGCTTCAGTCGGCCCTGTTCATCGGTGGAGATGTGCAGGCTGGCCGCGATGGCGCCGCCGCGGCTGAAATGTACCCGCCAGCCATCAAGTGATTCGCTGACCGTCGCCTCCGTGAGGGCAATCTTCTCATTGAGTTTGTCTTTAATGCTGAAGTTGCCGCGAAACATCTCAATGTCGGCAACGCCTGCGCCGATCCACAGACAAGGGGTTTGCGAGGTATGGCGCAGAATCAGGCGCTGATGGTATGTCAGCGTAAAGCCATCAATATTCTTTTCTATCAGGACTGAGGATAAATGCTTACTTTGCGTGCTCATAAAATATTCTCCATGAAATTGAGGAACGCGAGCATACTGATCGTTTATGATTTGCTATTATTCATTAGCCTTAAATAGTTATGCGCTACCCTTGAAGTAGCGCCTGAACAACATAAGCTTTTATTATTTGCTAGCATCCACTTTACGAATCTCAGCGATTCTTTTACCTAAAAGCATTTGTAATACTGTCAACAACACAAATGGTGGTAGAAGCGCAGTAATAGCTGAAATACCTAATGCACCTTTTATTAACATTGCACCCGAAGCGATTAATAACAAAAATACTAAAACACGGAAGACTTTTACCGAAATGCGCTTATGTACATATTGCCCGACTAAGGAACCGAGTATCATGGTAGGAATACAGAAAATAACCAGTTTAAATATTGATATTGTTAATATTCCACTGGTTGCCAGACCGCCGACAACTGCAATGTTGTTTGCCGTAAAGAACGCATTCAGCGTACCGCGAAAAGCGGCTGGGCCCAGGTTACGTAGCATTCCATACATCACAACGGGTGGTCCGTTTGTGGAAAAGGCCGCTCCTAACGCACCAGCAACTGCCCCTAACGGCGCCGCAATCCAACGTCTGTCATAGATGGGTAGGCGAGGAATAAACATACTGTAGAATGAGTAGAGAATAAGAAAACCGCCCAATCCTATTTTCATAATGTGGTCAGGCAGATAGGAAAGTGCATATAAACCTACCGGAATGCCAAGGAAAGAGAAGCCGATAAGAACGGCAGCCGATCGCCAGTCCGTTTCTTTACGAGATAACCATGTGGCATAAATGGCGGTTGCTGTTCCTACAATAACAGAAAGTGGTGTTGCCATTTTTACAGGTAGCATTAGGGTGATGAGCGGCATGGTTGTCAGTCCACCACCAAAGCCAGCACATATTCCTACGAATGTATAAAGAAACATTAAGGCGATAACGGTGTATATAACATTAGATTCCAACATCACGCCATCAGGTGTAAATAAATTAAAGAAATCCATTATAATTCCTTCATTATCAAATTCTAAAATATTACCGTGGACTTTTTAAGTCAGGGTAATGGGTATCCTGCACAAATAAATACTTGAACTATATGCATTCACCGTGAATATTAAAAAATAATGTATGCTGCTGTTTTGGTTTAAGTAATAGTAAGTCGATCCCAGAGTTAAAGGCATTAGGTGGACAACTCATCGGCTCGATAGCTAATCCCTGACGATTCAACTTTTCGCCACTATAGACCTGAAGCCACGGCTGATCGGAACACAAACTAACAGCCAACTGCTGTTGTTCGTTAATAATTTTCGCCTCCCACCGCTCACCGCAAGTTTTGAAAGTATGATCAATCCGTTTATCACCGATTTTTTGTTGGACGGAATAGTCCAAATTCAGCTCATCGACGCGAAGTAACGTTGTTGAGTTAGACTGTGTATCGAAAGCAAAAACCTCATTTGCAGGAAGCAGCAGCGTATAGTCATCAACAGGCGTTAAATCACAGGTTAAATAAGGGTGAATACCGACTCCGTAAGGTGCTGGTTTATCGCCGACATTTTGGCTAATTATCTCAACGGACAGCCCAGTTGTTGCGTCCAGTGAGTAAATCACTCGTGAGATCAATGCGAATGGGTAGCCATAGCTTGGTGGCAGAAATATGGAAAATGAGGCTTTTTCTGCCGTTAATTCATCAGTTTGCCAGTCTCGCCATGCAAGTAAACCGTGAATAGCGGTATTAGAACCATGTTCATTAATCGGTAGCTGATACTCATGCCCATCATGCTGATAGATGCCATTGGCAATACGATTTGGCCAAGGGATTAATACCTTACCCAGATGAGCAAGAGGCATCTCTTCTGGTTTATGAGGTATAACCAGATGTTTGCCCTGCCAGGTTAATTCGGCAAGACCGGCACCAACTGAAACTATTTGCGCCCGGTAATCACCTGCAGCGATTAATATCGTATTCCCACCACTATGCATACATATCACCTTAATATTAGATATCCTTACTAAACAACGGCATATGCAACATTCATTTGCTGATATGCCGTCTTTACCAGGCTTATTTATTTCGCATTGATATCTAACAAACCCGCTGCTACGGCTGGAGCCAGCCCTGGAGCGAGCGGGATGCGTGGGATTACCAGGCAGTGCAGCAGGTGATAAATGTCCTGCTTACCGTCCCAGACTTTGGTGGTCACTTTGTTGTCAGCATCCAATTCTTGCCACCATGAACCATTTTCATAGTCCATCAGGTATTTAATGCAGTAATCCCACCATGTCTGATACCAGGTTTCGTATTGACGATCCCCTGTTACGGTATAGAGGGCATAGGCTGTCCCCATTGCTTCTACAATTGGCCAGCGTACACGTTCGCGTACAACAGGTTTCCCTTCCCAATCAACGGTATACACAATACCGTCTGCCCCATCTGGAGCCCAGGCATCGCGTACTGTAGCGTGGAACAAACCTTTAGCATCTTCCAGCAGCCATGCTGGGGGTTGTTCGCATCTGGCTTCCAGCGCTGCGTGGATATGCAGCATTAAACGACCCCATTCGATCCAATGGCCTGGCGTGCCGCCAAATGCACGGAAACGGTGTGCCGGGTTGTCTTTGTTATAGTCGCGGATAGGATTCCATTGAGCATCAAAGTGCTCATTCACACGGTAATGATTGTTTCTGGCTACATCATGAATGATGACGGATGCGATTCTGATAGCGCGATCCAGCCATTTTTTGTCATGGGTAACGTCATAAACGATCAGGAAAGCCTCGACCGCGTGCATGTTGGCGTTACCGCCGCGGTAATCTTCCGTCTGGCTGAAGGCTTCGTCCCAGGACTCAAGGCACATCTGCTCTTCTTCACTCCAGAAGTATTTCTCAATAACTTCTATGGTGTAATCCAGTAATTTCCTGGCTTCAGGATGCCCGGTTGTTACTGCGCTGGCTGCGCCCAGCAGTGCAAAAAAGTGTTGATACCCTTGTTTGGAGGCATCCATCACGCCTTCGTCATTCACGCAGGCATACCAACCACCGTATTTTTTATCGAGTAACGCGCCATTCATAGCCTTGATGCCGTGATCAACCAGATCATATGCCCCTGGCCTGCCCATAGCCGCGGCCACAGAGTAAACATGCAGCATACGGGCGGTGATCCAGAGATGAGTACCCATCTCTTCTTTAATTTGCCCCTTGTTACCCAGCCAGCCAAATCCAGTAGGAACAGCAGCATTTTTACCAAAATTAAAGATGCGGTCTGTTTCCTGCTCCAGCCAGCGGTTGTGGCTCAATGTGTTAAACCATTTCATTCTTTGATCCTCGTATTAGCGGCGACGGGCCATCATTTCATCGACAATGTCACCTAAACGTTGCAATTTAGGCGCGGAAACATCACGCAGCATCAGTTCGGTATCTGGCAGGCCAACAACCGATGACCAGACCGCACGTCCGGCGAGAAAGCCGGATGCACCTGCCGTCATGGCCACGCTGACCGCGCGCGGGAACAGTTTTTCATTCACACCAGAGGAGAGAATGACCCACGGCATGTTGATGTTTTCATTCAGGCGCTGGGAGGCGCTAAGCAGTTCTTGTTGGGTACCTTTGCCGTACAGCGGCATTTCGACTTTGTAGAGATCGGCACCGCTGTCACCCAGTTCTTTAGCGGCATCGATAATGGCCTGCTCGCGATCGAACTTATCGCCGCGACGCGGTGGACGTACGACCGGTTCGATAATGCTCAGCAAGCCACTGGAGTGGCACATCTCATTAAATTCTTTCACCATATCCAGACGCTGCTGGGCATCTTCATCGCTACGCCACAGCACCAGCAGTTTTAACGCCTTGGCGCCGTCTTGCTTCACAGCCTGCGGATCGATACTTTTATCAATCACTACGCTATCAACAGGAATGCCGTTGCCCGGAATAAACGCATCGGCGGCAACAATCATGGCGCAGCTTTTGGCTACCGCGTTTTGCTCCACCACCTGGCGGTAACAGAATTGCTGATCGACCAGAATGGCCGAGGCATAAGGAGAAAGGATTTTTGCCGCATTCACTTTGAAATCGGTCAGCACGCTGTCGCTGACCGGGGATTTCGCACCCGCAGCGGCAAACATTAAGCGCATGGCTTCACGCTGATCGACTGCCAGCATGGCAAAACCGCCGGATGCACGCGTAATGTCTTTGATGGTGTAGTTGTTCATTCAATTTTCCTTTATACAGTCGTTACATTTTTACTTTGGCAGTCAGTCCGGCGCTGTTACGCACCTGCTCAAGAATGGCGGTCCAGTCTTCACGACCACGACCTGCGGCACGTGCCTGGTTATAAACCTCGCGAGAGGCGGCACCGAGCGGCATCGGTACATGCAACTGATTGGCAACATCCAGCGCGATGCCAAGATCTTTGTGGGCCAGATCGATCATGAAGGCCGGGGAAAGATCGCCTTTCAGCACTTTGTTAGGCCAGGAGGTGGTGAAGTGGCCTTTTCCGGCGGGGGTCCCGCTCATCACTTTCAAGGCCACATCGAAGGAGAGACCGAGTGCCTCGCACAGCACGGCGGCTTCGGCAGACAGGGCATTCAGCGCAATACTCATGTAGTTATTGATAAGCTTCACGCGAATACCCATGCCCGGCCCGCCTGCGTTAATCAGTTCGCTGCCCATCGCCATCAGTAGCGGTGTGGCGCGTTCGACCTGTTCTGCCGTGCCACCCGCCAGCAGCAGTAGCGTGCCCGCGACTGCATGATCGGAAGTGCGTCCGACCGGGCAATCCATCATGCACAAGCCCCTGGCTCGCATATCGGCAATCAGCTTGTCGGTTTGCAGCGGATGAATAGTCGACATATCAATCACTAACGCCTGCGGGGAGAGGCTTTCGCAGATACCCTTCTCGCTGAACAGTACGCTGCGCACCAGATCGCCGTTTGGTAGCATGGTGATAACAAACTCTGCGTCTTTCGCCGCCTCAGCCGGACTGGTGGCAGAGCGAGCCCCTTTTTCAACCAGCTGCTGTACGGCATCTGGGTTAACGTCATAGACGCTGAGCTGATGGCCCTGCTTCAGCAGGTTGCCCGCCATGGGGGAACCCATCTGACCTAATCCGATAAATGCTATAACTGCCATAACGTTCTCCTGAGACGTGGATGTCATTTTTTGTCATTCAAAATCGGTCTTTTCTGTCTGTTTTTGATCGTATTTGTAATTTATGGTCAAAAAATTGACAGCCGTCACTTTTTAAACATTTTGTGAAATTAAAATGATCCCATCCAAAACATTTGAGGAATGACTAATGATTCGTGTTGCTTGTGTGGGTATTACCGTGATGGACCGCATCTATTACGTAGAAGGCTTACCGACTGAAGGGGGGAAATATGTGGCGAAGCGCTATACGGAAGTGGGGGGGGGGGGGGCCTGCCGCAACGGCGGCAGTGGCTGCGGCGAAGTTGGGCGCGCAGGTGGACTTTATTGGCCGTGTGGGCGATGACGACACCGGAAATAGCCTGCTGGCGGAGCTGGAGTCCCTGGGGGTAAATACCCGCTACACCCGGCGCTATACAGGAGCAAACTCTTCGCAATCGGCAATCATGGTTGATGCGAAAGGGGAGCGGATTATCGTCAACTACCCCAGCCCGGACTTACTGCCGGATGCCGACTGGTTGCATGCGATTGATTTTTCCCAGTGGGACGTGGTGCTGGCAGATGTTCGCTGGCACGAAGGCGCAAAGCAGGCATTTACTCTTGCGCGTCAGGCGGGCGTCATCACCGTGCTGGATGGTGACGTTACGCCTCAGGACATTAGCGAGTTGGTGGCGTTAAGCGATCATGCGGCATTCTCAGAACCGGGTCTGGCGCGTCTAACCGGGATAGAAGAACCTGAGGCTGGACTGAAAAAAGCACAAACGCTCACAAATGGACATGTCTATGTGACGCGAGGCGGGGAAGGCTGCGACTGGATAAAAAATAATGTGTTACAGCATCAGCCTGGATTCGCCGTGGATGTGGTTGATACTACCGGTGCTGGAGATGTTTTTCACGGTGCGCTGGCATTCAGCCTGGCTTCCGGTAACGCTATGGAAGATGCCGTCAGGTTCGCCAGCGGAGTCGCAGCGCTGAAATGTACGCGCCCGGGTGGGCGTGCGGGTATTCCTGACTGTGATCAAACCCGATCTTTTCTGTCACTTTTTGTATAAAATGCCAGGGCAATGGTTTTTCGAGGAAATTTCATGAGTCTTACCGAACTGACCGGTAACCCGCGGCACGATCAGCTGCTGATGCTGATTAGCGAGCGCGGTTATATGAATATTGACGAGCTGGCCAGCCTGCTGGATGTTTCCACGCAGACCGTGCGTCGCGATATTCGTAAACTCAGCGAACAGGGATTGATTACGCGTCACCACGGTGGGGCGGGCAGAGCGTCGAGCGTGGTTAATACGGCGTTCGAGCAGCGTGAAGTCTCCTGGACGGAAGAGAAAAAAGCCATCGCAGAAGCGGTGGCTGACTATATTCCAGATGGTTCAACGGTGTTTATTACCATCGGTACCACCGTTGAACAGGTGGCGCGGGCGCTGTTAAACCATAACCATTTGCGCATTATCACCAACAGTCTGCGGGTGGCGCATATTCTGTATAACAACCCGCGCTTCGAGGTGATGGTACCCGGCGGGACGCTGCGCCCGCACAACAGCGGGATTATCGGCCCTTCCGCCACCGCGTTTGTGGCTGATTTTCGGGCAGATTATCTGGTGACCAGCGTCGGGGCGATAGAAAACGATGGCGCGCTGCTGGAATTTGATGTCAACGAAGCCAGCGTGGTGAAAACGATGATGGCCCATTCGCGGCATATTCTGCTGGCTGCCGATCATACGAAATACACGGCTTCCGCAGCGGTAGAGATTGGTAACGTGTCTCAGGTGACGGCGTTGTTTACCGATGAGTATCCCGGTCCGGCATTGCACAACCTGCTCCAGTCGCAGCAGGTGGAAATTGTGCAGGTGAGTCCCTCCCAGGATGACGCTCTGGCAATGTAATCCCCTCTAGTGGTGACTCGGAAACGTCAAAGCCATCACGCACGCATAGTCAAACTTCTCCTTTCCCGCTACAGTTATTCATCCATGGCGAGTAAGGAGAAGGACATGCTCTATATCTTTGATTTGGGTAATGTGATTGTCGATATCGACTTCAATCGCGTGTTAGGCACATGGAGCGATCTGAGCCGTGTCCCGCTGGCTTCGCTAAAGCAAAGTTTCACCATGGGGGAGGCTTTTCGCCAACATGAGCGGGGTGAAATAACCGATGAGGCGTTTGCCGAGGCGCTGTGTCACGACATGGCGCTGCCGTTGAGTTACGAACAGTTTTCCCATGGCTGGCAGGCCGTTTTTGTCGCGCTACGCCCCGACGTCATCGACATCATGCATAAACTGCGTGAGCAGGGGCATCGTGTCGTGGTGCTGTCGAATACCAACCGCCTGCATACGACATTTTGGCCGGATGAGTACCCAGAAGTTCGTCAGGCTGCGGACCATATCTATCTTTCTCAGGAACTCGGCATGCGTAAACCCGAAGCGCGGATTTACCAGCATGTTCTGCAGTCCGAAGGTTTTTCTGCCGCAGATACGGTCTTTTTTGATGATAACGCCGATAATATTGAAGGGGCTAACCAGTTAGGGATCACCAGCATCCTGGTCGTTGATAAAACGACCATACCTGACTATTTCGCGACGGTGTTATGCTAAAAAACGTGCATCAAAAAGCCAGGCACCCTACGCGTCCTGTACGGGCCTGGCTGAGGTTATTATGGCAACGCATTGATGAGGACAATATGACGACACTGGCGGGCAACCTGGCTTACGTCTCGTTGCTTTCGTTAGTGCCGCTTATCGCCGTTGTTTTTGCGCTTTTCGCCGCATTTCCCATGTTTTCCGACGTCAGCATTCAGCTGCGACATTTTATATTCGCTAATTTTATTCCGGCCACCGGCGATGTTATTCAGCGCTATATCGAACAGTTTGTCGCGAACTCGAACAAAATGACCGCCGTCGGCGCATGTGGGCTGATTGTGACGGCGCTGTTGCTGATGTATGCCATCGACAGCGCACTGAATACCATTTGGCGCAGCAAACGCACCCGGCCCAAAGTGTATTCGTTTGCGGTGTACTGGATGATTTTAACGCTGGGCCCGTTGTTGGCGGGTGCCAGTCTGGCGATCAGCTCTTATCTTTTGTCCCTGCGCTGGGCCAGCGATCTCAATACCGTTATTGATAACGTCCTGAGGGTATTGCCGCTGGTGCTCTCCTGGCTCTCATTCTGGCTGCTGTACAGCATTGTACCTACCACGCGCGTACCCAATCGTGATGCGGTGATCGGCGCTTTTGTCGCCGCGGTGCTGTTCGAAGCTGGGAAGAAAGGATTTGCGTTCTATATCACGATGTTTCCGTCTTATCAGTTGATTTACGGCGTGCTGGCGGTGATCCCTATTTTATTCGTCTGGGTATACTGGACGTGGTGTATCGTCTTGCTAGGCGCGGAAATAACTGTCACTCTCGGTGAATACCGCAAACTCAAACAAGCCGCAGAACAAGAAGAAGCAGAATAAATATGATTGCATTGATTCAGCGCGTAACCCGTGCCAGCGTCACCGTGGAGGATGAGGTGACGGGTGAAATTGGCCCAGGACTTTTAGTTTTATTAGGTGTCGAAAGGGATGATGACGAACAGAAAGCGAACCGCCTGTGCGAGCGCGTGCTCGGCTATCGAATTTTTAGCGATGCCGAAGGTAAGATGAACCTGAATGTACAACAGGCGGGTGGCAGCGTGCTGGTGGTCTCACAGTTTACGCTGGCGGCAGATACCGAACGGGGCATGCGCCCGGGCTTCTCAAAGGGCGCTGCGCCCGATCGTGCCGAAGCGTTATATGAATACTTTGTTGAGCGCTGTCGCCAACAGGAGATGAATACGCAAACCGGACGATTCGCTGCGGATATGCAGGTATCACTGGTTAATGATGGCCCCGTGACGTTCTGGTTACAGGTATGAACCAACTTCCGGCGTGGTCGCGGGTAACAAGAGAGAATACAACTATGTATCACCTTCGAGTACCGCAAACAGAAGAAGAATTGGCGCGTTATTACCAGTTCCGCTGGGAGATGCTGCGTAAACCGCTGCACCAGCCAAAAGGCTCCGAGCGAGATGCCTGGGATGCGATGGCGCACCATCAGATGGTGGTGGATGAAGAGGGTAATCTGGTTGCGGTTGGGCGTTTGTACATCAATGCGGATAACGAAGCCTCTATACGCTTTATGGCCGTTGACCCGTCCGTGCAGGAGAAGGGCTTAGGCACGCTGATGGCGATGACCCTGGAATCTGTGGCGCGTCAGGAAGGAGTCAAGCGCGTAACCTGTAGCGCCCGTGAAGATGCGGTCGAATTTTTTGCCAAGCTGGGTTTTGTGAGCCAGGGTGAAATCACCACGCCGCAAACCACGCCGGTACGCCACTTTTTGATGATCAAGCCCATTGCCACGCTGGATGATATTCTTCATCGCGGTGACTGGTGTGGACAGCTTCAGCAAGCCTGGTACGAACATATTCCGCTGAGCGAGAAAATGGGCGTGCGTATTCAGCAGTATACCGGGCAAAAATTCATTACCACGATGCCCGAAACCGGTAATCAAAATCCGCACCATACCCTGTTTGCCGGGAGCCTGTTTTCTCTGGCTACGTTAACCGGTTGGGGGCTGATCTGGCTAATGCTGCGCGAGCGCCATTTGGGCGGAACGATTATCCTCGCCGATGCGCATATCCGCTACAGCAGACCGATTACCGGGAAACCGACGGCTATTGCCGATCTGGGTTCGCTGAGTGGCGATCTTGACCGTCTGGCGAGAGGCCGTAAAGCGCGTGTCCAGATGCAGGTAGAGGTCTTTGGCGATGATGCGGCAGGTGTGGTGTTTGAAGGCACCTACATTGTGCTACCCGCAAAACCGTTTGGTGCCTACGAAGAAGGCGGGAACGAAGAAGAGTAGGGGGCAAATCCCTGTTTTTCATTCTATCCCGTTCGCGTTTTATTCGCGTGTTGCAACACGCCAGGCCACGTCACGCATTGCATTGCGTGCCGCCTGGCTCACGCCTCCGAGCTGGAAAAATCCGTGAATAACGCCAAGATAACGCTGGCAGGAGCACTCCACGCGTTGCTCCTGCAGCCGTTGATATAACGCTTCACCCTCATCACGCAGCGGGTCAGATTCAGCGGTAATAATATGGACTGGCGGTAAACCAGTAAGGTCGTCCCGCCACAGCGGGCTGGCTTCCGGGTGCTGCGGGTCGGTATGTGGCAAATACATCTCGTAACCGGATAGCAGCGTGTCGCGAGTGATAATGTAATCTTGTCCATTGCTGATGTAGCTGGCAAAGCTGGCGGTTGCGTCGAGCATGGGGTAAATCAGTATGAGCTGCGCAGGTTGCCACTGACGTGCTGCTTTCTGGCGTAGCGCAGTAACCAGTGCCAGGTGCCCACCCGCACTGTCTCCAGCAAGGGTTATTCTGTTGCGGTCTACGCCCAGTTCCTCAGCATATTTCCAGATGACATTGGCCCCGCTTTCGGCATCGTCGTGAGCTGCCGGGAACGTATGCTCTGGCGCAAGACGGTACTGCACGGCAATCACCCGACAGCCGCTGTAGAAGGCGAGTTGCCTTAACTGATTATTGTGGGTGGCAAACCCGCCGCTGACAAAGCAGCCGCCGTGATAGTAGATAATACAGGGTAGATTTCCCGTGGCGTTAAGCGGCGAAACAACGCGAAATGTCATGGCATCAAGTTCAATGTCTTCAACCTGTACGCGGGTTTCTGTTTCTCCAGCCAGTACGGTACTGGCGATGTAGCCCGCTCTCCGGTCATCAATACTCTGCTCGCGTGAAGAGGGGCGACCAGCCGCAATAAACTCAGCCACGAGGTCTGCCATTCCTTTTTCCAGTGCCATTTTTAGTCCTGTGGTCTGTATGAATACACAGTGTTATAACCTGGTTTTTAGAGAATGAATATGGCGGTTTTTGATGGCGGTGAGATTCTGGAAAGTGGCTCGCAAATTTAAACATCGTTGCAGTATTGGCTTTTTTCCCGTTTTCGGTAGGTGTATGTTGTTTGAAAATTAATCGCCAATGATATACTGGAGGTATATGTGACAACGCTGGTAGGGATAGATATGGGCAGAATTTTACTCGATTTGTCTGATGAGGTGATTCAACGGCTTGACGATCTCAAGGTGCAGCGCAATCTTCCCCGTGCTGAATTACTACGGGAAGCGGTTGAGCAGTATCTGGAAAGGCAGGATAACGCTGAGACCACTATTTCTGGCGCCCTTGGTCTATGGCAAGGCTGTGAGGAAGATGGTGTTGAATACCAGCGCAAGCTTCGTGAGGAATGGTAATGGTTAACGGGTCAGCGCTTTTTGATACCAATATACTCATCGATCTGTTTAGCGGACGGGCTGAAGCAAAATATGCGATAGAAACATGGCCGCCGCAGAATGCCATTAGCCTTATCACGTGGATGGAGGTAATGGTAGGCGCAAAAAAGTATCGTCAGGAATCCCGTACACGTGTTGCGTTGAGTGCATTTAACATTATCGGCGTGTCGCAGGATATTGCGGAAAGAAGCGTTCGCCTCAGGCAGGAATATGGGATGAAATTGCCGGATGCGATTATTCTGGCAACTGCGCAGATACATCGCCTTACGCTGGTCACGCGTAATACCAAGGATTTTGCAGGAATCCCTGGGGTAATCACGCCATATCAAGTGTAAGACGGGCAGCAAACGCTGCCCGACGTGACGTAGACTTACTCCCCTTCACCCGGGAACAGGAACGGGTTGATGGAGCTGCGGGCAAAGCCCTCTTGCTCCATGTGCGCGTCCAGCATCAGTGAGGCGAGGTCGTCGGCAACGGCTTCGACGTTTGGATCTTTTTCCTGATACAGAATCTTCAGGTAAGTCCCACAGTCGCCGCAGCTTTCAGCTTTAATCGCAGACTGCTCGTTATCCAGTGACCAGTAGTTTAAATCACGGCTTTGCTCGCAGTTGCTGCACTTCACGCGCACCACGTGCCACTCGGTTTCACACAGGTTGCAGTGCAGATAGCGCAGCCCCTGAGTGGTACCAATTTGCACCATGCTGGAGACCGGCATTGAACCGCACACTGGGCAGAACTGGCGTTGTTCACCGTATTCCGCACGGGCTTTACCGGGGATCAGGCTTGCCATTTGTGCCCAGTAGAGCGACAGCGCGGCCCAGATGAACGGCGCTTTATCACTGCTGACGGACGCAAAATCAGAAGCAAACAGCGCGCTGGCCATCAGTTCCAGCTCTTGCTCTGAGGCCTTTTCCAGATTTTCGATCACCGCTAATGCAGGGCCGCTCATTTCTGGTTTCAGCTCAGCAATTAACGATTGCAGCAGTTTTTGCCAGTGCTTATCGCGTGGCAGAACGTGGATATCCAGCGGCGGTTTACCCTGATCGTTCGCTTCTTTGATGCGCGCGGTCAGGTCCATCTGCAGCGGATGGTCGTACAGCACCACTTCCTGCGCATGAGCGATCAGCGCAGCAAAGCGCAGATAATCACCCAACGGGTTGTTTTCGGCCAGCTCGCGCAGACGCTCAGCACGGCGGTTATACAAATTTTTGAGTCTGGGGAACAATAACGGCGGAATCATATCCGCCGTGCGTTTCTCGCTCGAACCCAGCTCATCTTGCGGGATTATGCGAATACTCATTCAGATGACTTTTCCTGTTTCTGGCGGACTTCACGGTACCAGCGTGGGTGATGTTTCTTCGCCCATGAGCTGGTGACCCATCCTTCCACCATCGCGGTAATGGTGCCTTTCACCCAAAGGGCGGCGTAAATGTGCACCATGATAACCACAATTAACGCTACTGCGGCAAATGAATGCAGCATTAACGCGAATCGGATCACCGGGATTGAGAAAGCAGGCGCAAAATACGGGCGCCAGATGATCACTCCGCTCACCAGCAACAGGACCAGGAAGATAATCGCCGCCCAGAATACGCATTTCTGGCCGAAGTTATAACGTCCCGTGTCACCTACTTCCTCGTTGACGACGATCTTACGAATATTCTTCGCCCAAAAGATATCATCCCGATTGATTAGATTGTGGTGCCAGTAACGGAAAAACATGATGATAAACGAGGCAAACATAATCACGCCGACAAACGGGTGCAGAATTCGCGCCAGCTGCGGGGTGCCCATGATTTGCATCAGCCAGTTGAAGGATGGGAAGAAAAAGCCCAGCCCGCTTATCGCCGCCAACATGAAGCAGAAGGCGGTGACCCAGTGGTTGATGCGTTCCGGCGCTGTATAGCGCACGATGGTGTCACGTCGTTTCATTTGCGCACCTCGTCTTTTTCTTCATGCAGATTGTCTTCTTCCTCTTCCGCACGGTTCGGACCTACGCCGACGTAGTGGAAGATGCTGGCCGCAAATGTCGCTGCAAAGCCGACCGCTGCGAGGGGTTTCCAGATACCTTTCCAGAACTTCACGGTGGCGCTGATTTCCGGGTTCTCCGGCAGGCCATGGTACAGATTCGGCTTGTCGGCATGATGCAATACGTACATGACGTGCGTACCGCCAACGCCTATCGGATCGTACAGTCCGGCGTTATCGTAACCACGGGTTTTCAGCTCTGCCACGCGCTCGCCTGCCAGCGTTTTCATCGACTCTTTGGTGCCGAAATGAATCGCGCCGGTTGGGCAGGTTTTCACGCAGGCCGGTTCTTGTCCTACCACAACACGGTCAACGCACAGCGTACATTTATAGACGCGATTGTCTTCCGGGTTGAGGCGCGGCACGTCGAACGGACAGCCTGCAATGCAGTAGCCGCAGCCAATGCACTGCTCGGACTGGAAGTCGACAATGCCGTTGGCATACTGAATGATTGCCCCTTCCGCCGGACACGCCTTCAGGCAGCCCGGATCGGCACAGTGCATGCAGCCATCCTTGCGGATCAGCCACTCCAGTTTGTCGTCTTGTTCCACTTCCGAGAAGCGCATCACCGTCCAGGATTTGGCGGTCAAATCGGCGGGGTTGTCGTACACCCCAACGTTGCTGCCGATTTCATCGCGGATATCGTTCCACTCTGAGCAGGCCACCTGACAGGCTTTACAACCGATGCAGGTGGTGACGTCGATGAGCTTGGCCACTTCTTCCTGGTGATCCCGCGCCTGAGGCGCGGGGGTGAAACCGTTAGTGGCGGATCGACGAATGATGTTTTGCGATTGATAAGCCATAGGTCGTCTCCGTTACACCTTTTCCACGTTCACGAGGAAGGACTTAAATTCCGGCGTCTGCGTGTTCGCATCACCGACGAATGGCGTTAACGTGTTAGCGATAAAGCCTTTTTTCGCCACACCTTCGTAGCCCCAGTGGATCGGAATACCGATGGTGTCGATATCCTGACCGTTGGCCTTCAGCGTGCGAATACGTTTGGTCACCACCGCTTTGGCTTTGATGTAGCCGCGGTTAGAAGAGACCTTAACGGTATCGCCGTGAGAGATGCCGAGCTTGTTCGCCAGCTTCTCGCCAATTTCCACAAACTGTTCCGGCTGAGCGATGGCGTTTAGCAGCGCGTGCTTGGTCCAGTAGTGGAAGTGCTCGGTCAGACGGTAGGTCGTCCCGACGTACGGGAACTTATCCGCTTTGCCCAGTGCTTCTTCATCGCCTTTAAAGATACGAGCAGCCGGGTTAGAGATAACGTTCGGGTGCAGCGGGTTGGTGCCCAGCGGCGTTTCAAACGGCTCGTAGTGTTCCGGGAACGGCCCTTCCGCCATCTTATCGATAGCAAACAGGCGTCCCATCCCTTCGGGCTGCATGATAAACGGCCCGACGTTGCTGCCCGGTGCGGCGGCGCTGTAGTCCGGAATATCCATCCCGCTCCATTTCGCCCCATCCCATTTCAGGATCTGACGTTTTGGATCCCACGGATTCCCCTGCGGGTCAGCGGAGGCGCGGTTATACAGAATACGGCGGTTGAGCGGCCATGCCCATGCCCAGCCCAGCGTATTGCCCAGGCCCGATGGGTCGGCGTTATCACGACGCGCCATCTGGTTGCCTTCCGGCGTCCAGCTACCGGCGAATATCCAGCAGCCGCTGGAGGTGGTGCCGTCGTCGCGCAGTTGGGCAAACGAGCTAAGCTGTTGGCCTTTCTTGACGATTACCGCGCCGGTTGCCGGGTCGGTAATATCGGCCAGGGCTTTACCATTGCTCTCCATCGCCACTTCTTCCGAAGCGGGTTCATGCGGCGTGGAGTAGTTCCAGGTCATGCTCAGCACCTGTTCCGGGTTTGCTCCCCCCTGTTCGGCGTACATCTTGCGCATGCGCAGGAAGATACCGGCGAGGATTTCACCGTCGGTGGCGGCAATCCCTGGGGCATCCGCGCCTTTCCAGTGCCACTGCAGCCAGCGTCCGGAGTTAACGATTGAGCCGTTTTCTTCGGCGAAGCAGGTGGACGGCAGACGGAACACTTCGGTCTGGATTTTCGACGGATCCACATCGTTCGACTCACCGTGGTTTTGCCAGAAGGTGGACGTTTCGGTGTTGAGCGGGTCGATAGTCACCAGGAACTTCAGTTTTGACAGCGAAGCCACGACCTTGTTTTTGTTCGGGAACGAGGCGACCGGGTTGAAGCCCTGGCAGATGTAGCCATTCACTTTGCCCTGGTTCATCATCTCGAAGTACTGCAGTACGTCGTACCCTTTATCCCACTTCGGCAGCCAGTCGAAGCCCCAGCTATTTTCCGCTGTCGCTTTATCGCCAAAGAAGGCTTTCATCATTGAGACGAAGAATTTCGGGTAGTTGCCCCAGTAGTTTACCTGACCTTCCAGCAACGGTTTTGGCGTGTTGGCGGCGAGGTAGGTTTGCAGATCGGTTTGTTTTTCGCTTGGCAGCGTCATGTAACCAGGCAGGCTCTGCGACAGCAGGCCTAAGTCAGTCAGACCCTGAATATTAGAGTGGCCACGCAGGGCGTTAACGCCACCGCCTGCCATTCCCATATTACCGAGCAGCAGCTGGATCATCGCCATGGTGCGAATGTTCTGCGCGCCCACGGAGTGCTGCGTCCAGCCCAGCGCGTACAGGAACGACGCGGTTTTGTCTTTGGCGCTGGTTTCAGCGATGTATTCGCAGACTTTCAGGAAATCAGCCTTCGGCGTACCGCAAATGTTTTCGACAACATCCGGCGTGTAGCGGGAAACGTGCTGTTTCAGCAGATTCCACACGCAGCGCGGGTGTTGCAGCGTAACATCGCGTTTGGCGAAGCCTTTTTCATCCAGCTCGTAGTTCCAGCTGGTTTTATCGTACTTGCGTTTGTCCGCGTCATAGCCGGTGAACAGGCCATCTTCGAAGCCATAATCTTCACGCACAATCAGGCTGGCGTTGGTGTAGGCTTCGGTATATTCGCGGTTGAATTTTTCGTTATTCAGCAGGTACAGCAAGACGCCTGACAAGAAGGCAATGTCAGTACCGGAGCGAATAGGGGCATAGAAATCCGCCACCGCTGCGGTTCGCGTAAAGCGAGGATCGACCACAATCAGCTTCGCGCCGTTGTGAATTTTGGCTTCCATCGCCCAGCGGAATCCGACCGGGTGAGCTTCAGCGGCGTTACCGCCCATCACCACAACGAGGTTGGCATTTTTAATGTCGACCCAGTGGTTGGTCATCGCACCGCGACCAAATGTTGGAGCAAGACTTGCTACCGTTGGTCCGTGTCAGACGCGTGCCTGGTTGTCGACCGCGAGCATACCCAGCGCGCGGGAGAATTTTTGCGTTAAATAGCCGGTTTCATTACTGGAGGCGGAAGCACACAGCATCCCGGTGGAAAGCCAGCGGTTAACGGTGACGCCTTCGGCGTTCTGCGCAACGTAGTTAGCGTCGCGGTCTTCTTTCATCAGCTTCGCGATGCGGTCAAATGCCTCATCCCAGCTAATTTGTTGCCACTTATCGGAGCCTGGCGCACGGTATTCCGGGAATTTCAGCCGGCTTTCGGAGTGGATGAAATCCACCAGACCAGCCCCTTTCGGGCACAGTGCGCCACGGTTCACCGGATGGTCCGGATCGCCCTCGATATGGAAGATGGATGCTTTGGCGTTTTTCGCACCGTCACCGAGACTGTACATTAACAGTCCACAGCCAACGGAACAGTAAGTGCAGGTGTTACGGGTTTCGCGGGTACGCAGCAGTTTATATTGCCGTGTTTCCGCTAGCGCTACGCCGGGTGCAAAACCCAGTGCCGCTGCCGTGGTGCCTGCCATACCGCCAGCGCAGATCTTAAAGAACTGCCTTCTGCTGACCTGCATGGTTCGCTCCTTGTTTCGACATTGTCACGTTCCCTTCGCGTAGATGTATCGCGACCGCGAGGGAAGTGGTTGTTATTTTTCTTTGCGGACGGGACCGCAAAGGTCCAGAATTGGGTGAATTTCCCTCCGTCCAGGAGGGATTTGTAAAGAATACCACAATGTTGGTATGTGTGTTCCAATATGGTTAAAAGAAAGTGAATAAGATTATTCAAGAAAATATCGAAAATGTGACGACTTTGACGGGATCGCGCCAGTTGACCCTCTGGAAACGCGAGGATTTGCAACATCCTCAGCCGGATGTCGTCGCTGAAGAAGTGCCCGTTGCGCTGGTGTACAACGGGATTTCGCACGTGGTGATGATGGCGTCACCGAAAGATCTTGAGTACTTTGCGATGGGATTTTCACTTTCTGAAGGCATTATTGAGTCCCCGCAGGATATCTACGGCATGGAAGTAGTGCCTTCCTGTAACGGATTAGAAGTTCAGGTTGAACTGTCCAGCCGCCGTTTTATGGGCTTGAAAGAGCGCCGTCGTGCGCTGGCCGGTCGTACCGGTTGTGGCGTTTGCGGCGTGGAACAGCTCAATGACATTGGCAAGCCGGTTCAGCCTTTGACGTTTACCCAGACGTTTAACCTGGCGGACCTCGATCGCGCGTTAAAGCATTTGCACGACTTCCAGCCCGTGGGGCAACTGACGGGCTGTACGCACGCAGCGGCCTGGGTCCAGCCGTCGGGGGATCTGGCGGGAGGGCATGAAGATGTGGGCCGCCACGTGGCGCTGGATAAACTGCTCGGGCGGCGTGCAATTGAAGGCGAAACATGGCGGCAGGGAGCCGTTTTAGTCTCCAGTCGCGCCAGCTATGAGATGGTGCAAAAGTCGGCTATGTGCGGCGTGGAGATCCTGTTTGCTGTCTCTGCCGCGACGACGCTGGCCGTAGAAGTAGCCGAACGCTGTAACCTGACGCTGGTGGGTTTTTGCAAACCGGGCCGGGCAACGATTTATACGCATCCGCAGCGTTTAATCGCTGAATAATATATGTTCAATATATTTGAATAAGACTGGCAAATCCTTCCGCTTTTAGTTGTGCGATGTGAGAGCTATTATTTATCACATCAAGGCACGGTGCCTTACTCAAACAACTAAATTAAAGGGTTTACATCATGAAAAGCATCAAAACTTTTGTCGCAGTTATCGCTCTCGCCACCTCTTTCGGTTCTTTCGCTGCTCAGTCTGTTACCGCTACCGGGTCAACTCTGGAAAGCACTGAAGCGAAAATTGCGGCTCAGGCAGAACGTGCTGGTGCCAGCGATTATAAAATCACTCAGGCTTACACCGGTAACCGCGTGCACATGACGGCTGAACTGCTGAAATAAGATACCTTAATACTGTCGAAAGAGCGCCCTTGCGGCGCTTTTTTAGTTTTCTGCAGTTACTCTTTGAGCAGCGCAATAAACGCCTCATACCCCGCCAGTCCCGCAATAGTTTCCACCGGATGACGGCACAGTACGCTGGATAAATAGCTGAAGATTTTTAACTCATGGCGCGCGTCGGCGGCGGCACAAGCGATGAGTACATGGCTGACCGGCTCGTTATTGACCTGCACGGGATGAGCAAGGGTGATAAAAAATCCACGAAAGCGACGCTCTTGTTCGCTCCAGCAGTGGGGGATCGCCAGACGATTTACAATCAAGTTTTCACCTTCATGCTCCCGGGCGCAAATACGCTGTGCTTCATCCTCGGTGATATGGCTCTGTATCACCAGCTGCCCGCAGATTTTCCCGATAATTCCCTGCCAGGATTCGCCCGTCGCATTGGCATAATGGAAGCTGCCCTGCAGGGAAAAGAAACGCTCAGGTTGCTGGCGGATAAACGCCGTAGCGAGGAAGTTTTTAATCTGCTCGGTACCGGTTGCGGTGATAATATTTTTGATATTCAGAACGTTTTTTTCAGCATCATCAATCAGATAGTGGCTGTTGTTGATGATTAACAACGGGGTTATTTCCTCACAAATAGCGCTCACGTCATGCACGCTACGGGCGATGATCACCCGGCAATTCAGCACGTCCCGCTCAATCGCCTGCTGGTTAATGGTGGCGATGGCGTTTTGATCGGAGAGCAAAATAATCGGCTGGCGTTCGTTTTGATGCCGTTCCAGGGCGCAGGCAAAATAAAGCCCAATCAGATCGCTGTCGAACAGTGGAATATCCAACTGTTCGCGCAACCGGGCGATAAAACGCAGGCTCATGTCGAAGGCTGCGGGCCAGGCGGCCTTCAGATTGTTCATGCTGCCCTGACGATGTTCCGGGATCCACACCGGGGCCGCGACGCAGCGCAGGAGGTGACCGGTAATGTTTTCGACCAGCTGTTCGTCGATAATGCTCAGTGGGGCGACGCCGGGGAGCGATTTTAGCAGCGACACGACGCCCTGTTCGGAAATAGCAGCGGTATGCCGTTGCTGCATTTCCAGCAGCCCAACCAGCGTGCTGAACGCCTTGTCTCCCAGATAAATTCCCGCCTGTTCCACCGCATTATTAAGCGTACAATGCTGACACTCAGGCCAGGCAGCGGTGAGCTGGTTGCGCAGGGCATAAACGGCAAGCACTACGCTGGCGAGATACTCTCCAGCAACCAGTGCAAAAGCGTGCAGGCTTTCGCAGGCCTGCTGAAGTTGCTCGATGTTCTCGCGCGTCATGCCCGGCAGGGGAATCAACAGCGGATCTTTTTTCAGTAAATTCGCCAGCAGGATAATGCGCTTTTCTTCAGGCTCATCAATAAAGTGCCCGACGCCAGGGCGGCTCTGAATGTTGAAGGCACGCTCGTAGCGCTGCTTCAGACGAGGCAATCTGTCGGCGACCCAGGTCTCAGGTAAATTCAGCGTCGACGCGAGCTGCATGCGGGTCGTAAATGGGTTTAGCAATAATATCGCCAGCAACCGGTCATCATTATCATGACGTTGTAAAAGCTGGAAATAGCTGTGCCGGTCGATAATATCCAGCTGATAGCCTGCACTCCCTGCGGGGTGAATGCGGGCTTTACCGCTGAAGGTAAAGTTGAGGTAATCAATATCGCGCAGGATCGTGCGGCTCGACACGCCAGTTTGCCGCGCCAGCTCACCCAGCAAGCAGGGCTGCTGTTCAAGGAGGTCGACTATTCTCAACTGGCGTTCACTGAGCATTAGATCACCTGACGAAAATTGGTGAAGGCTTTGACCTTATCCGCCGTCAGCGTGCTCAGCAGTTCGCGGACCAGGGTGAACAAGGCGTCATAATCTGTTGCCGAAACCATGCCGCTGTTAGCGTGCAGATAGCGGGTCGCCAGGCATAGCGCCGCCACCGGGCGACCACCGCCCATCACGTTGTAGCGCCCGCCGTCTGTCGCCCCGGTTTTCATGGTGCAAAACTGCAATGGCGCACCGCTGCTTACGGCGCTCTCTTTTAACGCGGCGACCAACTGCTGGTTGGGGAAATAGCGCTTATCAAACAGCATCAGCCCTGGGCCAGCGCCGAGCTTCAGTGGATATTTAATACTGTCGATGCCGGGCACGTCGCCCGCAACCGCCGTGTCCAACACGATCACCACATCGGGCTTGATATGCTCTGCCGAGGTTTGCGCCCCGCGCAGCCCAACCTCTTCTTCCACGCTGCCAACGCCGTACAGGGTGATTTCCGGGTTATCCACCGCCTGTAAAAGCTCCGCCATCAGGGCGCAGCCGACGCGGTTATCCAGCGCTTTGCCGACAATTTTGTCTTCACCCCAGCGGGCAAAGTTCGCTTCCGGGCTGATGAAATCACCGATCGCAATACCGCGTTGTTCCACCTCTTCGCGGCTGCTTGCGCCAACATCAATAAACATTTCGTCAAACGACAGCGGCTGTTGCTTCTGCTTTTCCGTCAGGGCGTGTGGCGCCACGGAGCCGATGACGCCGGGTATTTTTATCCCCGCGCGGTTGCGAACGGTCACCCGATGATTGAGCATCGATTGACTCCACCACCCGCCAATGGTGGTGAAACGGATAAAACCGCTCTCATCGATATGCGTCACCATAAAGCCCACTTCATCCATATGCCCGACGATGGCGACTTTCGGTCCGTGATTGCCTTTGCGGGCGACAAAGCTGCCGAGGCCGTCAAAGGTGATTTCATCCACGCACGGTTCCAGCGTATTGATCAAAATCGAGCGAACTTCCTGTTCATCACCGCTGACGGCGCTGGCTTCGCATAACTGCTGTAGTAACTCAATGTTCATGGGCAAGCTCCTGCTGCGCGGCTTTACGTTTGAGCCACAATCCTTTCAGAATGATGATTAGAGAAATGTTTAGCGCCAGGCCTATCGCCAGCACCAGATAAAATGACCCTACCGGCGACATCAGACCGATCAGCGGGTCAAAGATACCTAAACCCGGTGCCAGGCGTTTGATTCCGAAGGCGATCACCAGCATACCGGTAATGCCGCCGGAGAGTGTATTGGCGGTAATCATCGGCAGTGGTGCGGCCAGCGCGTAAGGAATTGCGGGTTCAGTGGCGACGGTTGCGCCTACCACAATCGCGCTGCTGGCGGCGGCCTTCTCCTGTGACGTAAACAGTTTTGGTGCGATATAGGTGGCGATGCCTGCGGCGACGGGCGGCATCAGTGCCACTACGCCAACGATGGCATACCAGTCATAGATGTGTTTTTCCAGCAGTGAGAAGCAAAAGAACCACGCGGTTTTGTTGATGGGGCCGCCCATATCGAACGCCAGCATCGCACCAACGAGGAAGGCGGCGCCCATTTTCATTGAGGGTGGAATGGTGTTCAGGAAGTGCAGCAGGCCGCCCATGATGTCGGACATCACCGGGCCGACGACGTAGTACGTCAGCACGCCAAATACCAGCAGGGTGACGAACGGGATCAGCATCGAGCCGAGTAGCGGCTGAAGCGCTTTGCCAAGGCGCACTTTGCGAAACCACAGCACGAAGTAGCCAATTGCCAACCCCAGCACTACCGCGCCGAGAAATCCCGCGCCGGACTGCGTCCCCAGCAGACCTTTATCGTTCGCCAGATAGCACACCAGAAACGCCGGGGCGAACGCCGGTTTATCACCAATCGACCAGGCAATATACGCGCCCATTATCGGGATCATAAAGGTGAAGCCGAGATAGCCGATAGACTCGACAACCCAGGTAAACGACGGCGCACCTTTCGACATATCGGTATACGGTAAACCGAACTGCACCAGCATATTGGCGATGGCGACCAGAATACCACCGCCGATAACAAACGGCAGCGCAGCGGAAACCCCCGCCATCAAGTGGCTCATTACGCTGCCCTGCTGTACATCCTGCTTGCCCAGCTTGACGCCACTATCGGCGGCGAAAAGCTGTGAATGAGAGGGTAACTGGGTGAAAATCTGGTCGATGTTTTTCAGCGCCTGGGAAATAGCGATCTCATAGACCTTTTTTCCGGCAAAGCGCGCGCGATCATCAGCGCTTAACCCGCGTCCCGTCGCCAGAATCACGTAATCCGCAGCGGCAATCTCTTCATTGCTCAGCCGGTTTTCGACGCCGCTTGAGCCTTGAGTTTCAACTTTAATGGTATGGCCAAGCGAACGCGCTTTTTGCTCCAGTGCTTCCGCCACCATGTAAGTGTGGGCGATTCCCGCAGGGCAGTTGGTGATCGCCACTAAGCGTAAGGATATCTCCATAGCCGCTTCCTTATGAGGTTAAGGTCTGATTTAACAACGCCAGCACCTGGTCGACGTCGCCCTGTTTCAGCTGGTTGATAAAATCCTGATGGATAATTTTGCGACACAGGGTGCCGATGATTTTGACCTGGTCGTCTTCACCAGCCTGTGGCACGCCGAGACAGATCCAGCAGTTGACGTCTTCGCCATCGCTGGCTTTCCAGTCCACGTTGGCGGATTTACGTGCGAACAGGACGAAGGGTTGCTTCACGCAGGTACTTTTTCCGTGAGGAACGGCGATGCCCGAACCAAAGCCAGTGGAGTGCAATTTTTCGCGCAGCAGCAGCGTTTGTAAAAACTGATTACGGTCGCTGACGTAACCGTTATGAAAGGCCATATCCGCCAGCTGCTTGAGGATGGAATAAACGCTATTGCCCTGAATATTCAGGGCAATGCAGTTCGCTGTAAGGGCTGCCATGGTGAGACTCCGTTAAAACCTAATGAATATGATTTTAACGTCGAGATGGCGAAGAGATGAGCGGCAATATGTCAGTGTGCAGTGACATTTTGCCAGGTAAGCGCGAGTGAGCTTTGTGCACAAGGACACACTTTTAGTTTATATACCCGCCAGACGCAACAGCGCGGTGGCGACAGCGGCGGCGATGATTACCACGATTAATGGTGCTTTTCGCCAGGCAAGAAAAACCGCAAAACCAACGCCCAGCACCCGAGCCATACCAGCAAAGTGCTCACCTTCGTAAAAGGTGGTCGCCAGGGCGACGGAGAACAGTAATACCGTCGCGGCATCGGAAAGCAGCGCCTGCGAGCGCGTGGAAAATGCCAGACGGCTCCCCAACTTTGCTCCACCTAAACGCATCAAATAGGTTCCCAGAGAGAGTACGGCGATACCGACGATAAACAGCGTCATGTTGCCCATTATTTTTTCCTCGCCAGTAAGCCAAACAGTGAAAGCAGTACCGGCAGGCCCACCGGCGCAAACGGGACGGCGGCGAGCGACAGCGCAGCACCGCTGCAGGCGCGAACCAGCGTGGTACGGTTTTTAAATGCCGGGACCACTAAGGCCAGCAGAATGGCAGGGAAAACGGCATCCAGGCCGATGGTTTCTGGGGCGGGCAGTAGCTTGCCAACCATCGCCCCAAGCAGCGTGCCCAGCGGCCAGACAATGGCTACGCCCAGTCCGCACAGCCAGTAGGCGGCTTTGCGCTGCTCCGGCGTTTTTTGCGACAGGCCAAACACCACGCTTTCATCGTTCATGATATGGCAGCCGAGGAAACTGGCGGCCCGCGTGCCCACCAGATCGCGTACCGTCACGCCGAACGGAACGTGGCGGGCATTCACCAGCAACCCTGCTGCTGCAGCAGCCAGAGGATTACCGCCGCTGGCAACAATCCCGATAAACATAAACTCAGACGCACCCGCCAGCACTGTAATCGAGAGCACAAACGGCACCCACAGCGGGAAGCCGTAAGCCATCGCCAGCGAGCCGTATGACATGCCGACTACGCCGACAGCCAGACAGACTAAAAATATTGCTTTTATCGTGTCGCCTTTGAGACTGGAAAAATAATGTTTCATCCTGCTTTAGCCATATCGAACGAATTTCCATTATAATGAACGCAACGAGATTGCTTTACAAGTCGAACGATTCGTTCGATATAAAGAACATGGAGTCATGTATGACCCAACCCATCAGTATGATTGCGAAAAGCCTGGTGCGTGAACGTCAGCGTACCGGTCTGTCGCTGGCAGAAATCGCCCGCCGCGCGGGCATTGCAAAATCGACGCTCTCGCAGTTGGAGGCGGGTAATGGCAATCCTAGCCTGGAAACGCTGTGGTCGCTGTGTGTGGCGCTGGATATTCCCTTTGCGCGATTGCTGGAGCCTGTGGTGCAAAAAACGCAGGTGATACGCCGGGGTGAAGGGACCAAAGTGGTGGCGGAGCAGGCCCATTATCAGGCTATTTTACTGGCAGCCTGTCCACCGGGTGCACGGCGAGATATCTATCTGTTGTTGACGCAACCGGGTGCTGACCGCATCTCACACCCGCATCCGCCGGGGTCTGTTGAGCATATTATTGTGACGCAGGGGAAGGCACTGGTGGGACTGACTGAAGCGCCGGAAGAGTTAGGCGAAGGGGATTACATTTGTTATCCCGCGGACCAGGCACATATCTTTAAAGCGCTGGAACCGGATACCCAGGCGATTCTGGTTTCTGAGCAAAACTAACTGTTATGTTGCGTTGTGCCGGATGCGGCGCGTTAGCGCCTTATCCGGCCTACAATACTACTGCAGATAAAACACTTCTTTTAATTCCGCGCTCACCGGGCTGTTGTCCGGGTTGGTGGGCATCACGTCACGCATATGCTTCCACCAACGCTGACACACGTCGGTGCTGGCGACGGCATTCCAGCGCTCTTCGGATTCAATCTCAACGGTGGCAAACAGCAGGCTGCGCTCCTGGTCGAGATAAATCGCGTAGTGATGCGCGCCGTGGGCTTTCAGTACGGCTTCCAGCTCCGGCCAGATGGGATTATGCCGACGCTGATACTCAACGTGCGCGTCGGCATTCACCTGCATCACAAAGGCTTTGCGGATCATAACGCCTCCAGATACAGCGCGCGGACGTCTTCGCGGCTGGCGGTGCGCGGATTGCATGGTGCGCACGGATCGGCGAGTGCTTTGTCCAGCCACCCCTCAATGTCCTCTTTGGTCACGCCTAGCTGGCTGAAGCCCGCCGGAATGCCCACGCGCTTGCTCAGGGCGCGGATCGCGTTGATGGCTTCCATGCTTGCCACTTCATCGCTCATCCCACGGGTATCAACCCCCATGGCCTGTGCCACGCGGGCAAAGCGCGCCACGGCGTTCGGGCGGTTAAAGTTTTCGATAATCGGCAGCAGGATGGCATTGCAGACGCCGTGCGGCAGGTTATGCGTCGCGCCCGGCTGATGTGCCAGCGCATGCACCAGACCCAGACCTGCACTGTTGAACGCCATCCCTGCCAGATACTGGCCAAACGCCATTTGCTCACGCGCTTCGAGGTTATGGCCTTCGTCGACCGCTTTGGGCAGCCACAGGTTGATCAGGCGAATCGCTTCCAGCGCGTTGGCGTCGGTCAACGGGTGTGCGCCGACGGAAACATAGGCTTCCACCGCGTGGGTCAGGGCGTCCATACCGGTAGCGGCGGTGACTGAGGCAGGAATTTCCAGCATCACGCTGGCGTCATCGACGGCGATATCCGGAATAATGTTCGGATCGATGATGACTTCTTTCACCTTGCGTGCGGAATCAATGATCACCGCATTGCTGGTCATTTCTGCGGCCGTACCCGCGGTGGTGTTAATGGCAACCAGCGGTACGCCGGCATTTTTAACTTTGCCCACGCCGGAATAGGCGGTAGACGGGCCAGGGTTGGCGGTCAGGATTTTCACCGCTTTAGCGGTATCGATCGGGCTGCCGCCGCCGAAAGCGATGATGTAATCACATTCAGCGTCCTGGTATGCGGCAAAACCTTGCTGGACCAGTTCTTCCGTTGGGTTCGGGAATACGTCGTCGAACAGATGATACGACATTTTATGCGCATCAAGGGCGGTAAACAGGCTGTCCAGCAGGCCCAGTTTGACCAGTTGACCGTCGGTTACGATCAGCGCCTTACCCCATTGCTTGTTCGCCACGAGGTTGACCATATCACCAATCGCACCAGCGCCGTGCAAACTGATTTTTGGCAGTGCCAACATAAAGCTCATAAGTATTCTCCTGAATAATAAATCCCTGGTGCCCGATGGCGCTTCGCTTATCGGGCCTACGGTTAAATAGGGACCGTCATGTAGGCCGGATAAGGCAAAGCCGCATCCGGCGTCGAATGAGGGAGGTATCAGTACAGCTCTAATGCGCTGGCCAGTGGGGTCACGCCAAAACGTTTGCCGAGAGCAATGAGCTCTTCACGCGTGATGGTTTGCTTCATACCGCCCATCGAATAGATTTTGACCAAAACTTCGGCCGATTTCTCTGCGGTATCTATCAAACCGAACGCGTCGTCGAGCGTCGGGCCGCTGCCAAATACGCCGTGGAACGGCCACAGCACCAGAGAATGCTGCTGCATTGAAACTGCCGTTGCTTCACCTATTTCGTCGGTACCCGGCACCATCCACGGCAGAATGCCTACGCCGTCCGGGAACACCACCAGACATTCGGTGCTGCCTTCCCACAGTTTGCGGGTGATCAGCGCAGTGCTGTTTTCCAGCACATAGGTCAGAGCAATCAGATTGGTGGCATGGCAGTGCATGATCACGCGGTCTTTGCCATCGGTGGCTTTAATACGCTCGCAGTGGGAAAGGAAGTGTGCGGGCAGTTCGGAGGTCGGTACGGCTTCGTGGGTCAGCCCCCAAAGAATGTGGTAGCCGGCGCCATCGCTGTCGATTTTTACCACACCCAAATTGGCTGCCGGATCGAGCTGGACGTTGCGGAAGAATTTGCCGGAACCGGTAACGATAAACGGCGTGTTAGCCAGCAGCGGCATCGGCTGGCTCAGCGCGATGTAGCGCGGTTCTTCGTGGAAATCAGCGGTAAAGGGGGCGATATCAGCCTCATCCAGGCGCAGCGTCAGGTTGCCGCCGTTACGCTCATCCCAACCTTTCAGCCAGGCATCAGAAGTGGCTTTGATCATCCCCTGGACGAACCAGGAGGTAGTAATGTTTTGCATGGTCGGTGTTCCTGTTTATTGCCCGAACGGGTGTCGGGTCTTACGTAGGCCGGATAAGCGCAGCGCCATCCGGCGTAGTGTTTTGTACGTTGCCGGATGGCGGCGCTAACGCACCGTATCCGGCCTACAAGGCAGACAGCGCCTTTAGCTACGCTTGCTCAGTACGTCTTTTTCATACGTGCGGACGTTGTCCAGCCACTGGCTGCCAACTGGGGTGTCGTGACGCTGGCAATACATCTCCCAGACGGCCTGCCATGGCAGCGATTTCTGTTCTTCCAGCAGGGCCAGGCGGGCGGTGTAATCGCCGCTAGCTTCGAGTTGGCGCAGTTGCTCAGTGGGTTCTAACAGCGCACGCAGCAGGGCTTTCTTCATATTGCGGGTGCCGATCACCCATGCGGCAATGCGGTTGATGGAGGCGTCGAAGAAGTCGAGGCCAATGTGTACGCGGTCGAACAGGTTATGGCGTACGATCTCGCTGGCAATCGCCTGAGTTTCATCATCCAGCAATACCACGTGGTCGCTGTCCCAGCGCACCGGACGGCTGACGTGCAGCAGCAGGCGGGGCACGTACAGCATGGCGGCAGAGATCTTGTCGGAAATCACTTCAGTCGGATGGAAGTGACCTGCATCCAGGCACAGTGCGGTCTGGCGGCTGGTGGCGTAGCCCATGTAAAACTCGTTGGAGCCAACGGTGTAGCTTTCTGCGCCGATACCAAACAGTTTGCTCTCGACGGCATCAATATGATGCGCCGGGTCGAACTTCTCGCTGATCACTTCGTCCAGGGCTTCCAGCAGGCGCTGGCGCGGCGCTAAACGGTCAATGGTGATGTCTTTCATGCCATCCGGGATCCAGATGTTCATCACCGACGGCGTACCCAGTTGTTCGCCAAAGTACGCGGAGACGCGACGGCTGGCTTTGCAGTGGTCAATCCAGAACTGACGGATACTGTCGTCAGCATGTGCCAGCGTGAAACCGTCGGCACTCAACGGATGCGAGAAGCAGGACGGGTTGAAATCCAGCCCTAACTGGTTCGCTTTCGCCCATTCCACCCAGTTTTTAAAGTGTTCAGGTTTGATTTTGTCACGGGAAACCGGGGTATCGGATTCCAGGTAGATAGCGTGCAGGTTCAGACGCTTAGGACCCGGGATCAGGCTCAGTGCCTGCTCCAGATCGGCGCGCAGTTCAACGGCGTTACGCGCTTTACCTGGATAGTTACCGGTGGCCTGAATACCGCCGGTGAGCGAACCTTCCGGGTTTTCGAATCCGGCGACATCATCGCCCTGCCAGCAGTGCATGGAGACCGGCAGACGATCGAGCTGGCGTAATGCCTCCTCGACATCGATACCTACCGCGGCGAAACGCAGTTTTGCCAGTTCCCAGGCTTGTTCAAGTTGAGTGGTCATGCGCAAAGCTCCTTTGTCTGTCGTGTTGATTGAAACTGCGCCTGGTAGCGGGCAATTTCACTGTCAGTATTTGGGATGAAGGTTGTCAGGTCGTAGTTAGCGGTCACCACCTGGCGGAATTCATCGACGTTGTTAAGTTCGTCCAGCGTCATCAGCTGAACGCCAATATTGCCGAGCGTAGAGGCCTCAACAGGCCCGGACATGACGCGGATACCGCATGCATCCGCGCACAGTTGGTTGAGCAGGGCGTTCTGGCAGCCGCCGCCAACAATGTGCAGTTGGTTGAAGGCGTGACCACGAAGGTGTGCCAGTTCCTGCAGGACGTCGGCATACAGCAGCGCCAGACTGTCGAAAATACAGCGCGCCAACTCAGCATCCTGAACCGGAACGGGTTGGCCGGATTCGCGGCATGCGGCCTGGATTTCCGCGCTCATATCGACAGGGTTGATAAAGCGATCGTCGTTCGGATTGACCAGGAATCGGCAGGCCGGTAGCGCCTCGGTTTTCGCGATCAGCGCCGACAGGTCGGTAATCTGCCGCTCTTTTAAAACACGTTGCAGCAGCCACAGGCCCATAATATTTTTCAGCACGCGGTAACGTCCTTCCGCGCCGCCTTCGTTGGTGATATTTGCCGCCAGCGCGGCCTCGTT
This sequence comes from Citrobacter sp. wls711, assembly GCF_005281055.1. NCBI lineage: Bacteria > Pseudomonadati > Pseudomonadota > Gammaproteobacteria > Enterobacterales > Enterobacteriaceae > Citrobacter > Citrobacter sp. wls711. The sequence continues at coordinate 73,642 of NZ_SZXC01000073.1, read as the reverse complement.
GGCATACGGTGTTTTGCTCTCAAACCCCATCAGGGACCAGGTACCGGAAGAGAGATAAGCGCTGTTGTTATCGGCCAGCGGTGAGGCGATGACCGCGCTGGCGGTGTCGTGGCTGGCGACGGCAACCACCGGGATCTGATTTTTCTGCGGGCAGATCCAGTGACCAATCACGTTCCCCGGATGCGTTGGGCGACCAAACCAGGCTTTGTCTGCGCCGGTCCATGCCAGCAGGGTGTCATCCCAGTCGTCGGTGTTGATATTGACCAACTGTGTGGTGGTGGAGTTGGTATATTCCCAGTTCATTTCGCCGGTCAGGCGGTAGCCGAAGTAGTCGGGGATCATCAGGGCATGCGCCACCTGCGGGACCAGTTCTGGCTGCTGTTCGACCAGCGCGCGGAGCTGATACAGGGTGTTAAAGGGCAGAAACTGAATGCCGCTCCGACGATAGATCTCGCTGTTACCCAGTTGCGCTAAGGCTTGCGACATTACGCCGGTGGTACGGTTGTCACGGTAAGAGACCGGCAGACCGACCCGCTGACCGTTTTTACCGATCAGGACGTAATCCACGCCCCAGGTATCAATCCCGATACTGTCAATCAGGATGCCTTGATCGCAGACCTTTTTCAGCCCCAGGCGAATGTCGTTTTCCAGGCTGTCGATATCCCAGGTGTCAAAACCATCTGTTTTTTGCAGACAGTTCGCGAAACGGTGGATTTCGCGCAGCGTCAGGGTGCGGTGGTCACTGTCGTAACGTGCCAGCATTACGCGTCCGCTGGATGCGCCGAGATCGACAGCGACACAATGGCGAAGAGTCATAGCGAGGTCCTTCTGAGTTTTATTGCACTCAGTCTAAGAACCCCTGGAACGGCGTACCTTCTTGTTAGTGACAGTCACAATAAGCCGCTGGCAGCATGGCAAAGGTGAACGTGATGTTGTTCACAGTTTCGTGTAATGGGCGGGATTTTGTCTGATGTGACCCCTTCCGCATTTCCCGATCTTTCCTGTCGTTTCTTGAAGAATTAACCGTGTTTACGCACTTTGGCGTCAAAAATTTAAGGTGAGGGTCATAACCCTTAATTACTATGCAGCCATGTTCATTTGATCTGGAAGGAAGTCATCATGACCGTACTGCATTGCGTGGATTTTTTTCCGACAGGTAAAGCGCCTGTGGCGATCGAACCGCGACTGCCCCAGACTGCTTTTCCCGAGCATCATCATGATTTTCATGAAATTGTGATAGTTGAGCATGGAACAGGTATTCATGTTTTCAATGGACAGCCCTACACCATTAGCGGTGGGACGGTCTGTTTTGTCCGCGATCATGACAGACACTTATATGAACATACTGACAACCTGTGCCTGACAAATGTACTGTATCGTTCCCCGGATGCGTTTCAGTTTCTGGCCGGGTTAAACCAGTTGTTACCTCAGGAGCAGAACGGTCAGTATCCGTCCCACTGGCGCGTGAATCAGGGCGTACTGCAGCAGGTCCGTCACTTGGTAGGGCAAATAGAGCATCTTGGTGAGGAGATGGATACGCCGACGGCGGCCAATCGCGAGATCCTGTTTATGCAACTGCTGGTGCTGCTACGCAAAAGTAGTCTGATGGAAGCGGCAGCGGATAACGATGCGCGGCTAAACCGGCTGATGGCGTGGCTGGAAGATAATTTTGCCGACGAAGTCTGCTGGGATGCGGTGGCTGAGCAGTTTTCGCTCTCTTTACGCACCTTGCACCGCCAGCTCAAACAGCAAACCGGGCTGACGCCGCAGCGCTATCTCAATCGCCTGCGGCTAATCAAAGCACGGCACTTATTGCGCCATAGCGATGACAGCGTTACGGACATCGCTTATCGCTGCGGTTTTGGCGACAGTAACCACTTTTCGACGCTATTTCGCCGGGAGTTTAACTGGTCACCGCGCGATATTCGTCAGGGCCGCGACGTCATGGCCGGAAGCAGCCTCCAGTAACGCGAAAGCTATCAACGTTTTTTACCGTCCGTTTGCTGATAATCATACCCTTTAATGCCGGATGGCGGCTGCGCCTTGTCCGGCCTACATGGATGCCCTGTAGGCCGAATAAGCGCAGCGCATCTGGCAAGCGTTCAGGTTGAGGTGATGTGGTGGCGAATCAGCTAGTCCTTCTGAAATCAGACTTTTTTGCGAGCGAACAGCAGGCCGTCGCCGTCGCCGATCGCTATCCGCAGGATGTGTTTGCCGAACATACTCATGAGTTTTGTGAACTGGTGATGGTCTGGCGTGGCAATGGTCTGCATGTTCTCAACGATCGGCCGTATCGAATAACCCGTGGCGATCTGTTTTACATTCGCGCTGCAGACAAACACTCGTACACCTCTGTTAACGACCTCGTCCTGCAGAATATTATCTACTGCCCTGAGCGGTTGACGCTGAATCTGGGTTGGGAAGATGCGATCCCCGGTTTTAACGGCACGCCGTGCCAGCCCCACTGGCGGCTGGGCAGTGCCGGTATGGCTCAGGCTCGACAGGTGATTAGCCAACTGGAACACGAAAGCCAGCAGCGCGATCCGTTATGTAATGATATGGCGGAGCTGTTGTTCGGACAGTTGGTGACGCTTCTCAAGCGCCATCGTTATGCCACGGACAGGCTCCCGGCCACCACCAGTGAGACACTGCTGGATACGCTGATCACCGCGCTGGCCGGCAGCCATGAGCATACCTTTGAACTGGATAAATTCTGTCAACGGGAGCAGTGCAGCGAGCGCGTGCTGCGTCAGCAGTTTCGCAGCCAGACTGGAATGACCATCAACCAGTATCTTCGACAGGTGCGGGTCTGCCACGCTCAGTATTTGCTGCAACATAGCAAGTTGATGATTGGTGAGATTTCTATGCGTTGTGGCTTTGAGGACAGTAACTACTTTTCGGTGGTGTTTACGCGAGAAACCGGGATGACGCCGAGCCAGTGGCGTCATCTCAGTAATCCGCAGGACTAGCTGGCCATTCCCAGACCGACAATGTTTGCGGCAAGGATAATCACCACGCAGCCGAGGCTCAGCACACCCACGGGACGACGGCCCGCGTTCTTCCACTCTTTCAACATCAGACCGACAATGCCGCCGCACAGGACGTAGAAACTCATGTGCAGCATCCAGCTGACGTAGTCATATTGCGCCGGAATACTGGCGTGGCCCCAGGCGTAAAAGAAGAACTGGAGATACCACATCAGACCGGCAAGGGCCGAGAACAGGATGTTGCTGATAATAAGTGGTTTTGCTAACGAGAAGTCGGCTTTTACCGACAGGTTTTTCATTTTTGCCAGACGAATGAAGCAGAATCCCAGGTTGATCACCGCACCGCCGCCCATAATGACTACGTAGCTTGGCAGAGCGACATACAAAGGATCGATACCGAGCGCAGCGGCGGCTTCGTGCATCGGTTTAGCCGCATCCATGGCAAAGGACATCCCTGCGGAGAAAAAGCCGCACATCACCGCCAGTATTAGACCTTTTTTCAGGTTGAACTCTTCGGCTTTGATACCCATCTTGCGTTCTTTTAACTGTCCTGCTCGAGTGACTATCGCCACGCCGATCAGCGCGACCAGCACACCAAGCAGGGTCATACGCCCACCCGGCGTGCCGATGAGCACGTCAAATTTACCGGCAATGATGGGTGTCATTAAGGTGCCAACAATCAGCGTAATGCCGATAGCGATGCCGATCCCCATCGACATGCCGAGATAGCGCATGGTCAGGCCATAGTTGATATTACCGATCCCCCACATTGCGCCGAATAAAAATACCGGCAGTAGTGTGGACGCGCTGAATGAACTGTAATAGGCCCAGAAGTCTGGCAGCAGGATTGCGCTGACGAGCCAGGGCAGGATCAACCATGAAACAAAACCGCCTATGGACCACATGGTCTCCCAGGACCAGTGTTGTACCTTTTTAAAAGGGGCATAAAAACAAGCGGCACTAGCGGCACCGATAAGATGCCATAATATCCCCATCGTAATTGCGTTACCCATTCTGGTTCCTTTTAAATTGTCGTTCTGGCTGGATGAAAATCACCCGTTTTGATATTCAAAAGTCTAAAGAGTGAGCAATGAATTAACCTTCAGCATGCTGCCGTAGGATGGGCAATGCTGGCAAAATTCAGGGGATGAAAAGGATGTTGATCACAAATGCTGATCCGCCCCTCTTTTTTGAGAAGGGCGATAATATTAAGGGTTAGCAGATTTTTACCGTCTGAATACCCAGTAGCCAGGCGAGTTTTTCCAGTACCTCACCATGATGACCAAGGCCAATGCTGCAATGATGGGCTGGACCGCCCATGCACCATTGCGTGGTGAAATCGCGAGCTGATAACGGGAAGCGATAGCGGCTGTTGGTATTGCCGATATCCAGGACTTCACCTGCCACTGCTTCCCCTTCGGCATACTGCAAACGCACCCCGTTTTCGGCATCTTCAGTGACCGAAAGAAAGGTTACCGGGCCCGGTTTCACGGTCATCTGGATAGACACACCTTTACCCGGTTTACCATGATAAACCGGCAGCGGAACCAGACGCACCGGACCATCGGCCATCAGCGGGTGCGCCGGGCCATCATGTCCCCACAATACAACATCATCAATAAATTCAATTCCATATGGCTCAGAGAATGAACCACCCGCCCCCAGAAGCTGCTGAATTTTCATCGCCAGTACATTTTTGATTTCATATTCACCTGCCACGGGAATACCACGGTGGGTGAGTAGTGTGTTGCCAAGAATGATTGAGGTGATGATGTTCTCGTAAGCATTGCCGTTTCTACCTTCGTAGTAGTAGGCCAGTGCACCGAGTGTGTTCTGGGCAATCAGTTTATCCATGGCGCAGGCGGTGGTGAGTGCGCGATCAAGCTCTGCCGGTTCGCATGTCGGATCCAACTGAAGCACACGGTACATTTCCTGTTGTTTGACGCTGAGATCGGTCTCGCTGACCTGCTCGCGGTATTCCGCCAGCTCACACATTTCCAATGGCTTAAAGCGTACGCCCAATTTGGCGGACAGGTTCGTCATATTGCTGTAAACGTCCACCATGCCGTCATAATAGTGTCCGAGTACGCCGACCTGACAGTTTGCCAGCATTTGGCGGGCATTAAGGGCCTGTAACCACTGTGCCATTTGTTGCCAGACGTACTCATCGCCCTGTAACGCACCAACAATCAACTGAAAGCGGATATTCGCACGATTAAATACGTTTGCCAGTTCGGGCGCGCTGCAGGCCTGGCAGTGCGCCAGCCACTCTCCAGTACGTCCGCCCCGATCGGGAATTTGGCGGATTGCCGAATAGGGCAGGCCAGGCTCCGGCTGTAGGGCCATAATAATAACTGGCTTATTGATACTCTGTACAAGGGGCAGAACCGTTGCGCTGAGTGCGTAGGTGCTAATGTAAAGACAGACCGCATCGACCGGCTGCTGTTGTAATCGCCTGATAAGAGCATCGGCTTTATCGACGTTATCAATCAGGCCGCCATTAATGACGGTGGCCTGTTGCGCCGTCAGACGCTCATCAATCGTTTGCAGGTAACCCTGCAAGCGTGACTCCAGGCCAGCAAACTGGGGCCAGTATGTGTCGAGGCCGATTCCGAAAAGGGCGATGTTGACAGACATAGCAATATTTCCTTGTGAGATAATCCGCAGACTATCTCGTGCTTTGTCTCCCATGTCCTTTATGTCGCTGCCTGTTTCCTACGCAGGTTGGCAAAATTCGCCTGATTTTCCCGGTGGCGCTCACATTTTCATCTTGCAATAGCCCTGTAAAAAGTACGGCATTGATAATCATTTTCAATATCATTTAATTAACTATAATGACTCAACTGCTTACGCGGCGTTAACACTGGCCGCCCGACAATACTGGAGATGATTATGAGTTATACACTGCCATCCCTGCCGTACGCTTATGATGCCCTTGAACCGCACTTTGATAAGCAGACGATGGAAATCCACCATACCAAGCACCACCAGGCCTATGTAAACAACGCGAACGCTGCGCTGGAAAGCCTGCCTGAATTCGCTAGCCTGCCTGTTGAAGAGCTGATCACTAAACTGGATCAGCTGCCAGCGGATAAGAAAACCGTACTGCGTAACAACGCAGGCGGCCACGCTAACCACAGCCTGTTCTGGAAAGGTCTGAAAACCGGTACTACGCTGCAGGGTGACCTGAAAGCGGCTATCGAACGCGACTTTGGCTCTGTTGATAACTTCAAAGCTGAATTTGAAAAAGCAGCGGCAACCCGTTTCGGTTCTGGCTGGGCATGGCTGGTACTGAAAGGTGACAAACTGGCTGTGGTTTCTACTGCCAACCAGGATTCCCCGCTGATGGGTGAGGCTATCTCTGGCGCTTCCGGCTTCCCGATCGTGGGCCTGGACGTTTGGGAACACGCTTACTACCTGAAATTCCAGAACCGTCGCCCGGACTACATCAAAGCATTCTGGGACGTGGTGAACTGGGACGAAGCAGCGGCGCGTTTCGCGGCGAAAAAGTAAGTTTTTACCTTCTCAGTTTGATGATGCCCCTGCAAGCGATGCTTGTGGGGGTTTTTTTGTGATCAAAGTCAATATTGGAACATTGATCCATATAAATTGAAACAAGGTTTTATTATGCGATTGGGATCACTTTTATAGTTTCTCTGAATGTCTATCTTCACTTCATCAAGACGGGTGCATCTCAAAGCAAGATGCAATCGCCCATAAAAAATGCCCCATTTTTATGTCTACAGGTGATGGAAATGCAGATAAAACGTACGATTGAGAAAATCCCAGGCGGTATGATGCTGGTGCCGCTTTTTCTGGGCGCACTGTGTCACACCTTTTCCCCCGGTGCCGGAAAATACTTCGGTTCTTTTACTAACGGTATGATCACCGGGACGGTGCCGATTCTGGCCGTCTGGTTCTTTTGCATGGGCGCGTCAATAAAGCTAAGCGCTACCGGCACTGTGCTGCGTAAATCCGGCACGTTAGTCATCACCAAGATTCTGGTGGCATGGGTGGTTGCGGCTATAGCATCACGGGTATTGCCAGAACACGGGGTCGAGGTGGGTTTCTTCGCCGGGTTGTCCACGCTGGCGCTGGTGGCCGCAATGGATATGACCAACGGTGGGCTGTATGCGTCGATTATGCAGCAGTACGGCACCAAAGAAGAGGCCGGGGCGTTTGTCCTGATGTCGCTGGAATCAGGCCCATTGATGACTATGGTGATTCTGGGCACTGCCGGGATAGCCTCGTTTGAGCCGCATGTCTTTGTGGGGGCGGTGTTGCCGTTCCTGATTGGTTTTGCGCTGGGGAATTTGGACCCTGAACTGCGTGAGTTCTTCAGTAAAGCGGTACAAACACTCATTCCGTTCTTCGCTTTTGCGCTGGGTAACACCATTGATTTGGGCGTGATTGCGCAGACCGGTGTGCTGGGGATCCTGCTGGGTGTAGCTGTGATTATCATCACCGGTATCCCGTTGATTATCGCCGATAAACTGATTGGCGGCGGGGACGGTACGGCAGGCATTGCCGCCTCCAGCTCAGCAGGTGCTGCGGTTGCCACGCCGGTGCTGATTGCTGAAATGGTTCCGGCATTTAAACCGATGGCGCCGGCAGCAACCTCTTTGGTCGCGACGTCGGTGATTGTGACCTCAATCCTCGTGCCGATTATCACCTCTATCTGGTCGCGGAGAGTGAAAGCGAAGGCGGCGGCGATTGATATGCGAAGCGCGGTGAAGTAACAGTTCTTTGCCAGATACATAACGTATACCCGGCCCACATCATGATGCGGGCCGGGTAATATTAACGCCCAAACACCTCATCAATTATTCGGCATTGGTCCTCGTTTAACTCCCCACCTGCATTACGCGAAACGCCGGTGCAATAGCCAAACTTACGCGACACCACGGTTTTAATGGTGGTGACAAAATCCTCGCCAATAGCGTAGATGGACATGTACGTGCCAATCTTATCCTGAATATCACGCAACGCCGCCAGGTCGCCCTGTTTAAACGCCTCGCGTGCGTGGACAAACAGCTCAGGCATCACGTTATTTAGGCCAGAAATAATCCCCGCGCCGCCTGCCAGCAGATTGGGGATGTAATATTCGTCGTAGCCGGAGAGTACGGCAAAATCTTTGCGTACAGCGCGGGTGGTCTGAATCATACTGCGGGTATGGGACTGGCAGTCCACAGTGTCTTTGATACCGGCGAAGTTCGGGAATTCCCCGGCCAGGGTAGCAACCAGCTCAGGTGTTAAATCACAGCCGGTACGGGCCGGGAAGTTATAGGCAAACCATTGACCGCTGAGTTGTTGCCCTAACTGGCGGAAGTAGCTCAGCAGCTGCGTTGCCGTTTGTCCGTAATAGTAAGGTGGCAGGATCATGACGGCATCGTATCCCGCGTGATACGCTTCCTGCGCCATCAGTAGCACATCATTCTGGCAGGTGGATGAGACGTTGGCGACCATCTTCAGCGAGCTCATAGCTCGGGCTTCACGGATCAACTGCAGCCTTTCGGCGAGCGTAAAGGAGGCAAATTCCCCAATGCTTCCCATCAGCAAAATAACGTCGATCTGTGCCTCGGTAAGGCGTTTGAGATGCTGGCTCAGACCGTTGAAATCGATCTTGCCGTCATTGTCCATTGGCGTAATGGAAGGACACCAGACGCCAGCAAATTGCGATTGACCCGTCACGTTGTCGACTCCTTAATTGAAATGTTGTTTCAAAACCAACTTACATTGATAGCATGTGTCCCTACGTTTCACACCAACCGTGCTCTCATTTTGAGCGAATAGGGTAGAATAAATAGGGTGTAATGGGGAAAAGTTATCGGGAGAGGGAACAGATGCGATATCCGGTTGATGTATTTGCAGGCAAGATTCGGGATTACACGGGAAGCCGCCCCAGTGCGATTGCGAAAGTTCAGGTCGATGGCGAGCTGATGCTGACCGAATTAGGGTTGGCAGGGGATGAACAGGCAGAAACGAAAATTCACGGTGGGCCGGACCGCGCGCTGTGCCACTATCCGCGTGAACACTACCTACACTGGCGACAGGCTTTTCCTGAACAGGCAGAGTTGTTCGTTGCGCCCGCTTTTGGCGAGAACCTGTCAACGCAGGGCATGACGGAAGAGAATGTTTTTATTGGTGATATCTTCCAGTGGGGTGAGGCGCTGATTCAGGTCACACAGCCACGCTCGCCGTGTTTTAAGCTGAATTTTCATTTTGCTATTAGCGACATGGCAAGCCAGATGCAGGATGCGGGCAAGACCGGCTGGTTGTGCAGCGTTATCGCACCCGGCATGGTATCGGCGGATGCGCCGCTGGTACTGGCGTCTCGTGTGAGTGACGTTAGCGTGCAAGAGGCCATCGCCATTGCCTGGCATATGCCGTTTGATGACGACCAGTATCACCGTTTGCTGTCGGCGGCGGGGCTGTCAAAGAGCTGGACCAGAACCATGCAGAAACGGCGCTTAAGCGGCAAGATCGAAGATAATTCGCGGAGATTGTGGGGAAAATAAGGCGATTATTGAACCTGTAGGCCGGATAAGATGCGTTAGCATCGTCATCCGGCGCAACAGGCACAATTACGCACGTTTATACAGCGGCAGCCAGAGCACCAGGCGCAGACCACCCAATGGGCTGTCTTCGGCCTTGACCCAGCCACGATGCTGCTGAATAGCGGTTTCAACAATTGCCAGGCCCAGACCGGTACCGCCAGATTCGCGATCGCGCGCTTCATCGGTACGATAGAACGGACGGAAAATCTGTTCTCTGTCTTCAGGGCTCACGCCCGGACCATCATCGTCCACGGTGATGGTAATCCCGTCTTTATCCACCGCGAAGCCCACTTCAATCCTGGTGTGTGAGTAGCGCAGGGCGTTGCGAACAATGTTCTCCAGCGCACTTTCCAGCGTATTCGGGTTACCGTACAGCGGCCACGGCCCTGGCGGGAAGTTAACTGTGAACGATTTGCCCATCTGCTCGGCTTCAAAGGCGGCGTTATCCAGCACGTCACCCCACAGGTGATTCGCCTTCACGGTTTCACTGACCAGCGCGTTTTTCTGCTGATTGCGCGACATGACCAGCAGATCGTTGATCATGCTGTCCAGTCGATGCGCTTCCATTTCAATACGCTCCAGCTCTTTGCTCTCGCCGCTACGACGGCGCAGCAGCGCGGTCCCCAGTTGCAGACGCGTTAACGGCGTTCTCAACTCGTGAGAGATGTCCGACAGCAGGCGTTGCTGTGAGGTCATCATGCGTTCCAGCGCCGTCACCATCTGGTTAAAGCTGGCTCCTGCCGCCAGGAATTCTTGCGGGCCGGCTTCCAGTTCGGGATGCTGACGCAGGTTACCCTGTGCCACTTCATCCGCCGCATTTTTCAGCTTACGTGCCGGTTTTGCCAGACTCCAGGCCAGCCAAAGCAGCAACGGAGAGCTGACTAACATGGTCACGATCAGCAGTAACAGCGGTCGGTCAAACAGCAGGTTGATGAAGTCAGATTGTGAACTGCTGGCAGGCCGAATGAGGTACAGCTGGTAGTTATCTTCGCCATCTCTGACGGAGAAAGGCCCAACCATTTCAACACGACCGTATTTTTTCTTTTGCGGATGATCGGCGTTATCGGCCTGACCAATAAAGTTACGAATGATCTGCATTTCGTTGCGTTCTGCGCCGATCACGCGTCCTTCGGTGGTAACAAGTAATAACCGCTGTCCCGGCGGCGCCCACTTGTCTATCGCACGAAACAAGCGACGCCACCACATCAAATCGTTGGGCGGATCGTTCGCCAGTTCAGCTTCAACGTGCTGCTCAATCATCAACCCCTGACGCTGTTCGCTATCCAGTAGCTCGGTCATCTGGCGTGAGTCGAGCTTGGGTAACATCAGCACCAGCATCAGCACCAGTGCCAGCGTTAACCAGAAGATGGCAAAGATGCGTGCGGTTAAACTTCCTATCATGAAGCGGAGACCATCAGATAGCCGCGACCGCGCAGGGTTTTAAACCACGGGTGCCCGTCTTTACGCTCCGGCAGCTTACGACGCAGGTTCGAGATATGCATGTCGATAGCACGATCGAACGGTGTCAGGCGTTTGCCCAGCACTTCCTGGCTTAAATGTTCACGAGAAACCACCTGGCCGAGATGCTGCGCCAGCAAATACAGCAGGGTGAATTCGGTACCGGTTAACTCCAGGGTTTGCCCGTCAAAGCTGGCTTCCTGGCGACCCGGATTGAGGCTTAACGCATCCACTTCCAGCGTCGGCGAGCCGTTATCGCTGTTCTGCTGCTGTTCGCTCCAGTGGGAGCGGCGCAGAATGGCGCGGATACGCGCGACCAGTTCGCGGTCGTTAAACGGTTTGGGTAAATAATCGTCCGCGCCCAGCTCAAGGCCGAGTACGCGATCCAGTTCGCTGCCGCGGGCGGTCAGCATGATTACGGGGGTCTGGTGTGTCTGGCGAAGTGCTTTCAGTGTATCAATGCCGTTTTTCTTCGGCATCATGACGTCGAGCAAAAGTAAATCGATGCTGTCATCCAGAAGCTCCAGTGCCTGCTCCCCATCATGGGCAACCAGCACATCGAAACCTTCCATTTCGAGCAGCTCCTTTAACAGGGATGTCAGCTCTCGGTCATCATCAACTAGCAGTATTTTATTCATTTTTTACGTACCTCCGAGGCAGAAATTACGACATCAGGCGGCGCTAATCTATGACTTTACGTTGTTTTACACCCCCTGACGCATGTTTGCAGCCCGAATCGTAAACTGTCTCTCGTTGAATCGCGACAGAAAAGATTTTGGGAGCAAGTGATGGGCAAAGTTACCGCTGCCGTCATGGCCTCAACGCTGGCACTCAGTACGTTTAGCCATGCAGCTGAAGTCGTCACAAGCGATCACTGGCACCTGGGTGAAAGCTCTTCGCAACGTAATGCGCAGAGCCACATGTTTGACGGTATCAGTTTAACCGAACATCAACGTCAACAGATGCGAGATTTAATGCAGCAGGCCAGACATGAGCAGCCTCCTGTTAATGTTAGCGAAATGGAGACAATGCATCGTCTTGTCACCGCAGAGAATTTTGATGAAAGCGCTGTGTGCGCTCAGGCAGAAAAGATGGCACAACAGCAGGTTGCCCGCCAGGTTGAAATCGCCAAGGTCCGCAACCAGATGTATCGCCTGTTAACGCCCGAGCAGCAAGCGGTTTTAAATGAGAAACATGAACAACGAATGGAGCAGCTGCGCGATGTCGCGCAATGGCAAAAAAGCTCATCGTTGAATTTATTGAGTAGTAGCAACTCACGTTCCCAGTAGTAACCCTGTTTTCCTTGCCATAGACACCATCCCTGTCTTCCCCCACATGATGTGGGGGTTTTTTTTGCCCAAAATTTGACACTTTCTTATTGCCTGACTGTTTTAGTTCATCCGTTATACTAGCGGCATATCCTGATGGGAGTGCTTATGAATCAAACTTATGGGCGGCTGGTGAGCCGGGCGGCTATCGCGGCGACCGTGATGGCTTCGCTGTTACTTTTGATCAAAATTTTTGCGTGGTGGTACACCGGGTCGGTGAGTATTCTGGCTGCACTGGTGGACTCTTTGGTCGATATTGCCGCGTCGTTAACCAATTTGCTGGTGGTGCGCTATTCCTTACAGCCAGCCGATGATGAACACACGTTCGGGCACGGGAAAGCAGAATCGCTGGCGGCGCTGGCGCAAAGTATGTTTATTTCTGGCTCGGCGCTGTTCTTATTTTTGACCGGCATTCAGCATCTTGTTCAACCGACGCCGATGAAAGATCCGGGCGTCGGGGTAATCGTCACCGTCATTGCGTTAATTTGTACTATCATACTGGTCACGTTTCAGCGTTGGGTCGTTAAGCGTACGCAAAGTCAGGCCGTTCGGGCAGATATGCTTCATTATCAGTCTGATGTTATGATGAACGGCGCTATTCTCGTCGCGCTTGGTCTGGCCTGGTACGGTTGGCATCGTGCAGATGCCTTGTTTGCGCTCGGGATTGGCATCTATATTCTATATAGCGCATTGCGTATGGGCTACGAGGCGGTGCAATCCTTGCTGGATCGCGCCTTGCCCGATGAAGAACGTCAGGAAATTATTGATATAGTGACGTCATGGCCAGGAGTCAGCGGCGCTCACGATCTTCGCACGCGGCAGTCAGGGCCGACCCGCTTTATTCAGATTCATTTGGAAATGGAAGATAATCTGCCGCTCGTTCAGGCGCATTTAGTGGCTGAACAGGTTGAGCAGGCGATTTTGCGGCGTTTCCCGGGATCGGATGTGATTATTCATCAGGATCCCTGTTCAGTCGTACCCAAGGAAGGCAAGATGTTTGAGCTTTCATAATTCGTTGTAAAAAAGTGAGCAGGGCCAGCATTTTGTGTATAAATTACCACCGTTTGGCCTGACCTGAATCAATTCAGCAGGAAGTGATTGTTATACTATCTGCATATTCGTTGGATCGTTTCGATATGCGGAATCGACTTCCGGCAGCAGATTTCATTTTGCATTCCAAAGTTCAGAGGTAGTCATGATTAAGAAAATCGGTGTGTTGACAAGCGGCGGTGATGCGCCGGGCATGAACGCAGCAATCCGTGGTGTTGTACGTGCAGCGTTGACGGAAGGACTGGAAGTCATGGGGATCCATGATGGCTACCTGGGTTTGTATGAAGACCGTATGGTTCAGCTCGACCGTTATAGCGTGTCCGACATGATCAACCGTGGCGGTACTTTCCTCGGTTCTGCTCGCTTCCCGGAATTCCGCGACGAAAACGTGCGCGCTGTGGCTATTGAAAACCTGAAGAAGCGTGGAATTGACGCCCTGGTTGTTATCGGTGGTGACGGTTCCTACTTGGGTGCAAAACGTCTGACTGAAATGGGTTTCCCGTGCATTGGCTTGCCAGGTACTATCGACAACGATATTAAAGGCACCGACTACACTATCGGCTACTTCACCGCATTGGGTACCGTGGTAGAAGCGATTGACCGTCTGCGTGATACCTCTTCTTCTCACCAGCGTATCTCCATCGTTGAAGTGATGGGGCGCTACTGTGGTGACCTGACTCTGGCGGCAGCAATTGCCGGTGGCTGCGAATTCGTCGTCGTTCCGGAAGTTGAATTCAGCCGTGACGATCTGGTCGCTGAAATCAAAGCTGGCATCGCCAAAGGTAAGAAGCACGCGATTGTGGCGATCACCGAGCACATGTGTGACGTTGATGAACTGGCGCACTACATCGAGAAAGAAACCGGCCGTGAAACGCGCTCAACCGTACTGGGTCACATCCAGCGTGGTGGTTCCCCGGTGCCTTACGACCGTATTCTGGCATCCCGTATGGGGGCATATGCCATTGATCTGCTGCTGGAAGGTCATGGCGGTCGCTGCGTCGGTATTCAGAACGAACAGTTGGTTCACCACGACATCATCGACGCTATCGAGAATATGAAGCGTCCGTTCAAAGGTGACTGGCTGGACTGCGCGAAAAGATTGTACTGATTGTTTTTGCGCGCCTGATGGCGCTACGCTTATCAGGCCTACAGGTTGCAGATACGTGTAGGCCGGATAAGGCGCTAGCCGCCATCCGGCAACCCCTCAGATTTATTCCCCGAAGTTATAGCAAATCTTTTTTTATTCTTTAAAGTTTGGACCGCTTTCTGGCACGCTCTGCTCATCACTACATTACATAAGAGAGCTGGGCGATGAACAAATGGGGCGTAGGGTTAACATTATTGCTGGCATCGACCAGCGTTCTGGCAAAGGATATTCAGTTACTTAACGTATCGTACGATCCAACGCGTGAGCTGTACGAACAGTACAACAAAGCCTTCGCGGCGCACTGGAAACAGGAAACGGGCGATAACGTGGTGATCCGCCAGTCACATGGTGGCTCCGGTAAACAGGCGACATCCGTCATCAACGGTATCGAAGCCGATGTGGTTACCCTGGCGTTGGCCTATGACGTGGACGCCATTGCTGAGCGTGGCCGTATCGATAAAAACTGGATTAAACGCCTGCCGGACAACTCTGCACCTTACACCTCCACCATCGTCTTCCTGGTGCGCAAAGGCAATCCAAAGCAGATTCATGACTGGAACGATCTGGTTAAACCGGGCGTGTCAGTCATTACGCCAAACCCGAAAAGCTCCGGCGGGGCACGCTGGAACTATCTGGCGGCATGGGGTTACGCCCTGCACCACAACAACAACGATCAGGCCAAAGCTCAGGACTTCGTCAAAGCTCTGTTTAAAAACGTGGAAGTGCTGGATTCCGGCGCGCGCGGCTCTACCAATACCTTTGTTGAACGCGGAATTGGTGATGTGCTGATCGCATGGGAAAACGAAGCGCTGCTGGCGACGAACGAACTGGGTAAAGACAAGTTCGAGATCGTCACGCCAAGCGAATCTATTCTCGCAGAACCGACCGTGTCTATTGTTGACAAAGTGGTAGAAAAGAAAGACAGCAAAGTGGTGGCCGAAGCCTACCTGAAGTATCTCTATTCTCCGCAAGGTCAGGAAATTGCAGCGAAAAACTATTACCGCCCGCGTGATGCTGACGTGGCGAAGAAATACGAAAATGCCTTTCCGAAGCTGAAGTTGTTCACCATCGACGACGAGTTTGGTGGCTGGACCAAAGCGCAGAAAGAGCACTTCTCTAACGGCGGTACGTTTGACCAAATCAGTAAACGCTAACGCAGATGTGTTTGCAGGCCCGGTGGCATAACGCGACCGGGCTTTTTTATTTGTCATCATTTTACGTTACGCTTACCCTTCAATGGGATACAGGAAACGCGTAATGAAAAAAGCAGGCTATTTTTTACTGGTGGTGATGATTATCGCTGCCGCTGCGGGCATAGGTTACTGGAAACTCAACGGTAACCCGGATGCATTACGCCAGATTGTTCTTGAGCAATGCCTGCCGAACCAGCTGCAACGGCATAACCCTGCGCCGTGTGCGGAGGTGAAACCGGATGCCGGGTATGTGGTGTTCAAAGACCGTAACGGCCCTCTGCAATACTTATTGATGTCCACTTACCGCATTAACGGCACGGAAAGCCCGCTGCTGTTGCAATCAGGCACGCCGAATTTTTTCTGGCTCGCCTGGCAAGCGCGCGGTTTTATGAGCCAAAAATACGGCCAGGAAATTCCTGATAAAGCGGTATCACTCACGATCAACTCGCCGTCTGGCCGCACGCAAAACCATTTCCACATTCATATCTCTTGCCTGCGTCCTGACGTTAGAACGCAACTGGATGACAATCTGGCGAAAATCAGCACCCGCTGGCTGCCTTTGCCGGGGGGATTACGTGGGCACGAGTATCTGGCGCGCCGCGTGACGGAAAACGAACTGGCACAGCGCAGCCCGTTTATGATGCTGGCAGAAGAGGTGCCGGATGCGCGTGATCATATGGGGCGCTATGCGCTGGCGATGGTACGTCAGAGCGATGAGTCCTTTGTCCTGCTGGCGACCCAACGTGATTTGCTGTCGCTGAATCTCGCGTCCGCCGAGGAGATTCAGGATCATCAGTGTCAGATCCTGCAGTAACCCACCTATTCTGGCGTTTACTCGCTCTGCCTGTCCCCGTATTCTTGTTGAAAAAAACAACAGGAGACAGGCATGTCGCTCTGGCTTACGCACCCTCTGTTTATCCCTTCACTGGTGGTTGGCATCACCATCCTGCTCTGGGCCACATCGCTTTTGCCGGAGTTCATTACGGCGCTGATTTTCTTCTCTGTCGCAATGGTGGCGAAAATCGCCCCACCGGAGGTGATTTTTGGCGGCTTTGCTTCGTCGGCGTTCTGGCTGGTTTTCAGTGGTTTCGTGTTGGGCATCGCGATACGTAAAACGGGACTGGCGGACAGGGCGGCGCGGGCGTTGTCGTCCCGGCTGACCGATTCCTGGCCGTTAATGGTCGCAAGCGTGGTGCTGCTGAGCTATGCGCTGGCGTTTGTGATGCCGTCCAATATGGGGCGTATTGCGCTGCTGATGCCGATTGTCGCGGCGATGGCGAAACGCGCTGGCATTGTCGACGGCACCCGTGCCTGGTACGGTCTGGCGTTAGCCGTGGGTTTTGGGACGTTCCAGCTTTCCGCTACCATCCTACCCGCCAACGTACCGAATCTGGTGATGAGCGGCGCAACGGAAGGTTCTTACGGTATCCATCTGAATTATTTACCTTATTTACTGCTGCATACGCCGGTCCTCGGCTGGCTAAAAGGCGCGCTGCTGGTTGGACTGATCTGCTGGCTGTTCCCCGGCAAGCCCCATGCCCCTATGGATGTGACGCCACCTGCGCCGATGAGTCGCGATGAAAAACGGCTGGCCTGGATGTTAGCGGTGGTGTTGCTGATGTGGGTCAGCGAAAGCTGGCACGGTATTGGTCCGGCCTGGACCGGGCTGGTGGCGGCAATCATTACGCTGTTGCCACGGGTAGGCTTTATTAACGGGGATGAGTTTTCCAGCGGGGTGAACATCCGCACCTGTATTTACGTGGCGGGGATCCTGGGGCTGGCGATCACCGTGACGCAAACCGGCATCGGTAGCGCGGTGGGGGAGGCGTTGCTACAGGTGATGCCGCTGAACGCGGATAAACCCTTTACCAGCTTTCTGGCGTTAACCGGTATTACCACGGCGCTCAATTTTATTATGACCGCCAACGGCGTTCCGGCGCTGTATACCACGCTGGCACAGAGCTTTGCCGATGCGACCGGGTTTCCGCTGCTGTCGGTGATTATGATTCAGGTGCTGGGCTATTCCACTCCGTTGCTGCCGTATCAGGCATCACCAATTGTGGTGGCGATGGCGCTAGGCAAAGTGCCTGCACGGGCAGGAATGCTGCTGTGCATTACGCTGGCTATGGCAACGTATCTGGTTCTGCTGCCGCTGGATTATCTGTGGTTTAGCGTACTGGGGAAGCTATAACGTCTTGTAATCGTAAAAATTTATGTATTGAGAAGGTGAATCGCATTCTGTATGTCGATACCGGGTAATATCGATGTGCATACTTGCGTGCTGGAAACTCAAGGATTGACTCATGGACAGATTGACCCCTATACGCTGTTGGCCTGCCATTATCTCGATCGTGATTACCCTGACTATCTGGTTTGTTATCCCTTGCCCTCCTGACGTTACTCCCGAAGCGTGGCATCTGCTGGCGCTGTTTATTGGCACTATCGCGGCCATCATTGGCAAAGCCATGCCTATTGGCGCTATCGCGATTGTAGCGATTATGCTGGTGGCAATGACCGGCGTCACTCACCCTGGTAAACCGACTGCGGCGCTGAGTGATGCGCTGAGCGGTTTCTCTAACCAACTGATCTGGTTGATCGGTATCTCCATCATGCTGTCGCAAAGCCTGTTGAAAACGGGGCTGGGCGCGCGCATTGGCTATGGATTTATTGCCCTGTTTGGCAAACGGACGCTGGGTATTGCCTGGGCGTTAACCCTGGCGGAAACGCTGATAGCCCCTGTAACCCCAAGCAATACCGCGCGCGGTGGTGGGATTATTCACCCGGTCATGCGGGCGATTGCCGAAAGCCTCGGGTCTCAGCCAGGAGATAAGGAAAACGGTTCTACCGGCCGCTATCTGGCGCTGGTGAACTACAACATTAACCCGATCACCTCGGCGATGTTTATTACTGCAACCGCGCCTAACCCATTGATTGTCAGCTTTTTGACCAAAGGGACGGATGGAGTACTGAATATGACCTGGGGAATGTGGGCCATCGCTGCGCTTCTGCCTGCGGTCGTCTCACTGATCGTGATGCCCATTATTATCTGGTGGCTCTACCCGCCGGCCATTACCCGCACGCCGAACGCGCCGCAGTTCGCCCGGCAAAAGCTCGATGCGCTTGGCCCGCTTGCGCTGGCAGAGAAAATCACCCTCGCGGTTTTCGTTTTGCTGCTCTGCCTGTGGGCGGGTGTTCCTGCGATGATCATGGGCAGTGCCTGGACCGTCAACCCCACCAGCGCGGCGTTAATCGGCTTATCAATTTTGTTAGTGACCGGGGTACTCAGCTGGGATGATATTCTCAAATGCCGTGGGGCATGGGATACGATAGTCTGGTTTGCTGCGCTGGTAATGATGGCGGACTTCCTGAGCAAACTGGGCCTGGTCGGCTGGCTGGCGACCAGCGTCGGAAGTGCCATCGATCATCTCGGCGTTCACTGGAGTATCGCCACACTGCTGCTGGTTCTGCTTTACGTCTATTCGCACTACTTTTTTGCCAGCACTACCGCGCATATTACGGCGATGTTCGCGGCGTTCTTCGCGGCGGGATTAGGTCTTGGTGCGCCTCCGGCGCTGCTTGGCCTGATGCTGGGATTCTCATCCTCGTTGATGATGTCGCTCACGCACTACGGCACAGGTACTGCGCCCATCATTTTTGGCTCGGGTTACGTTACGCTGGCTGAGTGGTGGAAAACAGGGCTGGTGATGAGTGTGGCCAACCTGACTATCTGGGGGGTAACGGGTGCCTTCTGGTGGCACTGGCTGGGATATTGGTAACGCGGAGATGACAAGGGGGGCAATGCCCCCCCTTACAACAACTTAAGCCTGTTTAGCGGCTTCAGCTGCCTTAACGATCACGGCGAAGGCGTCGGCTTTCAGAGAAGCACCACCCACCAGCGCGCCGTCGATGTCCGGCTGCGCGAACAGTTCTGCCGCGTTAGCTGCGTTTACAGAACCGCCGTACTGGATGATAACTTGTTCAGCGATTTTTGCGTCAGCTTTAGCAATATGGTCACGGATGAATTTGTGAACAGCCTGAGCCTGTGCCGGAGTTGCAGATTTGCCGGTACCGATAGCCCATACAGGTTCGTAAGCGATAACCACGCCTTCGAATGCTTCTGCGCCCTGAGTCTTCAGTACTGCGTCGATCTGACGTGCGCACACTTCTTCAGTTTTGCCCGCTTCGTTTTCTGCTTCGGTTTCACCGATGCACAGAACCGGCGTCAGACCCTGCTCTTTCAGCACGGCGAATTTTTTAGCGATCAGTTCGTCAGACTCTTTGTGGTAAGTACGACGCTCAGAGTGACCGATAATGATGTATTTCGCGCCGATATCTTTCAGCATTTCAGCGCTGGTTTCACCGGTGAATGCGCCAGACAGGTTCAGGTCAACGTTCTGCGCGCCCAGGATGATGTGGCTACCGGCAGCGGCGTGGTTCGCCAGGTCGATATACATTTCCGGTGGAGCGATTGCTACTGCACAGCCAGCAACGCCAGCCAGTTCTTTACGCAGGTTAGCAACCAGTTCGTTTACCATGTGGCGGCTGCCGTTCAGTTTCCAGTTACCCATCACTAAAGGATGTCGCATTTCATTTCTCCACGCTTGTCAGCGAATTAAGGAAGATGGCCGCCCGTATGGGCAGCATGGTCTGTGAAACAGTATATACCCGTCATACTTCAAGTTACAGGTGCGTTGGCTGCGCTCATTCACCCCAGTCACTTACTTTAGTAAGCTCCTGGGGATTCACTCCCTTGCAGCCTTCCTGTAACTCGAATTATTTAGGATATAGAGATTGATCATCATGAAGGCTTTGCTTTTTGTCATTTATTCGACCCTTCGAGATTTTCAGATAGCGCCAGCTTAATCGGTTCAACAGCGAAGGTCAGCCCTTTTTCGCCGTTATCTGCCACGACATAGCGAATTGCACCCTCGGTTTCTGCGTAGTAATGCTTACTTTTGCCTGCGGTGAGCAATTTTTGCAGTTTTTTCTGACTTTGTTCTTTGGTCAGTAAGGGGGCTACGGTGCGGATGACGGCACTCATGTACTCCAGCGCTTTGGCTTTGGCGGCCTTTTGTTCCGGCCCCTGGATCGGCAGCCAGGTTATCTGCATGCTTTTAATTTTCAATGTCCCGCGCTCAAGGGCTGATGACGCATACAGGTTTTCATTGATTTTACTGGCTGCTCGGGTGAGATTTGCCTTATCGCGGCTGCTGTCGATGGCGCGGAATTCATTTAATGCAAGCTTCGGATTCTGCGTATTAAAGTTTTCACGAAATTGGCTGATCGACAGATCAAACGTCGGCGCGCCCGCCAGCAGATAGGGGGCAGTGGTTGCCGTCGAGGGCGCTTCCGCCCGAGCCACAGGGCTTGCGGACAGGGCTGAAAACAATAATAAAAACAGAGTAAATCCTTGCTTCATCAATCGTACCTTTCATTATGACTGACCACGATTAAAACGATATACTCGTCGTCTTTCAAGTGGCAGGTGCGTTAGCTGCGTTCATTCACCCGAATCACTTACTTGAGTAAGCTCATCGGGACTCATTCACTTGCCGCCTTCCCACCACTCGAAATCCATAGAGCAAAACCGTCGGGCTTGTCAAAAGGGTAAGCTGTTCTTGAAGGTAATAATAAAGGAACTTACATGACCATACAGCAGTGGTTATTCTCAATTAAAGGGCGTATTGGACGCCGTGATTTCTGGATTTGGGTCGGCCTCTGGATTGTCGGTATGCTGGTTCTGTTCTCGCTGGCGAGTAAAAAACTTCTCGATATTCAGACAGCGGCTTTTTGCCTGGTGTGCTTGTTATGGCCGACAGCGGCGGTGACGGTAAAACGCCTGCATGACCGGGGACGCTCTGGCGCATGGGCGCTATTGATGATTCTGGCGTGGATGCTGCTGGCAGGAAATTGGACGATGTTACCCAGCGTCTTGCCGTGGGTCGTCGGACGCTTTGTCCCCACGTTGATTCTGGTCGGCATGCTGATTGACCTGGGCGCGTTTGTTGGCACCCAGGGCGAGAATAAGTTTGGTAAGGATACGCAGGACGTGAAGTACAAAGCGTGAATACCATGCCAGATGGCGAAAGTGTCACCCGTAGGCTGGATAAGGCGAAGCCACCATCCGGCAAAAGTGACTTCAGGCAAACACCCTTACCAGTAATGCTCAGCGGTCATATGGCCCGGTCGGCGACGCAGGTGTTTGGTCATCTGCCGGGTATCTTTCAGCAACTGCTGGGTATCGCGTACCATCTGTGGGTTCCCACAGAGCATCACATGGCTGGTGGCGGTATCCATCGGCAGACCGACTGCTTTTTCCAGCTCACCGCTTTCAATCAGTGCGGGAACGCGGCCAGTAAGCGAACCTGCAGCTGTTTCACGGCTGACGACGGTCTGAATACGTAATTTCCCTTCGTAACGCTTTTCCAGCGCCTGCATCAGCGGCAGGTAGCTTAAATCGGCGGCATAACGGGCAGCATGGACCAGCACCAGATTTTTAAAGCGATCGACATCTTTGCCCAGTTGCAGAATGGATAAGTACGGGCCGATCGCCGTGCCGGTTGCCAGCATCCACAGCGTATCGCAATCGGGGACTTCATCCAGCACAAAGAAACCCGCGGCTTCACTGACCACCTGTACGTCATCGCCAGGTTTTAGCGCGGCCAGACGTGGACTCAGCTTCCCGTCAGGCACTGTCACCAGATAAAACTCTAAATCGGGGTTGTCTGGTGCATTCACGTAGGAATAGGCGCGCTGGACGCGTTCGCCGTCGATCTCCAGACCAAGCTTGGTGAACTGACCCGCAGTGAAGGGGAGAACCGGCGCGCGCACGGTCAAACTAAACAGGGCGTCGGTCCAGTTCTGTACCTTAGTGACTTTGCCTGTTACCCAATCTGCCATGGTGTCCTCCTGTCTGCTTTGATTGCCTTATCTTCGTTCGTTGCACGAAAGATTTCCAGCCCCGAAGGACTGGAAGGCTCAATCAAACAAATTTGTTACAGGATATGCGCCTGCACATCAGGATCTTTGCGATCAAGGTAGTGGATGGATTGAATACGACGGATCGTGCGCGACTTGCCGCGGATCAGCAGCGTTTCGGTGGTGGCGATATTTCCCTTACGGCTGATTCCATCCAACAGATCACCTTTGGTGATCCCGGTGGCGGAGAAGATAACGTTATCGCTACGTGCCATTTCGTCCAGACGCAGCGCTTTACCGGCTTCAATGCCCATCGCCTGGCAGCGGGCCAGTTCCTGTTCGCCGATACGGCGGTTTTCTTCGCTGTCGCCTTTGACGTCATGACGTGCCAGCAAACGACCCTGCATGTCGCCGTCCAGCGCGCGGATGACGGCGGCAGAAACGACACCTTCCGGTGCGCCGCCAATGCCGTACAGCACGTCAACTTCGCTGTCTGGCATACAGGTCAGAATGGAGGCTGCGACGTCACCATCGGGAATGGCGAACACGCGAACGCCAAGCTTCGCCATCTCTGCGATCACCTCATCGTGGCGAGGTTTGGCCAGAATCGTCACGGTCAGATCGCCGAGCGGCTTGTTGAGTGCGGCGGCGACATTACGTAGGTTTGTTTCCAGCGGCAGGTTCAGGTCGATAGCCCCTTTGGCTCCAGGGCCGACAATCAACTTCTCCATGTACATATCTGGCGCGTTGAGGAAACAGCCTTTGTCACCAACTGCGAGGACCGCCAGCGCATTCGCCTGGCCCATTGCCGTCATGCGCGTACCTTCGATAGGGTCGACCGCAATGTCTACGGCATCGCCGTGACCGGTACCGACTTTCTCACCGATAAACAGCATCGGCGCTTCATCAATTTCACCTTCGCCAATCACGATGGTGCCGTCAATATTGACCTGGTTGAGCATAATACGCATGGCGTGCACCGCTGCGCCGTCGGCGGTATTTTTATCGCCGCGTCCCAGCCATTTATAGCCAGCCAGCGCTGCCGCTTCGGTTACGCGTGAAAATTCAATGGCAAGTTCTCGTCTCATTGCAAACTCGTAGCAGAAAGGAATGGCGCGAAGTGTAGCACAGGGGAGAGGGCGGGATTATTGATGTGTGTGCGGGATTGCCCCGCACGAAGATATTGCCGGATGGCGACGCTAACGCGTCTTATCCGGCCTACGTCAGATTCGTATCAGTAGGCCGTGCCATCCGGCAATGACGGGTTACTCTTCGTGGTCTTCCCACGCCAGGGCGCGTTTAACCGCTTTTTTCCAGCCGCTGTAACGGAAGTTACGTTCGGTGGTTTCGATGCCTGGGCGGAATTCACGCTCGATGACCGCTTTTTCCTGCAGTTCATCCAGGTTTTGCCAGAAGCCAACGGCCAGACCTGCCAGGTATGCGGCACCCAGTGCAGTCACTTCACGGACTTCCGGGCGCTCAACGCGGGTGCCAAGAATGTCGGACTGGAACTGCATCAGGAAGTTGTTGGCGACCGCGCCACCGTCGACACGCAGCGCGTGCAGACGAATACCGGAGTCGGCCTGCATTGCTTCCAGCACGTCACGGGTCTGATAAGCGATAGACTCAAGCGTTGCACGGATGATGTGGTTGGAGTTAACGCCACGGGTCAGGCCGAAGATGGCACCACGCGCATACGGGTCCCAGTACGGCGCACCCAGACCGGTGAATGCCGGAACGACGTACACACCGTTGGTGTCCTTCACTTTGGTGGCGAAGTATTCGGAGTCGAATGCATCGCTGATGAGTTTCATTTCATCACGCAGCCACTGAATGGATGCGCCGGCCATAAACACCGCGCCTTCCAGCGCATAGTTTACTTCCCCGGTCGGACCGCAGGCGATGGTGGTCAGCAGCCCGTTTTCAGACTTCACGGCTTTCTCGCCGGTATTCATCAGCATGAAGCAGCCGGTGCCGTAGGTGTTTTTCGCCATCCCTTCTTTCACGCACAGCTGACCGAACAGTGCGGCCTGCTGGTCACCCGCGATACCCGAGATAGGAATACGCGTGCCGCCTTTACCGCCAATGTTGGTCTGACCGTAGACTTCAGAAGAACGACGCACTTCCGGCAGCATGGCACGCGGGACGTCCAGCGCGTCCAGCATTTTGTCGTCCCAGTCGAGGGTATGGATGTTGAACAGCATGGTACGTGAGGCGTTGGTGTAATCCGTTACATGTACGCGCCCCTGAGTCATTTTCCAGATAAGCCAGGTGTCCACGGTACCAAACAGCAGTTCGCCGCGACGAGCGCGCTCACGCGAGCCCTCTACGTGGTCGAGGATCCACTTCACTTTGGTGCCAGAGAAGTACGGGTCAATGACCAGCCCGGTGTTGTTACGGACGTAGTCTTCCATACCGTCGCGCTTAAGTTTCTCGCAAATATCCGCGGTACGACGACACTGCCAGACAATGGCGTTATAGATAGGTTTACCGGTTTCACGCTCCCAGACGATGGTGGTTTCGCGCTGGTTGGTAATGCCGATCGCGGCAATTTCGTCGGAACTGATATCGGCTTTCGCCAGCACTTCTACCAGCGTAGAGCTTTGAGTCGCCCAAATTTCCATCGGGTCGTGTTCTACCCAACCGGCTTTCGGGTAGATTTGCTCGAATTCGCGTTGTGAAACGCTAACAATATTTGCATCGTGGTCCATTACGACCGCGCGGGAGCTGGTAGTGCCCTGGTCGAGCGCAACGATATATTTTTTTTCAGTCATGATTTTTGTCCCGTAGTCACATTACTGCGAAGCTTTTTGTTGAGTGTTGGCCGCGACGTCTTTCTCTTCAATCGCGCAGACATCGCACGGCAAATGGCGACCAATCAGTTTGCGATATGCCCATGCGCCCAAAATCGCGCCGGTAATCGGGCCAAACACCGGTACCAGGAAGTAAGGAATATCGCGACCGCCCGTGAAGGCAATCTCACCCCATCCAGCCATCCAGGCGAAGAGTTTCGGTCCGAAGTCACGTGCCGGGTTCATTGCAAAACCGGTCAGTGGTCCCATGGAGGCACCAATAACCGCAATCAATAAACCGATCAGCAGCGGTGCCAGTGGACCACGCGGCACACCGTTACCATCGTCGGTCAGTGCCAAAATCAGCCCCATCAGAATAGCGGTAATGACCATTTCAACTGCGAAGGCCTGCACAAAATTGATATGCGGGTTTGGATACGTTGAGAATGTCCCTGCCAGATTGAGGCTTTCAGCGCTGCCGCGCACGATATGGTTGGTTTGTTCGAAATCGATGAAAAGATTGTAATAAAGCCCGTAAACCAAAGCCGCTGCGCAAAAGGCGCCGGCAATTTGTGAAATGATAAAAGGTACGACTTTACGCTTATCAAAGCAGGCAAACAGCCAAAGTGCGATTGTCACCGCCGGATTCAGGTGTGCACCAGAAACGCCTGCCGTCAGATAGATAGCCATCGCTACCCCCAGACCCCAGATGATACTGATTTCCCACTGCCCAAAAGTCGCCCCAGCGACTTTGAGTGCAGCGACACAGCCCACACCGAAGAAAATCAACAACCCGGTACCGAGGAATTCAGCAATGCACTGGCCTTTCAAGGTTGATGTTTGACTCATAATCGGATCCTGAAGAGAGATTAATGTTTATTGTGTGCGAGAAGGTCACTGACATCCCCGGAGCCGGTAGGCACACTGTTAATTTATCGTTAACGAGCAAAAACGAGAAATATCGAAATTGAAATGTGTGTACTGCATCAACAAAATGA
Organism: Citrobacter sp. wls711; assembly: GCF_005281055.1. Lineage (NCBI taxonomy): Bacteria > Pseudomonadati > Pseudomonadota > Gammaproteobacteria > Enterobacterales > Enterobacteriaceae > Citrobacter > Citrobacter sp. wls711. The sequence continues at coordinate 47,214 of NZ_SZXC01000073.1, read as the reverse complement.
GCGTTTTCGCGCCATAACGAGGCATTTGTAATACATAATAAGTGTGAGCTGAATCATTTCATTAACCAATATGTTAACACTTTTGAGCTATAGGGTGTTTGTCGCCAGGACAAGGATTAAAAGTGTTGCAAACCGCAATCTACGCGGGATGCTGCTGGACAGGGATGGCGCGGCTTCATACAATCGGTGCTAAGTAGAGAACGCGCGTTTTTATTAAGGCGTCACCGTTATCGGGACGAGGATTTTTATCCATCAACGCCTTGCAATTCAGGAGAGGTATGACGATGTCATTAGAAGTGTTTGAGAAACTGGAAGCAAAAGTACAGCAGGCGATTGATACCATCACGCTGTTGCAGATGGAAATCGAAGAGCTGAAAGAAAAAAACAACTCACTGTCGCAGGAAGTTCAGTCTGCACAGCAGCAGCGTGAAGAGCTGGAGCGTGAGAACAACAGCCTGAAAGAACAGCAGAACGGCTGGCAGGATCGTCTGCATGCTCTCCTGGGCCGTATGGAAGAAGTCTAATTACGCTTTATCTTTCGCGCCGTAGCAGCGTTGGCTGTGCTCAGCTACCCCAGTCACGTAGTTTACTACGCTCCTGGGGATATCTTCGTTTGCCGCCTTGCTACAACACGAAATCTCTCGCGTAATCGGCTCTGCGTGTAGGCCGGATAAGGCGCAGGCCGCTATCCGGCGATTGGCGAGAACGCATAAAAAAGGCACCTTACGGTGCCTTTTCGATTACTCGATATCGAGCGGGTCTTCGGAGAGGATCATCCCGGTATTGTCGGCGTACAGGTGGTCGCCGGAGAAGAACGTCACGCCACCGAAGTTGACGCGTACATCGCTTTCCCCAATGCCTTCACCTGCGGCGCCTACCGGAATAGCGGCAATCGCCTGAATGCCGATATCCAGTTCTTCCAGATCGTCTACCTGGCGTACTGAACCGTAGATGACCAGACCTTCCCATTCGTTCTGTACCGCCAGTCGTGCCAGTTCGGCATCAACCAGTGCACGACGGACAGAACCGCCGCCATCGACCAGCAGAATGCGACCACGGCCATTTTGTTCGAGCAGATCGTACAGCAACCCGTTGTCCTCGAAACATTTTACCGTAATGATTTGTCCGCCAAACGACGACCGCCCCCCAAAGTTAGAGAACAGTGGTTCCACGACGTTGACATCTTCCTGGTAGATGTCACAAAGCTCGGATGTATCGTATTTCATAGGCTCAACGTTCAGTTGCTGCGAGAATTTTTAGTATATCGCGCTATGTGTACTGTTGGCAAAATCATCAATTGTTAATTAGTGTCCAGATCAATAACTATTCGTATTTTTCATTTAAAAACAGGCAATTACTGATTTTTAAAACAGCCGATAATGACCTGCAATTACCCGTATTTCCCTCTGTAAAGTATCCCCGAGCTATCTCCGGAAGATTGCTGGAGCATAAAAGAAAGCCCTATGAGAACAATCAGATTCACCAAAGCCGTGCTGATGGAACTCCCCGTTCCTGATGCCTGCTGATAGCGTCGTTAATGGGTTGCGGCTGCGCGTTACGTCCAGTGGCAGCAAAAGTTTTTGTATGTCCCGAAAGCGCGACGGAAAATTTTACCGTGTGACGTTGGGCAAGTTCCCGGATATGACTATTGAGCAGGCCAGAGAGCGGGCATATACGCCTTAAGTGAAGTAGCTACCACACGGCGTAAACCGAACGAACGGCGGCGTGAAGAGAAAAAACGGGCGGTAACGCTGTCTGATGCTTTGGATGAGTACATCAAATCCCGGTTGGCTGCTGGGCGTATAAAAAAACGACCAGCGAAAAATATGAAGACACCATCAATAATTATTCTGGTGACTGAGTGGCTCTTCAACTTTCATCTATCACGCGTGAAATGGTGGAAACGAGACACCAGATCATTACCGGGCATGGCATATGGTTAGGTGGCCTGTTCAGGCGTGAAGAAAAAGGCAGTAAAGTCCAGGCTGATTTATGGGCAAGTGTTCTGCGTGCTGTCTATCGCTATGCATATGATAGCTACCGTGATAAAGATGGCGGGAGATTGTTACCGGATCCGCCCACAACCATTTTAAGTACAAAAAATGCTTTGGAATGGAAATACACGGAGAACAACTAAAATCAGAAATAATGATTTAGGCCGCTGGCTCAAGGCCCTTGATACCGTAAGACAATGGGCTATAGCAGGCTATAAAACTGATGTGTTGATGGGGGTTGAAGCCCAACCGTACGGAAATGTACGCTAAGAACGTAACCTTATGCTTTTAAGTCTATAAAATTGTTGCATTATTGGTTTGATTTACGTTGATTTGATGACCAAGTACGCTCGTATTGCAAGTAAGCGTGTTCGGGAATAGCGACGAGTATTGCAGGCAGTCTGCTAAGTGGTCTTTATTTTCAGCACATCTGCCTGCCAATTCGATTTACCTCTGCTGCTGGTTGTAACCAACCGGGTGGCTCCAGTCATCGTCGTATTTGATATTCCCTTCGATATAAAACCACTCAATGCCTGAGTAGGTGATGGCGATATTTTCCATCATGCCCGGAATGTGGGAACCCGGCATATAAGCATGAGCAGCATTGACGGACATGATTACGATGTTGTTAAGCGTAATTCGGTAAATCTCGTATTCGACACCCGCCTCGTTGATGTCGTAATAGTGGATTACTGCCTTTTGCAGCCGCTTACTTTGGCAGACTGCAACTGCAAAATATGGCGAGGTCTTATCAATCTCTTTGTGCAGGGTAAAAGCGTTGTGTTCGCGCGAACCCATCAGCTTACCAGTGTTGCGGCATGTGTTTTGGTACACACCGTAACTGCTGTTCATGATTTCAATTGCACCCTCACGGCCCAGCGCCATGCAACTGCCTTTGATCAGCTGTCCATTTTCATCATAAATATACATATAAGCTGGTAATGACATTTATAGATCTCCTTATTTTGTGCTTAATATTTGCCCGTTTCTGTCGATGAAAAAGTTGTAACGGTAATTCTTTCCGTTCAACGTGTATGAAGCCGCATAGATATAGCCCGGCGTTATCGGTATTTTTAAGCACGTTTCAGGATAGGAGAGAGCTACATGCGAATTTTCCGCCAATGTCTTGTATTCATTCCCCTGCTCAGAATAAACGCCGTATCGGCTCAGAACGTCCGATTTATTAACAGAGAAGCAAAGTGAATTATTTATAATGGGGAAACTACGCCATGGGGGAACGCTATCGCCAGCGCCACACCCAGCCAGCGCAAAAAAGGCAGGAATGAGAAAGTAGTGTTTCAATGCGGGAACCTCCCTAACACTTTCTCATAGCGGGATATGAGGCTAAGGACAGGCTCAGATGGATCGTAATCCTTGAGGCGATACAAATCAGAGCGGTTGCCGAATCCATACGTTTTAAGCAGCCAATAATCAACCACCATTGCAGCCTGCTGCTCTAAGCCGTAATCCAAGAGTATGGCCTTATCCAACGTGTAATAGTAATCAACTGCCCAAGAGAACAGGCCCCGCATCCTTACCATCATCCCGCGCTGATGCTGCCAGACGTGCATCATTTCATGTAAAAAAAGATGCTGTCCACCAACGCGATCGTTATTAACATGCGGCTGTGAAAAGTCAGGCTCATAAGTACCTTCCTGAAAGTACAATTCGCCGTTGGGCGTCATGGCGTAGTTGTTCTTTTGGAGGTTGAAAGGTAGATAGCTGCTGCGGTGGATCCAGACTTCGTTATAGCGGATGGTGAAAGCGTAGAGGGTACGGGCCAAGTTAATCTCACCAAGCGTTAACAGCCGTAACCCGCCCCGGTCTATATCGTTCATTTCCCTTATCATTGGAGGCATCATCCATTGGTAAAAACACCTTAATACGCCTTAAAGTAAATTTTTTCCTGTTAAAAAATGCGGGAAATATCCGAAATTGTCACAAACTGCGGCTACGCCGCTTCTAGCGTTAAGCCCCCTGGTTTGGGGAGCAACCGTACGAGATCGTACAGTTGGGCTTCAGACCCTGTGATCGGTTAAGTAAGCTGGGAAACGCAGATTTTAGTACTTATAGGTCACGGTGTTTACCGTTCGTTGGTATCCCCTAGGTATCCCCGGAAAATATAAAAAACATGGAAAAACCTCGCGACCCTCTATTTGTAAGGGTTGCGAGGCGTTATGCGATTCTAAAAATTGAAACTGTTAATTGATATTTGTCAGTTAAACAGACCATTGGCTTAGGAAAATCCCAACCACAAACAGCAGGTTAGTTAACAGTGCCGCTTTTACGGTGCGTTCCAGCATCGGACGCATTGCTGCCGGATCCCTTTCACGCATTACGTAGCGCGCCTGCTTAATCAGCAGCGGAGCGGCTAGGATGAACAGCCATCCCCACAGACTTTGCAGCGAAAACAGATTAAACAGCGCCAGGCAAACCAGCGTCCCCATCAGCAGGCAGGCATGGTAACGACGTGCATTCACGGCGCCCAGACGCACCACCAGGGTGTTTTTACCGTTCTCCCTGTCGCTGTTGATATCGCGCAGGTTATTGACGTTGAGCACGGCGGTAGCCAGCAGACCGCAGGCGGTGGCGGGCAGGATCAGCGCGGGGATCAGCGTATGGGCCTGCAGATACCAACTGCCCATCACGCTCAGCCAGCCGAAGAAAACCAGCACGGAAATATCACCGAGGCCGATGTAGCCATAGGGGCGATTACCGACGGTATAGGTGATAGCCGCGATAATCGACAGGCCACCGAGCACCAGGAAGCCGACAAAATCAGCCATCGTGTGACAGGCCACCGCCACCAGTGCCAGGCCGGACAGGCAAATTAAGGCCACGGTGACCATTAATGCGCGCTTCATCTGCTGTTGGGTGATCACCCCTTTTTGCATGCCACGCAGCGGTCCAATGCGGTCAGGTTTGTCGCTGCCTTTGACAGCATCGCCATAGTCGTTTGCGAGATTGGACAGGATTTGCAGCAGCCCCGCCGTTATCAATGCCAGCAAAGCCACCAGCGGATCGAAATACCCTTGCCACCATGCTAATGCCGTACCGACGATGATCGCCGCGAAGGCGAGCGGTAAGGTCTTAGGTCGTAAACTTTCCAGCCAGGCTTGTGAGCGGCTAATTTGTTGTTGTTCAGTCATATTTAGCGCCAATAAAAATGGGGCTTTATCAGCCCCATCAACAGTGATGAAAATGCATTGAACGCGATTATAGGATAAAACGGCTCAGATCTTCATCTGCGACCAGCGCATCCAGATGTTTGCTCACATATTCGGCATCAATTGTGATGCTTTGGCCGTTTAAATCGCTCGCATCATAGGAAATATCTTCCATCAGACGCTCAAGCACGGTGTGCAGACGACGGGCACCGATGTTCTCGGTGGTTTCGTTGACCTGCCAGGCGGCCTGAGCGATGCGCTTAATGCCATCTTCCGTGAACTCAATATTAACGCCTTCAGTTGCCATCAGCGCTTTGTACTGGACGGTGATGGAGGCGTTAGGCTCAGTCAGGATACGCTCGAAATCGCTGGTGGTCAGTGCCTGCAATTCTACACGAATCGGCAGACGACCCTGCAGTTCCGGGATCAGGTCGGACGGTTTCGCCACCTGGAACGCGCCGGAAGCGATAAACAGAATGTGATCTGTTTTCACCATGCCGTGCTTGGTCGAGACGGTGCAGCCTTCGACCAGTGGCAGCAGGTCGCGCTGCACGCCTTCACGGGACACGTCCGGACCGGAGGATTCACCGCGCTTACAGATTTTGTCGATTTCGTCGATAAACACGATACCGTGCTGCTCAACGGCGTCGATAGCGTCTTGCTTCAGTTCTTCCGGGTTTACCAGCTTCGCCGCTTCTTCTTCAATCAACAGCTTCATGGCTTCTTTGATTTTCAGCTTACGCGGTTTTTGTTTCTGGCCGCCCAGGTTCTGGAACATGGACTGCAGCTGGCTGGTCATCTCTTCCATGCCAGGAGGTGCCATAATTTCTACGCCCATCGGCGCAGCGGCGAGATCAATTTCAATCTCTTTGTCGTCCAGTTGGCCTTCACGCAGTTTTTTACGGAATGCCTGACGTGCAGCGGAAGGTTCCTGAGGCTGTTCAGACTGTCCCCAGTTATTTTTAGCTGGTGGGATCAGTACGTCGAGAATACGTTCTTCCGCCATTTCTTCGGCGCGGAAGCGGTTTTTCTCGATCGCCTGGACGCGGACCATTTTAATGGCAGCATCGGTCAGATCGCGGATGATGGAGTCAACTTCCTTACCCACATAGCCGACTTCGGTGAATTTCGTGGCTTCAACTTTGATGAACGGTGCGTTGGCTAGTTTTGCCAGACGACGGGCGATTTCGGTTTTACCGACGCCGGTTGGGCCAATCATCAGAATGTTTTTTGGCGTAACTTCATGGCGCAGCTCTTCGTCGAGCTGCATGCGGCGCCAGCGGTTACGCAGAGCAATCGCCACGGAACGCTTGGCGTTATCCTGGCCGATGATGTGTTTGTTCAGTTCGCTGACAATTTCGCGTGGGGTCATTTCAGACATGGGGGATCCTTACGCTTTGGAGTTCAATTCTTCGATGGTATGGAAGTGGTTGGTATAAATGCAGATATCCCCTGCAATATCCAACGCTTTCTCAGCAATCTCGCGGGCGCCAAGCTCGGTGTTTTCAAGCAGAGCACGTGCCGCAGCCTGGGCGTAGGGACCGCCGGAGCCGATGGCAATCAGATCGTTTTCTGGCTGAATGACATCGCCATTACCGGTAATGATGAGTGATGCAGTCTCATCGGCAACAGCCAGCAGCGCTTCGAGTTTGCGCAGCATACGGTCGGTACGCCAGTCCTTCGCCAGCTCAACGGCAGCTTTCACCAGGTGACCCTGATGCATTTCAAGTTTGCGTTCAAACAGTTCAAACAGCGTGAATGCATCCGCAGTGCCGCCCGCAAAGCCCGCGATGACTTTGTCGTTGTACAGACGGCGGACTTTTTTCACGTTGCCTTTCATTACGGTGTTACCCAGTGTGGCCTGACCATCACCGGCGATTACCACATGGCCGTTACGGCGTACGCTTACTATTGTTGTCACGAGCAGACCCCTTGGTTACAAATACGGAATTCAGGCCCCGCGCAGATGTACGGGGCGTAATGCAAGTATAGATGGGGGGGATTTTGGGGGTTTCAACCCCCGGCAGACAGTCGAATGCAGTTTGAGTGACCCGCTACTTTCAAACGGCTGATGGTGTTGTCAGCGTTTTCTTTGCCTTTGAGTGGGCCAATAACGACGCGATTCCAGCCGTTGTTGGTGGTAATACGGGAGTTAAAGCCCTCAAAAGCCAGCTGTGCACGCACGGTTTCTGCCTGTTCAGCCCCTTTAAACGACCCACACTGCACCATCCAGCGGCGCTCATCTTTTTTCTCAGCAGTCTGCTTCGGCACTTCGGTAATCGGTGCTGCTGGCTGCGTCTTCGGCTGAGCGGCGGGGGTATGTGCAGGCGTCTGCAGCAGATCCTGGTATGGCTGTTGGGCCGCCGGTTTGGGCTGCGTTTGACGAGGCTGCTGCACCGGCGCGGCTTGTGCGGTACGCGTTTGCTGCTGCTGAGGCTGCTCCGTTGCCCGAGGGCGTGGCTGCTGAGCCTGCTGCTGCGCGTTGCTCCATTGCTGTTGCTGCACCTGACGCTGACGCTGCAGCGTTTGCTGGCGCTGCGCAGGCGTTTGCTCATTCCACGGAACTTCGTTGAGCTGAGTAGGCTGCTGACGCATATCAGCCTGCATTTGCGCCAGCAACTGGCGCTGCTCATTGGTCAGCTGATCGGCATTCAGCACTTCACCGCCCGCAGAGGGTTCGGTTGGTGCACGCACGCCTGGTTGACGGCTTTCAAGTTCTTTGATGTATCGCCAGCGTTCCTCCGGCTTCGGCGGAATGCCATTGCCGGTAACTTTCTGGTTTTGCAGCGTCTCGGACTCTTCTTTCTTGTGATGCGTAATGAAGTACAGACCACCGATAAAGGTCACGAGTACGGCTGCTGCAATAGCGACCATCGCGGGTGAAACCGCAGGCGTATTGCGTTGCTTATTCCGTGAGGTGCTCTTTTTGCGCCGCGAAGGTGCCGGTTGGCCGCGACGTACATAATCTCGTTGTGCCACTATCGTTTCGCTGTATTTATTCGTTCGTCAGCCCGCCATGTTACTTAAGCGGCGGGCCTTTGACCAGACAGGGGAGTCCGAAAGCACTTTACTTTACGTCAGTGCCCGGGTGGTGCCCCGAATAATGAGTTCACAGTCCAGTAAACGTGACCCGCTGCTGACATTTTGCCCCTGGAGTTGATCGAGCAGTAACAGCATAGCCTCACGTCCGATATCGAAACGCGGCTGTGCGACGGTTGTCAGCGGTGGATCACAATATTCCGTCAGTGAAATGTTATCAAAGCCAATAATCGACAGGTCGTCAGGCACTTTCAGTCCCTGGCGTTTGGCGTAGGAAAGTGCGCCCAGCGCCATGACGTCGCTGTGGCAAAAGACGGCTGTCGGTGGTTGAGGCTGTTCAAGCAGTTGTTTTAGCGCGTTAGCCCCCGCTTCGTAGGTAAAATCGCCGCGCGCAATAAAATGCGGATCGACGGTAATCCCACTGCGACGTAACGCCTGAACGTAACCTTGCAGGCGATAGTGGCACAGTGGCATATCTTCTGGTCCGGCGATACAGCCGATGCGTTTGTGCCCCAACTCCAGCAGATAGTTCATCGCGTTAAAGGCGGCGGTGAGGTTATCAATGTGAACGGTGGGCAGTTCCAGCTCAGGCGCGAACTCATTGGACATCACCATCGGCGGTAAATTGCGCTGTTCTTCTACGCTGGCATCAAATGGCAGGCGTGAGCTGAGCAGCACCATGCCGTCAATTTGCTTGGTAATAATGAGGTTAAGAAAGGTCTTTTCCTGCTGGTTCTGATGCGCGCAATCGCCGATCAGCACCAGATAACCCTGCTCGGCGGCGGTGACTTCAATGCCGCGAATGACTTCGCTGAAAAAGGGATCGCATATATCCGGGACGATGACCAGGATGGTACGTGATTCATTACGCTTAACGTTGCGGCCCATTGACTGCGGTAAATATCCTACTTCCAGAGCGGCCTGCTCAACCTTGTTACGGGTTGACTGAGAGACTTTGTCTGGATTCATCAATGCACGGGAAACGGTTGCCGTGGAGACCTTCGCCTTCAGGGCAACATCTTTCATCGTTGCGGCAGTGACCTGCTTGTTCGGTTTCACTCTTTCTCCTCGCCAGGGCGCTGCTGGAGCAGCTCTGTCCCTGGGTAACCTTCATCTGAAACATTTTTATCAGATAGTGAATCGAAGCAGTTACAGAATTTTCATAAAAAGTGTGATGGATATTTAATTTTACGATCCGCCTCGCATCATGAGGGCTTATCCCTCAATGGGATCGACATCCAGCACCCATTTGACCTTGCGTGCTTCGGGCAGGGTATTGATCAACGCCAGCGTGCCGCTGACGATATGCTGCAGTCGAATTCGTGACGGATGTTGCAACAAAATTTGCCAGCGATAGCGACCGCCACGTTTGGGCGCCAGCGCGGGAACCGGGCCCAATACCCACAGCTTATCGTCGGCCAGCGGGCTGGCCTGAATCAGATTACGTAACTGTTGTAAAAACAGCGGTGCCTGCTGGTTGTTGTGATCTTCTGCCCGCACGATGACGTGGCTGGTCCACGGCGGAAGCTGCAACGTTTGTCGCTCGGCCAGTGCCTGCTCGGCAAAGGCGTCATAGCCTTTATGCAATAAGGTTTGCAGCAACGGATGTTCAGGGTGATGCGTCTGCAATACCACTTCGCCCTGTTTCCCGGCACGTCCTGCGCGCCCGGATACCTGGGTATAGAGCTGGGCAAAGCGCTCTGCAGAGCGAAAGTCAGCAGAGAATAATGCCCCATCCACATCCAGCAGCGCCACCAGCGTGACGTCCGGGAAGTGGTGGCCTTTCGCCAGCATTTGCGTCCCGATAAGAATGCGTGCTCCGCCGCGATGGACCTCCGCCAGATGCTGCTCAAGCGCCCCTTTACGGCTGGTGGTATCGCGATCGATACGTGAAATCGGCACGCCGGGAAAGAACGGCGCTAAGGCCTGTTCGAGCTGCTCGGTGCCGAGTCCAACCGGTACCATATGCGTAGAGCCGCAGGAGGGGCACTGACGCGGTATCGGGCGCTGGCTGTCGCAGTGGTGGCAGCGCAGATGATGCTGCGCCTGATGCAGCGTGTAGTAGTGATCGCAGCGTGGACATTCAGCAATCCAGCCGCAGTCGTGGCACAACAACGCAGGGGCAAAACCCCGGCGATTAAGAAACAAGATAACCTGGTTATCAGCCTGCAGATGCTGACGCATGCGGGCGATCAGCGCCGGGGCCAGTCCGGCCTGTACCTGCTGACCTTTCAGATCCAGCACGTGCTGCGTCGCGGGACGGGCATTTCCGGCGCGACGCGTCAGGCGCAACATGCGATATTTTTTTTGTCGTACGTTGCACAGCGTTTCCAGCGCCGGTGTGGCTGAGCCGAGGATAATCGGGATCTGCTCGCTGTGCGCACGGTAAACCGCCAGGTCGCGGGCGTGATAGCGCCAGCCTTCCTGCTGTTTATAGGAGCTGTCATGTTCTTCGTCGATGACAATTACGCCGAGGTTTTTAAACGGGGTGAACAGCGATGAGCGGGTACCGATGACAATTGCTGCTTCACCGTTTTTTGCTTTCAGCCATGCAGAAAGACGTTCGCTGTCATTTAAACCAGAGTGCAGGACTTCGACCGGAGCATTGAAGCGTTCACGAAAGCGGGCGATGGTTTGCGGCGTCAGGCCTATTTCCGGCACCATTACCAGCGCCTGCTTGCCCTGAGCGAGGACATTTTCCAGTACGCTTAAATAGACTTCCGTTTTGCCAGAACCTGTGACGCCGGCGAGTAGCCAGGCGCTAAAGCTGTCCGATGCGCTGTGAATAGCTCCAACGGCGGTGGCTTGTTCGGTATTTAGTCTTAAACGCTCGCCAGAGACGGCGTAGTGCGTGCGCCAGTCACTGAATCCAGGCGTTTCGCTCGCCAGGTCGCACAGGCCTTTTTTACGTAGCGCCTGTAATGCGGCGTCGTTAAATTCGAGGTCAGTCACCTGGTCACGCCAGATTTTTCCCTGTCGCAGTGCTGCCAGCGCCTGCTGCTGCTTCGGTGAGCGTTTCAGGTTGTTCAGGTCAGTGGCATGGCCTTCTTCGGTGGCAAACCAGTACCACATTGGCGTGTTGGTGGCGGGACGCCCCTGGCGCAGTAGCATCGGCAGGGCGTGAAACAGCACGTCACCAATGGGATGATGGTAATAATCTGCGGCCCACAGCAGCAAGCGCCAGACGGAGGTCGAATAGACCGGTTCGCTGTCCAGCACCTCAATGACCGCTTTTAATTCGCTCCGCGGCAGTTCGCTGTTCTCGCTAACTGACAGGACAATACCAATGCGTTCTTGCTGTTTGCCAAAGGGTACACGCACGCGACACCCGGCTTTGGCGCTCATACCTTCCGGTAAGAGGTAGTCAAAGGTGCGGGGTAGCGGGACGGGTAAGGCAACGTGAGCAACGGGCATTGAATCATCCTGACTTGAATTCTGGCGGGTTAGTATACACATTAGTGAGGAGCGGAATGCGGATCAGTTTGCATGAGCAGGCTAATTTCTGTATGATTCGCCGCCTTTGATGCAAATTGATTGCGTCAAATACTGACCATTACCCGAGAGTTTCGCGCAGCTGGAAGGCGGCAAGCGAGCGAATCTCTGGGAGCATAGTGAACTATGTGACCAGAGTGAGTGAACGCAGGCAACGCATCAGCAGTGTGAAAGGTGACGGGGAATAATTAACATCGCGTGGTGTCTGGCGTTAGGGCTGGAAGAGCGACGCGGCCTTAACTGAGGTTCTCCCCATGAAAAAAGATATTCATCCGAAATACGAAGAAATTACTGCAAACTGCTCTTGCGGTAACGTCATGAAAATCCGCTCTACCGTTGGTCACGATCTGAACCTCGACGTGTGCGGTAAATGCCACCCGTTCTATACTGGCAAACAGCGTGATGTTGCAACCGGTGGCCGTGTTGACCGCTTCAACAAGCGTTTCAGCGTACCGGGTACCAGCAAATAAGTTTTTTGCTGTCGGAAAAAAGCGCCGTAAGGCGCTTTTTTTGTACCTGTGAATCAGTGCTGAAATATGTATGCTTGCGGTGAATGTAAAACCAACGCATAAATAAAACGGTGTTTTTATTTTATCGGTAAAATGTTTCTATTGGTGATCTTTATCGTTTTTATCTTTACGTCTTTGCCACTGATTTGAGTTTTTGGCAAAATTTAAAAGGTTTTGTCCCTCCAGCTTAAATACAATTTTTGGGAAATCTAAAATTATTCATAGATCCAATTTGATTATCCTTTTTAGGGAGGTCATATGGATTCATTCCTTAATTGTTTATGGGAAGGGACGTTTATGAAATTAAACTCCGCATTATTACTTATTCCATTATTCTCTGCAGCTGCACACGCAGGTTATGTTGATTACCGCCATGAATATTATGACGATGGCCGTAACTATGACCGTGTTTATATGTCTCACCGTTTTGCTACCGGTTTTGGTGTGGCAGTCGAAGCTATCTCACGTTCCGATGACTCGCAATCGAATGATGCGTGGAACAATATGGAAAGTAACGGCAACGAGTATACAGCAAGCTATCAATTTACTTCGCAGGGGCTTACCTGGCAGCCGGGTATTGCAATCGAGACCGGCGATAACATCACGATTTATAAGCCTTATATTCGCGTGCAGTATAACATCAATGACAACTGGTGGACCGCGTTCCGCTATCGTCAAGAGTACATGCGTAGAAACACGGAGGGTAAAGATGACCGTATGGTTTATCGCCCTGAAGCCTGGGTTGGTTATAACATCAATAACTGGATGTTTGAACTGAACGGCATTTATAAAATTGCCGATAGTGAAGATTTATATAACAACAAAAGCGAAGATTATGAGTATAACTTCCGGGTTGCTTATAACATAGGTTCCTGGGTTCCTTTTGTTGAAATCGGTAATGTTTCATCAGGTTATAACACAACAACGACAGACGATCGTCAGACCCGTTATCGTGTTGGTCTCGGTTATAACTTCTGATCGCTAATACTCTTCTCATCGGTTTATTACGCTGAGTATCGGGATATAAGCATAATTTGCGTGAATAGTGTATCTAAGGAGTTGACATCATGTCCAATGATGGAACTATGATTAGAAGCAATAGCAGTATTGCCGTCAGACCTTTCGGATTCAGAGATAAAATTGGTTATTTATGTGGTGACCTGGGAACCTGTTTTATTCTTGGGTTAGTGAATAGCTTTTTAATGATTTATTACACCAACGTACTCGGTGTTTCTGGTGTTATTGTTGGCTCACTTTATTTTGTGACCAAACTCTTTGATGCGTTTGTCGATGTTGGCGTAGGGCGCTTATGTGATACGTCTAAACTGACGGCGTACGGGCGTTTTAACCCTTGGGTACGCCGCATGAAGTATCCATTCTGTATCATTGCGGTCGTCCTGTTTCTGCCGTTTGTACAAGACTTTTCTTATACGGCGAAAATTATCTACATCTGCGTCTCCTATTTCCTTTACGGCTCACTGCTATCGACTGTGAGTATTCCTTATGGTGCCATGTCTGCGGCGATTAGCTCTAACCCGGAAGATCGCGTATCGCTTTCAACCTGGCGCAGCGTTGGGTCCGCAATCGGCGGCGGGGCAACCGGCTTTTTTATTCCTATCCTGATGTACACCACTCTGGTGGACGGAAGCCAGGTGATTTCCGGGCAGCACTTCTTCTGGATCGCCATTGGTTGCGCAATACTGGGCTTTATCTTTTTAACGCTGACCTGCCATTTAACGACGGAACGCGTGCGGGTGGAAAGAAAAGATAGCATGCCCGTGTCGGTGCTTCTGAAGGGGTTGATACGCAATAAAGCATTGATTGTTTTAGTTTTTGTGGATCTGCTGATCGTGATTAATCAGGGGCTTTCCGGTACCAATATGACCTACCTGTTTAATGACTATTTCCACAATAAAGAGGCGATGTCTGTCGCGTTACTGTTTACCTTTGGTTCCTTGATTTTGCTGGCACCCTCGGCATCCTGGCTCACGAAGCGATTTGGTAAGAAAGAAGCCAGCGTAGGCGCGCTGCTCTTTTCGGTGGTCATGTATGTGATCATGTACTTCACCCATATCACCGACGCGAAAGTCTATTTGGTTTTTCTGTTCCTGGCGACGCTGGGGGCGGGGTTATTCAACCTGATGATTTGGGCATTCATGACCGATGTTTGCGACTACCACCAGTATGTCACCGGCGATCGTGAAGATGGTACCGTTTATGGCGTGAACTTCTTTGCCCGCAAGGTGGGTCAGGCGTGCGCAGGGGCCATTGGCGGCTTTATGCTGGCGATCATTGGTTATCAATCGTCATCAACCGGCGGTGCGGTGCAAACCAGCATTGTGCAGGAAAATATTTATACGATGGCGAATCTCTTGCCGGCTTTATGCCTGTTTTTGGCGGCGGTCGTGCTGATTTATTTCTATCCGTTGAACCGTAAAGAAACGCTCAAAATGGAAGAAACATTGAATAAACTCAATGGTATTAGTAAGTAACGTTATTCGCTAGGTTGAACAGGACGAGAAGAGGCGGGAGCAGTCCCGCGTCTTCTCATCTTTTGCAACGTCAGCCGCCGTTTTAACTAGTTAGTACTCCCACGTCTCCGGGTTGATCCCCAGTTCACGCATGATTACCTTGGCTTCTTCCGGGATTTCATCACTGCGCTCTTTGCGCAGATCGTCATCGTTGGGTAACGGTTGTCCGGTAAAGGCATGCAGAAACGCTTCACACAGCAGCTCGCTGTTGGTGGCGTGGCGCAGGTTGTTCACCTGACGACGCGTGCGTTCATCGGTAAGGATCTTTAACACCTTCAGAGGAATGGAAACCGTAATCTTTTTGACTTGCTCACTCTTCTTACCGTGCTCAGCGTATGGGCTGATATATTCGCCGCTCCATTCAGCCATGAGATACTTAATCCTCTTTGTCATTAAATTTGAGGCCAGAACCTGAGCCCGGACCATAACTGTGCGTAGTTTATCGTAGTGGCGCGGCCCTGACACGAAGTTAGCCGACGCAGATGTACGCTAATGCATATAATTTTAACGGCTATTTCGAATTTGCTCAATCTATACGCAAAGAAGTTTAGATGTCCAGATGTATTGACGGCTATTGTAACAATGATTACTCTGGGGTCTGACTATTCACCGGCTCAGCCAGGAACTCCTCAATATGACGCGTAAACAGGCCACCATCGCAGTGCGTAGCGGATTAAATGACGACGAGCAGTACGGTTGCGTTGTCCCGCCGATTCACCTTTCAAGCACCTATAATTTTACCGGATTCAACGAGCCTCGGGCCCATGACTATTCACGTCGCGGTAACCCGACGCGTGATGTTGTCCAGCGTGCGCTGGCGGAGCTGGAAGGCGGTGCGGGCGCGGTGCTGACCAGTACCGGCATGTCGGCAATTCATCTGGTGACTACGGTGTTCCTGAAGCCGGGCGACCTGCTGGTGGCGCCGCACGACTGTTACGGCGGCAGCTATCGCCTGTTTGACAGTCTGGCGAAGCGTGGGTGTTATCGCGTGCTGTTTGTCGATCAAGGCAATGAAGCCGCGCTGAAGGCCGCGTTGGCGGAGAAACCGACGTTGGTGCTGGTAGAAAGCCCAAGTAATCCGCTGTTACGCGTGGTCGATATTGCGAAAATCTGCCAGTTGGCGCGTGAGGCTGGCGCGGTAAGCGTCGTTGATAACACGTTTTTAAGCCCGGCACTGCAAAATCCACTGGCATTGGGCGCCGATCTGGTGTTGCATTCATGCACGAAATATTTAAATGGTCACTCAGATGTCGTGGCTGGCGTGGTGATTGCAAAAGATCCAGAACTGGTCACTGAGCTGGCATGGTGGGCGAATAATATTGGCGTCACCGGCGGCGCATTTGATAGTTATCTGCTGTTGCGTGGCCTGCGTACGCTGTCACCTCGTATGGAGGTGGCACAACGCAACGCCCAGGCGATTGTCGACTATTTGCAAACCCAGCCGCTGGTGAAAAAACTGTATCACCCGTCACTGCCGGATAATCAGGGGCATGAAATTGCCGCGCGTCAGCAAAAAGGCTTTGGCGCGATGTTGAGTTTTGAACTGGATGGTGATGAGCAAACGCTGCGCGACTTCCTTGGCGGGTTATCATTGTTTACGCTGGCAGAATCACTGGGGGGCGTCGAAAGCCTGATCTCCCATGCCGCGACCATGACCCACGCGGGGATGGCACCAGAAGCACGTGCTGCTGCCGGCATTTCTGAGACGCTGCTGCGTATCTCCACCGGTATTGAAGATGGCGAAGATTTAATTGCCGACCTGGAAAATGGCTTCCGGGCTGCAAACAAGGGGTAAACATGAGTGTGATTGCGCAGGCAGGGGCGAAGGGTCGTCAACTGCACAAATTTGGTGGTAGTAGTCTGGCTGACGTGAAATGTTATTTACGTGTCGCAGGCATTATGGCTGAGTACTCGCAGCCTGACGACATGATGGTTGTTTCCGCGGCGGGCAGTACCACTAACCAGTTGATTAGCTGGCTGAAGTTAAGCCAGACCGATCGCCTTTCTGCGCATCAGGTTCAGCAGGCGTTACGCCGCTATCAGAGCGAGCTTATTAGCGGTCTGTTACCACCAGACGTGGCCGATGGGCTGATTGGCGAGTTTATTCACGATCTGGAGCGACTGGCCGGTTTACTCGACGGCGGCGTCAACGATACGGTTTACGCTGAAGTAGTCGGGCATGGTGAAGTGTGGTCAGCGCGTCTGATGTCTGCCGTACTGAACCAGCAGGGTCTGGAATCTGCCTGGCTGGATGCGCGCGAGTTTTTGCGCGCGGAACGCGGCGCTCAACCGCAGGTGGATGAAGGCCTTTCGTATCCCTTACTGCAACAGCTGTTGGCGCAGCATCCGGGGAAACGCCTGGTGGTGACCGGATTTATCAGCCGCAGCAATGCGGGCGAAACGGTGCTGTTGGGGCGTAACGGTTCTGACTACTCCGCGACCCAGGTTGGCGCACTGGCGGGTGTTTCCCGCGTGACTATCTGGAGCGATGTCGCCGGGGTGTACAGCGCGGATCCGCGCAAAGTAAAAGATGCGTGTCTGCTGCCGTTGCTGCGCCTTGATGAAGCCAGCGAACTGGCGCGTCTGGCGGCACCGGTTCTCCATGCCCGTACCTTACAGCCGGTTTCCGGCAGCGATATTGATCTCCAGTTGCGCTGTAGCTATACGCCGGAGCAAGGATCGACGCGCATTGAACGCGTGCTGGCTTCCGGTACCGGGGCGCGTATTGTCACCAGCCATGACGACGTTTGCCTGATTGAGTTCCAGGTGCCCACAGGTCAGGACTTTAAGCTGGCTTACAAATATATCGACCAGATTTTAAAACGTGCACAGGTGCGTCCGCTGGCGGTGGGTGTGCATCCTGATCGCCAACTGCTGCAATTTTGCTACACCTCTGAAGTCGCTGACGGCGCGCTGAAAATTCTTGATGAAGCAGGCCTGCCGGGCGAGCTGCGTTTGCGTCAAGGCCTGGCGTTGGTGGCAATGGTGGGTGCTGGGGTGACGCGTAACCCGCTGCACTGCCACCGTTTCTGGCAACAACTGAAGGGCCAGCCGGTTGAGTTTACCTGGCAGTCAGAAGAGGGTATCAGCCTGGTTGCCGTGCTGCGTACTGGCCCGACCGAAAGCCTGATCCAGGGTCTGCACCAGTCAATTTTCCGCGCTGAAAAACGCATCGGCCTGGTGCTGTTTGGCAAGGGGAATATCGGTTCTCGTTGGCTGGAGCTGTTTGCCCGTGAGCAGAGCACGCTGTCTGCGCGTACCGGTTTTGAGTTCGTGCTGGCAGGTGTGGTGGATAGCCGCCGTAGCCTGCTGAATTACGAAGGACTGGACGCCAGCCGCGCGTTAGCCTTCTTTGATGATGAAGCGGTAGAGCAGGATGAAGAATCCTTGTTCCTGTGGATGCGCGCGCACCCGTATGACGATTTAGTCGTGCTGGACGTCACCGCCAGTGAACAACTGGCGGATCAGTATCTGGATTTCGCCAGCCACGGTTTTCACGTGATTAGCGCCAATAAACTGGCTGGCGCAAGCACGAGTAATAAGTATCGCCAAATCCACGACGCCTTTGAGAAAACCGGTCGTCACTGGCTGTATAACGCCACTGTCGGTGCCGGATTGCCGATCAATCATACCGTACGGGATCTGATTGACAGCGGAGACACCATTTTGTCGATCAGCGGGATCTTCTCCGGCACGCTGTCGTGGCTGTTCCTGCAATTTGACGGTTCTGTTCCGTTTACCGATCTGGTGGATCAAGCGTGGCAGCAGGGGCTGACTGAGCCGGACCCGCGCGTTGACCTTTCAGGTAAAGATGTGATGCGCAAGCTGGTGATCCTGGCGCGTGAGGCGGGTTACGACATCGAGCCGGACCAGGTTCGCGTGGAGTCACTGGTACCTGCGCACTGTGAAGAAGGCTCTATTGACCATTTCTTTGAAAATGGCGATGAGCTGAATGAGCAGATGGTTCAGCGGCTGGAGGCCGCCCGTGAAATGGGGCTGGTACTGCGCTATGTGGCACGTTTCGATGCCAACGGCAAAGCGCGTGTGGGGGTGGAAGCGGTCCGTCCTGAACACCCGCTGGCGGCGCTGCTGCCGTGCGATAACGTGTTCGCCATCGAAAGCCGCTGGTACCGCGATAACCCGCTGGTGATCCGTGGGCCGGGGGCGGGTCGCGATGTGACCGCCGGGGCGATTCAGTCTGATATCAACCGCCTGGCGCAGTTGCTGTAGTTTGCGTTGCCGGATGGCGCTTACGCTTATCCGGCCTACCTATGACACGAACCGTAGGCCCGGTAAGCGGCTGCGCTACCGGGCAAATCGCGCTGGGTGATCAGGATGTTATATTTCTCCGTCAGCGCCCTTATCGCCTGAAAAACAGAATGGGCAGAGTAACACGCGCTTTGCTGAAGCGCCGTTTGCTGCCGCAACCAGGCGATGAAATGATGGCTCGCGGCCAGAGTTATTGACGCCCCTTTTCCGATCTGACTCTCTGTTAACAGACACGCCATTTTTCGATTGTTGCCTTGTTGACAAATCTGCCACTGATTTCGCCACCATCCCTGATACGTTTTACCCCGCAGCCGCCAGGGTAATGGACACGTATTGTCATTGATTTCTTCATCAATAAACCACAGCGAGGCGTGGTGCTCGCGAAACTGTTCCGCCCATGCGGTAATCGCCGCGCCGCGCAGGAAGCATTCGTGGGCGATAATGTGCGTTTTTACCTCCGGCCAGAGATGGCTCAGTACCCGAAAATGGCCGTGCGCGGTAATGACAGGGCGGAGAATCGCGCCGCTGGCGTTCCGTTTGAGCTCGGCGCTGCCGTACTGGATTTCATCAAATTGGCTGCGGCGTAAAAACTGACTTTCTCGTTGGCTTACTCTCTCAACAATATCGTCATGCGTTGCAGTTGCCTCACCGATGCCGCGCCAGCGGTAACGTAATGTGTCACCAATGGGATAGGGGGTAAAATTGCTGGAAACATGCAGGATATTGCCACGAATAGCATCAAAGCTGAGCAATATATAAAGTTTCTGGTCGGCGCTGGCGCCTTGAAAAGGCACGATCAAGGGAACCGTGGCGATTTGTTCTGGCGGCTCAAAAAGTGTGAGCGGCTGTCGTTTGGGCGTCCAGACCTTTTTACATGCCCGACACTGAACGCGCTGACTGCCCTGAGGATTTCGGCCATAGCGGATTGGGTCCCGTTGGTAACAACTTGGGCAAAAATGACCGCTCTTGGTTGCAGAATCCGCTAAATAGGCCGACAGCCAGAGTCGGAACTGTTCCTCGTTAAACAGCGGCGGATAACTCCCGCATGCCCGGCAGTGCAGCGCGGCATACCCCAGCCGATAATCTGGCCGATCGTAATCTGCTGAGCTTGCCAGCCCCAGATTGCGGCAGCCAAATGACTTGCAGCAATTGATGGTGAACAAAGAAGACATCTTATTACCAACGATTTTTAATGGTCGTTGATTTTGACCTGCAACTATCACCAGTAGATGTGAGTTTTCTCACATAAAAAAACCTTTCAGAACGTAACGTAGCGAATCTTTATATGACTGAAAGGGATTGGTTATGAAGTTAAAAATGCTTGCTGTTGGTGTGCTGGTATCACTGCCATTATGGGCGTCGGCGAAAGATGTCACGATCATCTACACCAACGATCTCCATGCCCACGTTGAACCTTATAAGGTGCCGTGGATTGCCAATGGCGCACGTGATATTGGCGGTTGGGCGAATATCACGACGATGGTTAAACAGGAAAAGGCCAGCAATAAAGCGACCTGGTTTTTTGATGCGGGTGATTACTTTACGGGGCCTTACATCAGCAGTATGACCAAGGGTAAAGCCATTGTCGACATTATGAACACCATGGACTTTGATGCCGTTACGATGGGCAATCATGAGTTCGATCATGGCTGGGACAACACGCTGCTGCAACTCAGCCAGGCAAAATTCCCGATTGTTCAGGGCAATATTTTCTATCAGAACAGCAGCAAGGCCTTTTGGGATAAGCCGTATACCATCATCGAAAAAGAGGGCGTGAAGATTGGCGTTATTGGTCTGCACGGCGTGTTTGCTTTTGATGATACGGTTTCTGCTTCGACGCGCGTTGGCATTGAAGCGCGCGATGAAGTGAAGTGGCTGCAACGCTATATCGATGAACTGAAAGGCAAAGTGGATCTGACCGTAGCACTGATCCATGAAGGCACGCCTGCGCGTCAGTCCAGCCAGGGGAGTACCGATGTGCGCCGTGCGTTGGATAAAGACATCCAGACCGCGGGTCAGGTGCATGGGCTGGATATCCTGATTACCGGCCATGCGCATGTGGGCACGCCGGAGCCGATTAAAGTAGGTAACACCCTGATTTTATCTACCGACAGCGGCGGTATTGATGTTGGTAAACTGGTGCTGGATTACCAGCAGAAACCGCATCAATTTACCGTGAAGAACTTCGAGCTAAAGACCATTTTTGCCGATGAATGGCAGCCCGACCCGCAGACGAAACAAGTGATTGACGGCTGGAATAAAAAGCTCGATAAAGTTGTACAACAAACGGTCGCCAATGCTTCGGTTGAGCTCACCCGCGCTTACGGTGAATCTTCTTCGCTGGGAAATCTGGCGGCGGATGCGCTGCTGGCGGCGGCAGGTAAAGATACCCAGTTAGCGCTAACTAACTCAGGCGGTATTCGCAATGAAATCCCGGCGGGCGCCATTACCATGGGTGCGGTCATTAGCACCTTCCCGTTTCCGAATGAACTGGCAACGATGGAGCTTACTGGTAAGCAGTTGCGTAGCTTGATGGAGCACGGCGCGAGTTTAAGCAACGGCGTGTTGCAGGTATCCAAAGGGCTGGAGATGAAATACGACAGCAGCAAACCGGTCGGTCAGCGGGTCACAGTACTAACGTTAAACGGCAAGCCGATTGAGGATGCTACGGTTTACCATATTGCGACCAACAGCTTCCTGGCAGATGGTGGCGATGGTTTTAGCGCATTTACCGAAGGTAAAGCGCGTAATACCTCCGGCGGCTATTATGTTTCTAATGCGGTTGTTGATTACTTCAAAGCGGGTAATACCCTGACGGATGAACAACTGAAAGGCATGCGTGTGGAGGATGTGAAACCGTAACGAGTTCAGGCCAGCAGAGTATCCGCTGGCCTGTTATTTTAACCTTTGTGCGAGGAAAACACCTCTTTTGCGGCGAACAGTCCGTTCAGCGCAGCGGGAAAGCCCGCATATACTGCCATTTGCATAATCACTTCAGTAATCTCCTCCTGCGTTAACCCGACGTGCAGTGCGGCGGCAATGTGCACTTTCAACTGCGGTGCGGCATTTCCCAGCGCCGTGAGCGCGGCGACGGTGGCTATTTCCCGGCTGCGTAAATCCAGCCCTGGACGTGAGTAGATATCGCCAAAAGGAAACTCGATCAGGTAGCGGGCGAAGTCCGGCGCAATCTCTTTCAGGCTCTCAACGACGGCATCTCCGCCTTTACCATCAACCTGTTGCAACATGTTCTGTCCGGTAATATAGCGTTCTGAATGCATGATACTTCCCTTGTTGGTTTGTGGTATGACGAGAGAATAAGGGGCGCAGAATGATTTGGATAATACCCGTTCCGTGATACCTTTTCGGTATGAGCACTTCCCCGCTTCACTCCTTGGATATTCGCCTGCTGCGCTACTTTGCGGTGGTGGCACAAGAGAACAACATGAGCCGTGCAGCGCAGCGCTTGTTTATGTCGCAGCCGCCGCTCAGCCGCCATATTCGCCAGCTTGAAGACCGGTTGGGGGTAGTGCTTTTTATCCGCCATACCAAAGGGCTGACGCTCACGGATGAAGGGCTACGCGTGCTGGAAATTATCCGTCCGCTGCTGGCACAGCAGGATAAAACCTATGCAGAATTGGGCTCGCTTGGGAAAACCGGCGCACGGTCGCTGCGCGTTGGGCTGACCACCGCGTTTGAGCAGGGTATTTTTGCCTCGCTGGAAACTCAGCTCGCGACGCGCGTTGAGGCGTTGAATATTGTGCGTCATGGCTCGCCGGAGTTAGTGCGCCAGGTGCGGCGTGGAAAACTGGACGCGGCTATTGTGGCGCTGCCGCTGGAGGCTACTGGACTCACCGTGATCCCGCTCGCCTGGCAGGAACCGTTGATTGCTGCCTTACCTGCTCACTGGTCGGAAGCAGAAGCAGATTCGCTGACGCTAACCACGCTCAGCGAGCGCCCTCTATTCTGGTTTAAGCGTGAGCGTAACCCGGCCTTCTTCGACTACACGCGGGTTATTTTTCGTCGTGCAGGTTACTCACCTGCCTGCATAGAAGAACCACTGGAACATGACGTTTTGCTGGCACGTATTGCCCGTGGCGAGGGTGTGAGCCTGTTTCCTTCGTCATTTTCCGCTATCCAGCGGCAGGGCGTGGTTTTTCGTCCTCTATACGGCACGGAATTGTGTATTACTGCCGGGTTGGTATTATCGCCTGAACAAGAATCTCGCCTGCAATGGCTTCCTTCATTACTCTCGGCGTCCTTCCTTTCTGCACGCTAAAGTGAATTATTTTCATCTTCACTGAGTATTCCTCACCTTTCACGATGATTTTTATGTTGACGTTACGGCGCTTTTCCGTCATTTTTACATCTAGACGTCTAAACGTATAGCAGTTCACAACACAACATATAACGACAAAAGATTGATGAGGTAAGGTATGAGCTTTTTTCACGCCAACCAGCGGGAAGCCCTGAATCAGAGCCTGGCTGAAGTCCAGGGTCAGATTAACGTTTCGTTTGAGTTTTTCCCGCCGCGCACCAGTGAAATGGAGCAAACACTGTGGAACTCAATCGATCGCCTGAGCAGTCTGAAGCCTAAGTTTGTCTCCGTAACCTACGGCGCAAACTCCGGTGAGCGTGACCGCACGCACAGCATCATTAAGGGGATTAAGGATCGCACCGGTCTTGAAGCGGCCCCGCATCTGACCTGTATTGATGCTACTCGCGACGAGCTGCGAATTATCGCTCAGGATTACTGGAACAACGGGATTCGTCATATTGTGGCCCTGCGCGGCGACCTGCCGCCAGGCAGTGGCAAACCGGATATGTACGCCGCCGATCTGGTTGGGTTACTCAAAGAAGTGGCAGACTTTGATATCTCTGTTGCGGCCTATCCGGAAGTCCACCCGGAAGCGAAAAGCGCCCAGGCCGATCTGCTCAACCTGAAGCGTAAGGTCGACGCCGGAGCGAATCGCGCGATCACCCAGTTCTTCTTCGACGTGGAAAGTTATCTGCGTTTTCGTGACCGCTGCGTAACCGCAGGTATCGATGTGGAAATTATCCCGGGTATCCTGCCGGTCTCTAATTTTAAGCAGGCGAAAAAATTCGCTGACATGACCAACGTGCGCATCCCTTCCTGGATGTCGACGATGTTTGACGGTCTGGATGATGATGCGGAAACCCGCAAGCTGGTGGGCGCTAACATTGCCATGGACATGGTGAAGATTTTAAGCCGTGAAGGGGTGAAAGATTTCCATTTCTATACGCTCAATCGCGCCGAGATGAGCTACGCGATATGCCATACGCTGGGCGTCAGGCCTGCTTAATTGTAACATCAGCCCTCTACGGAGGGCTTTTTGTTGATCATTTTGATCTACATCTCTGTAACTAAAAATATAAAAGGATTTAGCTATCGAATCTGTGGGTTTTTTCGACTATATCTTATCTCTGGTGGTGTATATCGTAGCTAGAACACTGTAAAGGGAGCATATAGATGAGCATGTCCGACGATAGCCAAAACGCATCAACTGCCGGTAAGTGTCCTTTCCATCAAGGCGGTCACGATCCCAGCGCGGGAGCAGGAAGAAATAACCGCGACTGGTGGCCGAATCAACTCCGCGTAGACCTTTTGAACCAACACTCCAACCGTTCGAACCCATTGGGTGAAGATTTCAATTACCG
The DNA here is from genome assembly GCF_005281055.1 of Citrobacter sp. wls711. Lineage (NCBI taxonomy): Bacteria > Pseudomonadati > Pseudomonadota > Gammaproteobacteria > Enterobacterales > Enterobacteriaceae > Citrobacter > Citrobacter sp. wls711. The sequence continues at coordinate 22,537 of NZ_SZXC01000073.1, read as the reverse complement.
CAAAGAATTTAGCAAACTCGACTATTCTGCCCTGAAAGGGGATCTCAGAGCCCTCCTGTCCGAATCTCAACCGTGGTGGCCCGCTGACTGGGGCACGTATGCCGGTTTGTTTATCCGTATGGCATGGCACGGCGCAGGGACCTATCGCTCCATTGATGGACGCGGTGGCGCAGGTCGCGGACAGCAGCGTTTTGCACCACTGAACTCCTGGCCGGACAACGTGAGCCTGGATAAAGCCCGTCGTTTGTTGTGGCCTGTTAAGCAAAAGTATGGTCAGAAAATTTCCTGGGCCGACCTGTTTATCCTCGCGGGTAACGTGGCGCTGGAAAACTCCGGCTTCCGTACCTTTGGCTTTGGTGCCGGTCGTGAAGACGTATGGGAACCGGATCTTGATGTGAACTGGGGTGACGAAAAAGCCTGGTTGACGCACCGCCATCCGGAAGAGCTGGCGAAAGCCCCGCTGGGTGCGACTGAGATGGGACTTATCTACGTGAACCCGGAAGGGCCGGATCACAGCGGTGAACCGCTTTCCGCGGCAGCAGCGATTCGTGCCACCTTCGGCAATATGGGGATGAATGACGAAGAAACCGTGGCGCTGATTGGCGGTGGTCATACGTTGGGTAAAACCCACGGTGCAGGTCCTGCATCGCACGTCGGCCCCGATCCAGAATCGGCACCGATTGAGGCCCAGGGCTTAGGTTGGGCCAGCAGCTACGGTAGCGGTGTGGGCGCAGACAACATCACCTCCGGTCTGGAAGTGGTCTGGACGCAAACGCCGACCCAGTGGAGCAACTATTTCTTCGAGAACCTGTTCAAATACGAATGGGTACAGACCCGCAGCCCGGCCGGTGCTATCCAGTTTGAAGCGGTCGATGCTCCTGAAATTATTCCGGATCCGTTTGATCCGTCGAAAAAACGTAAGCCGACGATGCTGGTTACCGATCTGACGCTGCGTTTTGATCCGGAATTCGAGAAGATCTCCCGTCGTTTCCTCAACGATCCGCAGGCGTTTAACGAAGCCTTTGCTCGCGCGTGGTTTAAGCTGACGCACAGGGATATGGGGCCAAAATCACGTTACATTGGACCAGAAGTCCCGCAGGAAGATCTGATTTGGCAGGATCCGCTGCCGCACGCGTTCTTCAACCCAAGCGAAGAAGATATCCTAAACCTGAAGGCGACGATTGCGGCTTCCGGGCTTTCCGTGGGCGAGTTGGTGTCGGTGGCATGGGCTTCTGCGTCAACGTTCCGCGGGGGTGATAAACGCGGCGGGGCTAACGGGGCGCGCCTGGCGCTGAATCCGCAGCGCGGCTGGGATGTGAATGCGACGGCAGCCCGTGTTCTGCCAGTGCTGGAAGGTATTTATAAATCCGCGCATACCGCCTCGTTGGCCGATATCATCGTGTTGGCCGGTGTTGTAGGTGTAGAGCAGGCGGCAAGCGCGGCGGGTGTCAGCATCAATGTACCTTTTGCGCCGGGTCGTGTGGATGCGCGTCAGGATCAGACCGATATTGAGATGTTTGAACTGCTCAAGCCGATTGCCGATGGTTTCCGCAATTATCGTTCCCGTCCTGAGGTTTCGACCACCGAGTCGCTGTTGATCGATAAAGCGCAGCAACTGACGTTAACCCCGCCGGAAATGACCGTGCTGGTGGGCGGTATGCGCGTGCTGGGAACGAACTTCGATGGCAGCCAGCATGGCGTCTTTACCGATCGTCCTGGCGTACTCAGCACTGACTTCTTTGTCAATCTGCTGGATATGCGTCACGAATGGAAGGCGGTTGATGCGTCACAGGAGCTGTTTGAAGGTCGCGACCGTCTGAGCGGCGAAGTGAAGTACACGGCAACCCGCGCTGACCTGGTGTTTGGCTCTAACTCGGTCCTGCGTGCTGTGGCTGAAGTGTATGCCTGCAGCGATGCCCACGAGAAGTTTGTGAAAGACTTTGTCGCGGCATGGGTGAAAGTAATGAATCTGGACCGTTTCGACCTGCAGTAAAGAAAAAGGCCGGAGGGTGTTCACGCTTCCCCGGCCAGGCATATAAAAAATCCCCGCAATCGCGGGGATTTTTATTGGTCGCTTATTCCCACTCTTGCAGGAATCGCTGACCGTACTGATCTGCCACCAGCAGCGCGGCGTAAACCTGATCCGGCGTGGCACCGCCAGGCATGTTGTGAATGGTTTCGCCTTCGGCACAGGCTGCTTCGGCCACGATGCGCATTTTGGCCGGAATATCCTGCTTGATATCCAGTTGGGCAAGGGTGATTGGCAGACCAACGGAGTGGCACAGTGCCGCCACGGTTTCAATTTCTTCTACCGGCGCATTTTCCAGTACTAACTGCGTTAACGTACCGAATGCCACTTTTTCACCGTGATAATAGTGATGTGCATCCGGGATGGCCGTCAGGCCGTTGTGAATAGCATGTGCTGCGGCCAGCCCACCGCTTTCAAAACCGACGCCGCTCAGGTAGGTGTTGGCTTCAATCACGCGCTCCAGTGCTGGGGTCACCACGTGCTGCTCGGCGGCCAGCATCGCTTTTTCGCCTTCTTCGATCAGCGTGTTGTAGCACAGCTCGGCTAGCGCCAGTGCCGCCTGAGTACACTGACCACCGGCCATGGTGGTGGCGCCGCTGCGTGAACAGGCGCGGGCTTCAAACCAGGTTGCCAGCGCATCGCCAATGCCGGCGGCAAGTAAACGAGCCGGTGCCCCCGCGACAATTTTGGTATCCACAATGACCCGGTCCGGGTTGTTCGGTAGCAGCAGATAGCGATCGAATTCACCTGCATCGGTGTAAATTACCGACAGCGCGCTGCAGGGGGCATCGGTTGAGGCAATGGTCGGTGCAATGGCAACCGGCACGCCCATAAAGTGGGCCAGTGCTTTGGCGGTATCCAGCGTTTTACCGCCACCAATACCGAGTACCGCGCCACACTGCGCTTGTTCCGCGACGCCGCGCAGGCGATCGATTTCGTGTTGTGAACATTCGCCGCCAAACGGGGCGATTTCCAGCGCCAGACCGGCATCCTGGAAGCTTTTTTCCAGGGTGGGTTGGGCAAAGCCTAAGACAAATTTGTCTCCAACAACCAGCCAGCGTTCCGCCAGCGGTTTGAGGTAGCTGCCAAGACGAGTAATAACATCGGCACCCTGGATGTATTTACCCGGTGATTGAATAATGCGATCCATACGTTATCTCCTTAAAGAGTGATCCGACCAAATGCGTTGTTCCAGTCCTGCTCAAACTTCTCTATTGCAGACTCTACCGCAGGGGTATTGAGCATTTGTTGCGCTACATCTAATGGCAGGGTGATTGCTTCACACCCTGCCAGTAAGCAATCCAGCGCCTGGCGTGGCGTTTTAAAGCTGGCTGCCAGCACCATGCTGTTTGGCGCATGCAGCTCCAGCAATGTTTGCAGTTCCTGTACCGTGCGGATACCGTCTCCGCCCTGGGCGTCAACACGGTTCACATAAGGGGCGACATATTTTGCTCCCGCCAGCGCGGCCAGCAGTCCTTGCGCTGCGCTGTACACGGCGGTGCCTAAGGTGGTAATACCTTCTTTTTTCAGCTGCTTGATGGCCGCCAGACCTTCGGCGGTGACCGGGATTTTAACGACGATACCTGGTACGGCGAGGCTCAGGCGCTTAGCTTCTTCCACCATCCCCTGCGCATCACGGCTCATGGTCTGCGCGAACAGAATGCCGTCTTTGCCTATTGCCTTTTGCAGACGCGGCAGCACCTCCCAGATGGACTCGTTACTTGCTGCCACGATGCTCGGGTTGGTAGTGACGCCAGCAATCGGGAAGATGCGTGCCAGACGTTCAACTTCCGCCACGTTGGCGGTATCCAGGTACAGTTCCATACAAATCACCCTCTAAATTTTCGGTTAGCCGCCCGTTGCCGGAATGCTGTTCTGTGTACAGGATAAGAGCGTTTTACGGTCGTGCGCTATCTGACAAATCTGCCAAAAACTGGATAAATGTAATGTATATGTCAAAGTGAGAGATACATCACATGTTAATTGGCTGCGGGTTTATTCTGGGTTGAAGAGAGTTGTGAGGGTTCTTGTATATTACAAAAATCCAGTAAATGATGGATTTGTGCTCAGTCTGTGTCGCTACGCAACGGCTTCACTGCCGATGTGCCTCTTTTTCTGTTAACTGGCTGTGATATTGCCGACGATACTCTGACGGAGAACGCTCTGTATTCTTACGAAACAGGCGACAGAAGTAGTTACTGTCGACAAACCCACAGGTGCGCGCCACTTCTTTCACCTTCAGGTCGTAACCCTTCAGCAGTGCCTTGGCGTGTTCCAGTCGCGTATGGTTCAGGTACTCGTTAAAACCGATAGCGCCCGTTTTCTGAAACAGGTGCGACAGGTAATTCGGCGAGATATAAAACGCCTGGGCGACGGATTCACGGGTCAGCGGCGAGGCGTAGCGTTCGTCGATATAGTCGCGAATAGCGTCGAAAAGCGCCTGACTGCGCGACGCGGTCTGGATCTGGCTGCCCAGCAGATCGCGACAGTGGCTTAACAGACTGGCGACGATCAGCCTGGCCGTTTGTTGCTCCTGTGGCTGCATCTGCATCTCATGCAGCGTTTGCAGCAGGAAGGAGCCAATACGCGGTCCGCGCCGCGCAACGTGTTGTTTGGCGAGGTTTTGAAATTGTTTTCCATCCCACTGAACGATGCTGAAACCTAACTGCTGTTTGCCGAACAGGATGCTGATCGTGGTGACTGGCGTGTGCCACTGCGGGAGATTCCAGCCACCTGCCGGGACGTACAGCACATCACCAGAGGTAAGTTTGTTTCCGATGCTGACATCAGCAAACTCGCCTTCCAGTACAATTTCCAACCGGGGAAAATCAACCTGACAGGCCAGTTCTGGCATTGAACCGTTGGTGCTGGCGAAACACACCTGCCGCAGCGGGAGGGGACCGTTAATCAGGCGGGAGAGAAGGTGGCTGACGTCGTGATACATGTTGATCCCTTGCAGGCAGCAGACAAGGTCACAGTAACGTTGATGGTAAAAAAAGGCCACCCTAAAAGAGTGGCCTGGGGCGCTAAACGATTACTGGTTACCAATTTGATCGCCGTAAGGCAGAGTATCGTAATCAATCAGGGCGTTTTTCTTGTATGGATTACCAATCCAGCGGGTTGTCTCTTTGAACTGCGGGTTGGTAATGGCACGCGTCGGGTCGAATCCATCGTAGGTCAAGCCCGCTAAATCAGACCAGGTATGAATAAGTTCAGAGCTGCTGTACTTACGATCAACGCCTTGCGAGAAGTCACGCGGATGTACGGCCTGCCATTTTTCAGAGGTCCATAGCAGGAACGGTACCGTATACATATGGCGCGTTGGGTTGTCTTCATTACGCCCCTGCGTTTTATGCGGCGGCGTGTCATATACCTCTTCGCCATGGTCGGAGAAGTAGAGCAGGAAGCCGTTTGGATCGGTGGCTTTGTAGTCGTTAATCAGGCTGGCAATGATGTGGTCGTTATACACATTGGCGCTGTCGTAATCGTTATAGGCTTCCAGCTCATCGCTGTTCAGGCCTGCAGGAACGTGGTCGATATTGTTGTCGAATTTCCCCTGACCATCCGGATAGCGGAATTTGTACTTAATATGCGTTCCCAGCAGATGAACAATGATGAATTTTTTCGGCGCCGGATCGGCCAGTACCTCTTTAAACGGCGCCAGCACGTTGCTGTCGTATTCACGCGCACTTTGGGTGCGCTGTTGGTTCATATAGAACTGCTTATCCGTCTGTTTGGAGAACACGGTCAACATAGTGTTACGCGCGGTCATGGTTTGCTGATTAGTGATCCAGAAGGTCTTATAACCCGCCTGTTTCATCATGTTCATCAGCGACGGCTGCGTCAGATATAAATCCGGGTTCTTCTCGTTGGCGAAGGTCAGCGCCTGCTGCAGGATTTCAATAGTGTACGGACGTGAGGTCACGACATTATTGAATACGGTCAGGTTAGGATCGGATTTGTGCAGTGCGTCCAGTTCCGGCGTGGTTTCACGCGGATAGCCGTACAGGCTCATGCGTCCACGCTGAGTTGACTCACCAATTACCAGCACCAGCGTGCGCGGGGCATCGCCAGAGTTGTCTTTAAAGTTTGCCAGCGGCGGCAGCGCATTGTTCTCATTCAGCAGACTGTTCAATGAGGTTAGTTGCTGACGATACTGATAATAGCCAGAAATAAACTGCCACGGCGCAGCGGGTTCCATACGTGAGGCAAGACCGTTCAGCGTTCGCTCAAAAGGTTTATGCTTAATAAATGTGTTAACGGCCATTGGGTGCAGAATCAGACCGTATAACAGCGCAAACGACACCAGATAACGCCAGGGGGAGGGAATATGAACCGGGCGTAGGCGCGTCCACAGCAAAATAGCTACGGCGGTATAGGCCAGTGCGATAAAAACAATCTTGAGGCTGAAATACTGGCTTAAGTATTCACTGGCTTCGTTGGCATTGGTCTCAAACATCACGTACAGCACGCTCTGTGAGAATTCCTGCCCGTAAATGACGTAATAGCTCAGTGCAGCGAGTGACGCAGCCCACAGCACGACGCCAATAACGGCAGCAATAATACGGATACGATTGGGAAATAAGAATACCGGGATCAACCATAGCGAACTAAACAGTATCGAGTCGCGTAATCCATTCGTGCCGCTGTAACCACTAAAATAGATAATGACCTGTAGTAATGAAGAAAAAAAACAAAAATAGAGAAGTGCCCAACCCAGGGCCTTCCAGCTAAACGGGGGTTTAGACTGGGATGATAAGGAGTGCATAGTGTGAGCCTGTCATTAATCGTGTCGCCAAGAGTAGCGGCTAAATCTTAAGGGGACCTGAAGCATTGTGATATTAAAAACGCTTCTTGTTGATGATTCATTTATGAAGTGAAGAATGAATCAAAGAAGAAATATATTTGAAATGAAGTGGTTATGACAAGCGATTTTGAGGTCACCCTCGCGCAATAGCACGAGGGTGACAGAGGACTCACTTAACCGGTATTACGCATACCCGCAGCGACACCGGCGATGGTGACCATCAGCGCTTGTTCAACGCGCGGATCGGGGGCTTCACCGTGTTCTTCTGCCAGACGCGAACGGTGTAATAGTTCAGCCTGTAGCACGTTCAACGGATCGGTATAAATATTTCTTAACTGAATTGACTCGGCAATCCACGGCAGGTCGGCCATCAAATGTGAGTCGTTGGCGATGGCCAGCACCACGTCGATGTCGGCTTCCAGACGGTGGCGCAGTTCTTCACCCAACGGCCATAGCTCTTTTTTGACCAGACGCTGATCGTAGTATTCCGCCAGCCACAGGTCCGCTTTCGAGAACACCATTTCCAGCATGCCAAGGCGCGTGGAGAAGAATGGCCAGTCGCGGCACATCGCTTCAAGTTCGCTCTGTTTACCGTCTTCAACCACTTTTTGCAGTGCGGTACCTGCGCCCAGCCAGGCCGGAAGCATTAGGCGGTTTTGCGTCCAGGCGAAGATCCACGGAATGGCACGCAAAGACTCTACTCCACCGGTCGGACGGCGCTTAGCCGGACGTGAGCCGAGCGGTAATTTACCCAGTTCCTGCTCGGGAGTTGCTGAGCGGAAGTAAGGTACAAAGTCTTTGTTCTCACGCACGTAGCCACGGTACAGCTTGCAGGAGATATCTGACAGCTCATCCATAATATGGCACCAGCTGTCTTTCGGTTCTGGCGGTGGTAGCAGGTTGGCTTCCAGGATCGCGGCGGTGTACAGAGACAGGCTGCTGATGGTCACTTCCGGCAGACCGTATTTGAAGCGGATCATCTCACCCTGCTCAGTGACGCGCAGTCCGCCTTTCAGGCTGCCAGGTGGTTGTGAGAGCAGTGCCGCATGGGCCGGAGCGCCACCGCGGCCGATAGACCCCCCCCGGCCGTGGAACAACGTCAGTTCAATGCCGGCTTTTTCGCAGGTTTTGATCAACGCATCCTGCGCCTGATATTGCGCCCAGGACGCCGCCATCACGCCTGCGTCTTTTGCGGAATCAGAGTAGCCAATCATGACCATCTGCTTGCCCTGAATCAGACCGCGGTACCAGTCGATATTCAACAACTGAGTCATTACATCGTCAGCATTGTTGAGGTCGTCCAGCGTTTCAAACAGCGGCGCTACCGGCATGGTAAAACCGATGCCAGCTTCTTTCAGCAGCAGGTGAACGGCCAGCACATCCGACGGTGTTTTTGCCATCGAGATCACGTAGGCAGCAATAGAACCATGAGGTGCTTCGGCAATCACCCGACAGGTATCGAGGACTTCACGGGTATCGTTACTCGGTTCCCAGCTGCGCGGCAGCAGTGGACGTTTGGAGTTCAGTTCTCGGATCAGGAAGGCCTGTTTGTCTGCTTCTGACCAGCTTTCGTAGTCGCCAATGCCCAGGTAACGGGTCAGTTCGCCCAGCGCTTCGGTATGACGGGTACTTTCCTGACGAATATCGATACGCACCAGCGGGACGCCAAAACATTTCACTCGGCGCAAGGTATCGAGCAGTTCGCCATTGGCGATGATGCCCATACCGCAGGCTTGCAGTGACTGATAACACGCGTACAGCGGTTCCCATAGCTGCTCGTTTTGTGTCAGCAGACCTGCAGGTTTCGGCAATTTTTCGCCTTTCAGACGCGCTTCCAGCCAGGCCTGGGTCGTCATCAGACGCGAACGGAGCATTTTCATCAGATGGCGATAGGGTTCTGCCGCGCCTTCTTCACCCACCAGCGCTAATAGCTCAGGCGTGGCTTCGACCATCGACAGTTCAGAAACCAGAAACTGGATGTCTTTCAGGAACAGATCGGTCGCTTTCCAGCGGCTGAGCAGCAGCACGTGGCGGGTGATATCTGCCGTTACGTTCGGGTTACCGTCACGGTCACCGCCCATCCACGAGGTGAATCGGACCGGGACAAAATCGACGGGCAGCTTGTAGTTCAGATGCGCTTCCAGCTGTTCATTCAGTTCACGCAGATAGTTCGGTACACCTTCCCACAGGCTATTTTCAACCACGGCGAAGCCCCATTTGGCTTCATCAACCGGGCTGGGACGCAGTTTACGGATTTCATCCGTGTGCCATGATTGGGCGATTAGCTGGCGCAGGCGGCGCATCAACTGGTGGCGTTCGTAATCGACGATGTCTTTGTTATCAAGCTGCTTGAGGCATGCGTTAACCTCACCCATTTTATGAATCAACGTACGGCGGGTGATTTCGGTTGGGTGTGCGGTCAGGACCAGCTCCAGAGAGAGCGATTCCACGGCTTTTTTGATTGTCGCTTCATCGAGGTTGGGCTGGTCTTTCAGTTTACGCAGGGTACGGGCAATCACTTCCGGGTTGCTGGCAGCTTCGCCTTTTGGCGAAATGCTGTGGTACTGTTCGGCGGTATTGGCCAGGTTCAGGAACTGACTAAACGCACGGGCAACTGGCAGCAGCTCGTCGTTAGACAGATTCTGCAGCGTAGTGAGCAGTTCCTGACGGTTCGCTTCATTGCCAGCGCGGGATGATTTGGACAGCTTACGGATTGTTTCTACGCGATCGAGAATGTTCTCTCCCAGCGCATCCTTGATGGTTTCTCCCAGCACTTTGCCGAGCATACTGACATTACTACGCAACGCGGAATATTGTTCGTTCATATGATCCCAGACACCCCATCTGTTTTGAATATGTCCTGTATCTTTCGCGTCCCAGCGGCATTGGCTGCAACGCGAAATCTTTCGGACTTAACTTTTTAGTCGTCTTTTATAAAGCCACGTAAAACACCTGACGTCAATTGCGGCGAAATCGGTTCAGCAAACGAATAAATGGCGGGAATTTACGTTATTTAATTCACATCGCGTCAAATAAGCGTTGCTTATGCAAATGTTAAAAGAATCGCCTTGCTTACCACTAAAGGATTAGCAAGGCGACGTTCGGTTAATGCCAGCAAAAATGATGCACAACCTGGGTAATTAATTCGCGGGTTGGCTTAATGAAGCGTGTTTCCAGATATTCATCTGGTTGATGTGCCTGATTAATGGAACCCGGTCCCAGTACTAGCGTCGGGCACAGCGTCTGAATAAACGGCGCTTCTGTGCAGTAGTTCACCACGTCGGTTTTCTCGCCGAGCAGTTTTTCCACCACCTCGACCAGTTGGTGATCCGGCGGGCATTCGTAACCCGGGATCGGCGGGTGCAGCTCGGAAACCGTCAGTCGGCCAGGCCAGCGTTCGCTCACCGGGGCCAGCGCGTCCGTCAGTAAGCCATTCAGGTCGCTTAACGTCATTCCCGGCAACGGGCGGATATCCATATGCAGTTCGCAGCAGGCGCAAATACGGTTGGAGGCATCGCCGCCATGCAGGCTGCCGAGGTTCAGCGTCGGGTAAGGCACGGTGAATGAATCGTGGTGATAGCGTGCTTTCAGCGAGTCGCGCAACTGCATAATGTGGCCGATGGCATCGTGCATCAGTTCAATGGCGTTCACGCCGCGCGCCGGATCGCTGGAATGGCCAGACTGGCCGAGTACGCGTACCGCCGTGGAAATATGGCCTTTGTGTGCGCGAATTGGCTGCAGGGATGTTGGCTCACCGATGATCGCGCAATCCGGGCGAATCGCCGTATTTTCAGAGAAGTAGCGTGCGCCCGCCATACTGGTCTCTTCATCGGCGGTGGCCAGGATGTAGAGCGGCTTTTTCAGCTGTTTCACATCGACATCACGCAGTGCATCGAGAATAAACGCGAAGAAACCTTTCATATCCGCCGTACCCAGTCCGTAGAGCTTGTTGTCATGTTCGGTCAGGGTGAACGGATCGCGCGTCCAACGTCCGTCGTCAAACGGTACGGTGTCGGTATGACCGGCGAGCAGCAGGCCGCCTGCACCGGTGCCTGTACTTGCCAGCATATTGAATTTATTACGGGTGCCGGGAACCGGTTGTACCTCGACGCTGAAGCCTAAATCTTTGAACCAATCCGCCAGCAGAGTGATTAAACCTGCATTACTTTGATCGAGCGCTTCTTCGGTGGCGCTGATCGATGGTGTGGCAATCAGAGCGCGGTAAATCTCGATAAATGGCGGTAAATTGTTTTTCATTGTTGACACACCTCGGGTCATGATAGTATCAATATTCATGCAGTATTTGTGAATAAAAATACAATAATGTTGAGCGAAATAAAACCCACCAAGTGTAAGGTGAGGTGATAAAGGCTTATACCTGGCAACCGAATATAAGAAGGTGAACAGCCCCGATGTTGAATACGCTGATTGTGGGCGCCAGTGGCTATGCTGGTGCAGAGCTTGTGACCTATGTAAATCGCCATCCTGATATGAACATAACCGCTTTGACTGTCTCAGCGCAAAGCAATGATGCAGGAAAATTAATCTCTGATTTACATCCGCAGTTAAAGGGCATTGTTGATTTGCCGTTGCAACCCATGTCGGATATCCGCGAGTTTAGCGCAGGGGTGGACGTTGTGTTTCTGGCGACGGCCCATGAGGTTAGTCATGACCTGGCGCCACAGTTTCTGGAAGCGGGCTGCGTGGTGTTTGACCTCTCTGGTGCGTTCCGTGTTAACGACGGCGCCTTCTATGAAAAGTATTATGGCTTTACTCATCAGCATCCTGAGCTGCTGGAGCAAGCGGTCTACGGGCTGGCGGAGTGGAGTGCAAGCAAACTAAAAGACGCGAATCTGATTGCCGTACCGGGTTGTTATCCTACGGCGGCGCAGTTGTCGCTTAAGCCTCTGATTGATGCCAACCTGCTTGATCTCAGCCAGTGGCCGGTAATTAACGCCACCAGTGGTGTGAGTGGAGCAGGACGTAAAGCTGCCATCTCGAACAGCTTCTGTGAAGTGAGTCTGCAACCGTATGGTGTATTTACCCACCGCCATCAGCCGGAGATCGCCACACATTTGGGGGCGGACGTGATTTTTACTCCGCATCTGGGCAACTTCCCGCGCGGCATTTTGGAAACCATCACCTGTCGTTTGAGGCCGGGCGTGACCCATGCACAGGTGGCGCAAGCACTGCAGCAGGCCTATGGTGATAAACCGCTGGTTCGTCTGTATGACAACGGTGTCCCGGCCCTGAAAAATGTGGTGGGCTTACCGTTCTGCGATATCGGTTTTGCTGTTCAGGGCGAGCACCTGATTGTGGTGGCAACCGAAGACAATTTATTGAAAGGCGCTGCCGCACAGGCGATGCAGTGCGCAAATATCCGTTTCGGCTTTGCTGAAACGCAGTCTCTTCTTTAAGGGTGCAATGATGAATCCATTAATTATCAAGCTGGGCGGCGTTTTACTGGATAGCGAAGAGGCGCTGGCGCGTTTGTTTACCGCTCTGGTCAATTATCGCGAGTCGCACCAGCGTCCGCTGGTCATTGTGCACGGTGGCGGCTGCGTGGTTGACGAGCTGATGAAAGGGCTTAACTTGCCGGTGACAAAGAAAAATGGTCTGCGCGTGACGCCAGCCGACCAGATCGACATCATTACCGGTGCCCTGGCCGGAACGGCGAATAAAACGCTGCTGGCGTGGGCGAAGAAACACCATATTGACGCTGTTGGTCTGTACCTTGGCGATGGCGACAGCGTAAAAGTGACCCAGCTCGATGTAGCGTTAGGTCATGTTGGACTGGCACAGCCTGGTTCTCCTAAGCTGATTAACACGCTACTGGAAAACGGTTTTCTACCGGTCGTCAGCTCGATAGGCGTCACGGAAGAAGGGCAACTGATGAACGTCAATGCCGATCAGGCTGCGACGGCGCTGGCGGCAACGCTGGGTGCGGATCTGATCCTGTTGTCTGACGTCAGCGGTATTCTGGATGGTAAAGGCCAGCGGATTGCCGAAATGACCGCAGCCAAAGCAGAACAGCTGATTGAGCAGGGTATTATCACCGATGGCATGATTGTGAAGGTGAACGCGGCGCTGGACGCGGCACGTACGCTGGGACGTCCAGTGGATATCGCCTCCTGGCGTCATGCCGAACAACTCCCGGCGCTGTTTAACGGCACGCCGATCGGTACGCGTATTCTGGCTTAACTATTACTGTGCCGGGTAGCGACAGCGCTTTATCCGGCCTGGATGGGTTTTGTAGGCCCGGTAAGCGTAGCGCCACCGGGCAAAATATCATATTAAGGAAATTCGTTATGGCACTTTGGGGTGGGCGTTTTACACAAGCAGCAGATCAGCGGTTCAAACAGTTCAACGACTCTTTGCGCTTCGACTACCGCTTGGCCGAGCAGGATATCGTCGGCTCTGTGGCCTGGTCCAAAGCGCTGGTCACGGTCGGTGTGTTGACTGCTGATGAACAATGTCAATTGGAAGAGGCGTTGAATACTCTGCTGGAAGAAGTACGCCTCGACCCGCAACAGATCCTGCAAAGCGATGCGGAAGATATTCACAGTTGGGTAGAAGGCAAGCTCATCGATAAAGTCGGGCCGTTGGGTAAAAAACTGCATACCGGGCGTAGCCGTAATGACCAGGTGGCAACCGATCTTAAACTGTGGTGCAAAGACACGGTGCTTGAATTATTGTCTGCTAACCGTCAGTTGCAAAGCGCGCTGGTGGTGACAGCAGAGAATAATCAGGATGCCGTCATGCCGGGTTATACCCACCTGCAGCGTGCCCAGCCGGTGACGTTTGCTCATTGGTGTCTGGCCTATGTTGAAATGCTGGCGCGTGATGAGAGCCGTCTGCAGGATACGCTCAAGCGTCTGGATGTCAGCCCGTTAGGCTGTGGCGCGCTGGCGGGTACCGCCTATGAAATCGATCGTGAACAACTGGCTGGCTGGCTGGGTTTCGCCTCGGCGACCCGCAATAGTCTGGACAGCGTATCCGATCGTGACCATGTGCTGGAGCTCCTCTCAGATGCCTCTATCGGTATGGTTCACCTGTCACGCTTTGCTGAAGATCTGATTTTCTTTAATACCGGGGAAGCCGGTTTTGTGGAACTGTCCGATCGCGTAACCTCCGGTTCATCATTAATGCCGCAGAAGAAAAATCCGGACGCATTAGAGCTGATTCGTGGCAAATGTGGCCGCGTGCAAGGTGCGTTGACTGGCATGATGATGACGCTGAAAGGACTGCCGCTAGCGTATAACAAGGATATGCAGGAAGACAAAGAAGGGCTGTTCGATGCACTCGATACCTGGCTGGACTGCCTGCATATGGCGGCGCTGGTGCTGGACGGTATTCAGGTAAAACGCCCACGTTGCCAGGAAGCCGCGCAGCAGGGCTATGCCAACGCTACGGAGCTGGCCGATTATCTGGTGGCGAAAGGCGTCCCGTTCCGTGAAGCACACCATATCGTGGGTGAAACGGTAGTTGAGGCGATTCGTCAGGGCAAACCGCTGGAAGCACTGTCACTGGCTGATTTGCAAAAATTCAGCGCCGTGATTGGCGATGACGTGTACCCGATCCTCTCGCTACAGTCGTGCCTCGATAAGCGTGTGGCGAAAGGGGGCGTTTCACCGCAGCAGGTAGCGCAGGCGATCGACTACGCGAAGGCGCGCCTGGCGTAACGTGTGTTTTGCCCGATGGCGGTAGACGCCTTCGCGTCACCATCCGGCAAATGGTTATCTGAGCCTGGCATCAAGCCGGGCTTTTTTATGCAAAAAAAAGCGGACCAGAGGTCCGCAAACGTTCACGTTGGCTTTAGTTATTTCGAGTATGAGAACGGACAGTAGCTTCAAGGGTTAAAGGGGTACCGTTCCGTTTCTGTGGTGCATTATTAAACAGAATACTTGATAGGGATAATCGTTCGTTGCTATTCTACCTATCGCTGCGAACTATCGTGGCAATGGAGGATGAATAATGAATATTCGTGATCTTGAATACCTGGTAGCACTTGCCGAACATCGTCACTTCCGACGCGCGGCAGACTCCTGTCACGTCAGCCAGCCAACGCTGAGTGGGCAAATCCGCAAACTCGAAGATGAGCTTGGCGTTATGCTGCTGGAGCGTACGAGTCGTAAAGTGCTGTTCACTCAAGCGGGTTTGCTGCTGGTGGATCAGGCGCGCACCGTGTTGCGCGAGGTCAAAGTGCTCAAGGAGATGGCAAGCCAACAGGGTGAGGCAATGTCCGGCCCGCTGCATATTGGTTTGATCCCAACGGTAGGACCTTACCTGCTGCCGCATATTATTCCTATGTTGCACCAGACCTTCCCAAAACTGGAAATGTACCTGCATGAGGCGCAAACGCATCAGCTGTTGGCGCAACTGGACAGCGGTAAACTCGACTGCGTTATTCTGGCGCTGGTAAAAGAGAGTGAAGCGTTTATCGAGGTACCGCTGTTTGATGAGCCGATGATGCTGGCGATCTATGAAGATCACCCATGGGCAAACCGCGACCGCGTACCGATGTCCGATCTGGCAGGTGAAAAACTGTTGATGCTCGAAGATGGTCACTGTTTGCGTGATCAGGCGATGGGCTTTTGTTTTGAAGCCGGGGCCGATGAAGACACCCATTTCCGGGCAACCAGTCTGGAAACGTTGCGTAACATGGTGGCAGCAGGTAGCGGGATTACTTTACTGCCCGCGCTGGCTGTCCCACCGGAGCGTAAGCGTGATGGTGTGGTCTATGTGCCGTGCATTAAGCCAGAACCGCGTCGTACCATTGGGCTGGTGTACCGTCCGGGTTCGCCGCTGCGCAGCCGTTATGAACAGCTGGCAGAGGCCATCCGTGGTGCAATGGATGGCCATTTCGACAACACGTTAAAACAGGCGGTTTAAGCCGTTCAGTGCAGCTACCCGATAGGCTTCCGCCATGGTTGGGTAGTTAAAGGTGGTGTTAACGAAGTACTCGATGGTGTTACCACCACCTTTTTGCTCCATTATTGCCTGACCGATATGAATAATTTCGGCAGCGCGTTCGCCAAAGCAGTGGATCCCTAAAATCTCTTTGGTCTCCCGATGGAACAGAATCTTCAATGTTCCGACACTCATCCCGACGATTTGTGCGCGTGCCAGATGTTTAAACTGCGCGCGGCCAACCTCGTAAGGGACTTTCATTGACGTCAGTTGCTGTTCAGTTTTACCGACGGAGCTGATTTCGGGAATGGTGTAAATGCCCGTCGGAATATCTTCGATCAGGTGCGCGGTGGCCTCACCCTTCACCAGCGCCTGGGCGGCGATACGGCCTTGATCGTAGGCTGCGGAAGCAAGGCTCGGATAACCGATCACATCCCCTACGGCATACACATGCGGCAGCGCCGTCTGGTACATGCTGTTCACTTTTAGCTGGCCGCGGCTGTCCGTCTTCAGGCCAATGTTCTCCAGCGCTAATGAATCGGTGTTACCGGTACGACCGTTGGCGTACAGCAGGCAGTCGGCTTTCAGTTTCTTCCCGGATTTCAGGTGCATGATGACGCCATCATCGCAGCCTTCAATTTTCTCGTATTCTTCGTTATGGCGAATCACCACGCCGCTGTTCCAGAAGTGATAAGACAGCGAGTCGGACATCTCTTGATCAAGAAACGCCAGCAGACGGTCACGGGTATTGATCAAATCAACTTTGACGTCCATCCCCCGGAAGATCGACGCATATTCACAGCCAATGACCCCCGCGCCATAGATCAGAACGTGGCGAGGTTCATGGTGCAGACTGAGAATGGAATCGCTGTCGTAAACGCGCGGATGTGAAAAATCGACATCATTTGGGTGGTAGGGGCGCGAACCGCAGGCAATAACAAATTTATCTGCTGTGAGCGTTTCCACCGTACCGTCGTGGCATTCCAGAGCGAGGGTGTGTTCGTCAACAAAACGGGCATTCCCCTGCAAAATTTCACAGTGGTTACGCTCGTAAAATCCTTGCCGCATACGCGTTTGCTGATTAATGACGTTATCGGCATGGTTAAGAATATCGGCAAAAGAAGAGCGAAGAAGCCGGGAATGGTCGCTGTAGAGTGGGTTCTGATTGAATTCAATGATACGGCTGACGGCGTGGCGGAGTGCTTTAGACGGGATGGTGCCCCAGTGGGTACAACCGCCGCCGACGTTATGATAGCGCTCAATAACGGCGACGCGCGCGCCTTGCTTAACCAGACCCATTGCAGCGCCTTCGCCGCCGGGGCCGGAACCTATTACTATTGCATCGTAATCGTAGGAATGTGACATGGTCAGGCTTACCTGTTCTTATACATAAAAGCAACAGAATAGTAACATCGTTGTCAGGATAACCCAATTATCGTTGTGCTTTTTTGCGAAGTCGAAGCACAAACTGCGCGTAAACAATCATTCACAAAGCCATGCCAACCGCCTAATCTCTGGTATAGTGCCAGCAAGGTATAAGGAAGGATTCAGACATCGTGATGGGCGTTAGAGCGCAACAAAAAGAAAAAACCCGGCGTTCGCTGGTTGAGGCCGCATTTAGTCAATTGAGTGCAGAGCGCAGTTTTGCCAGCCTCAGTTTACGTGAAGTTGCTCGTGAAGCGGGCATTGCGCCAACCTCATTTTATCGCCATTTTCGCGATGTGGATGAGCTCGGCCTGACGATGGTGGATGAGAGCGGCCTGATGCTACGCCAGTTGATGCGCCAGGCGCGTCAGCGTATCGCCAAGGGCGGCAGTGTGATCCGCACCTCGGTCTCAACATTTATGGAGTTCATCGGCAATAATCCCAACGCCTTCCGTTTATTATTGCGCGAGCGGTCTGGTACCTCCGCGGCGTTTCGTGCCGCCGTGGCTCGCGAAATTCAGCATTTCATTGCGGAACTTGCGGACTATCTGGAACTCGAAAACCATATGCCTCGTGCGTTTACTGAAGCACAAGCCGAAGCCATGGTGACGATTGTTTTCAGTGCGGGGGCAGAAGCGCTGGATGTTGGCGCCGAACAGCGTCGACAACTGGAAGAGCGGCTGGTATTGCAACTGCGCATGATCGCCAAAGGCGCATTTTACTGGTATCGCCGTGAACAAGAGAAGATGACGCATCACTCCGAGTAACGAGAAGGACGAGCAATGAAACAGTCAGGTCGAGATAAAGGTACGCTGCTGCTGGCGCTGGTTGCTGGCTTATCGATCAATGGTACATTTGCGGCGCTGTTTAGCTCCATTGTACCATTCTCTGTATTCCCGATTATTTCGCTGGTGCTGACGGTTTACTGCCTGCATCAACGTTACCAGAATCGCACGATGCCTGTGGGGCTGCCAGGTCTGGCTGCGGCCTGTTTTATTCTCGGTGTTTTGTTGTACAGCACCGTGGTGCGCGCGGAATACCCGGATATCGGTTCGAACTTCTTCCCGGCGGTCCTGTCAGTGATTCTGGTGTTCTGGATCGGCTTTAAGGTGCGTAACCGTAAGCAGGAAATCGCGGAGTAACAGTTGTAGCTGTAGGCCGGATAAGGCAAAGCCGCCATCCGGCAATCTGAACCGGTAGTGCTTATCTGGCCTACGTTCAGTCTTACTTCTTCGTTAACAGTACGCCGCACTCCATGTGGTGTGTATACGGGAACTGATCGAACAGCGCCAGACGTGACACATTGTGCGTCTGGCTCAACGTTTCCAGGTTCTTACACAGTGTCTCCGGGTTGCAGGAGATGTACAGAATACGCGGATACGCTTGCACCATCTTCTCTGTTTCGCTGTCCAGGCCGCTGCGCGGTGGATCAACAAAAATGGTTTCACACTGGTAACTCTTCAGGTCGACGCCCTGTAAGCGGTTGAACTCGCGCACCCCGTTCATCGCCTGAGTAAACTCTTCAGCAGCCATACGAATAATTTGCACGTTATCAATATGGTTAGCCACAATATTGTACTGCGCGGCAGCCACGGACGGTTTGGCGATTTCAGTGGCCAGTACGCGGTTGAAATTCTGCGCCAGCGCTAACGAGAAGTTGCCATTGCCACAGTACAATTCAAGCAGGTCGCCCTGCGAATCTTTGGTGACATCAATCGCCCATTCCAGCATCTGAATGTTCATGGCGGCATTCGGCTGCGTGAAGCTGTTCTCAACCTGGCGGTAGATAATCTCTTTACCCGCAACCGGCAAACGTTCATCGATGTAATCTTGATCCAACGCGATTTTGGTTTTGGTCGCCCGGCCAATCAGATGCACATTCAGGTTTTTCGCGCGTAGCGCATCCCGCAGTGCTTCGGCTTCCTGACGCCATTCGTCATCTAACTTTTTATGGTACAGCATGGATACCACCGCCTGATTGCTCATGGTGGTGAGGTAATCAATCTGGAACAATTTATGACGCAGGACGTGATTGTGACGAACGCCTTCAATCATGGCCGTCATCAGCGTGTTGATGAGTTCGCTGGCTGCCGGAAAGCTGTCGACGCGAAGACGGTTTTTGGTCTGGCTTTCAAACATGATGTGGTACAGGTCGTCAGCGTCATGCCACAGGCGGAATTCAGCGCGCATGCGGTAATGACTGACCGGCGAGCGAAACACTTCCGGAGCCTGATCAGTAAATGGCGTCATTAAGCTCTGTAAACGAGCCACTTTATCGGCTAGCTGCGCGTCATACTGTTCTGTCGGGAGGTGTTCTGGGGTCATGATGCGTCCTGAAAAATAAAAGTACGCGGGGATTGTAGGGATTGCTCAGTAGATGTCCAGTTATTGATGATTTCTAATATTGTGATACACAGTCTGGACAGTCGGTTACAACAAACTGTAGCATCCGCGTTCCGGTCCTGTGAGTTAAAAGGGAATCCAGTGTAAATCTGGAGCTGACGCGCAGCGGTAAGGAAAGGTGAGATGAGAGCGTAAGCAGACACTGCCTTTGGGTGGGAAGTCTTCATTTCTTTTTATTCGCTATATTGAATAACCTTCCAAGCCCGAAGACCTGCCGGCTAACGTCGCATCTGGTTTTCATCATCGCGTACTATCGGTGGGACCTGCGGCATCCTTCTTATATTGTGGATGCTTTACAATGATTAAAAAATCATTGCTGCTGACGGCACTTTCCGTCGCGGCATTTTCTGGTTGGGCGCAGGATGCTAGCCCAGACACTCTCGTCGTTACGGCTAACCGTTTTCAGCAACCCCTTAGTGCAGTGCTTGCTCCCATCACCGTTGTTACGCGCCAGGAAATCGATCGCTGGCAATCTACCTCTGTGAATGACGTTCTTCGCCGCCTGCCGGGTGTCGATATCGCGCAAAGCGGCGGCATGGGGCAGAACTCATCTATTTTTATTCGTGGGACCAACGCCAGTCATGTGCTGGTGCTGATTGACGGCGTGCGCCTGAACTTGGCGGGCGTGAGCGGCTCAGCCGATCTCAGCCAGTTCCCGGTATCACTGGTGCAACGTATTGAATACATTCGCGGGCCGCGTTCCGCTGTTTACGGTTCTGATGCGATCGGCGGTGTGGTGAATATTATTACCACGCGAGAAAAACCGGGGACGGAATTGACCGCCGGTGTGGGCAGTAATGGTTATCAGAATTACGACATCTCGACGCAGCAACAGCTCGGTGAGAATACGCGCGTGACGCTAATGGGGGATTACGCCTATACCAAAGGGTTTGACGTTGTCGCCTACGGCAGCACTGGTGCACAGGCGCAGCCCGACAAGGACGGTTTCTTAAGTAAGACGCTGTATGGTGCGCTGGAACATAATTTCTCCGACACCTGGAGCGGGTTTGTGCGCGGCTATGGCTATGATAACCGCACCAATTATGACTCCTATTATTCTCCGGGGTCGGCGCTTCTCGATACCCGCAAGCTCTACAGCCAAAGCTGGGATGCCGGACTGCGCTTTAATGGCGAGCAAATCCAGTCACAGCTGGTTTCCAGCTACAGCCACAGCAAAGACTACAACTATGATCCAGATTATGGCCGCTATGACTCGTCGGCGACCCTGGATGAGATGAAGCAATATAACGTGCAGTGGTCAAACAGTATGGTGGTTGGTCACGGCAACGTCGGTGCAGGTGTAGACTGGCAAAAGCAAACCACAGAGCCAGGCACCGGGTATGTTACGGACGGTTACGATCAGCGTAACACTGGCCTTTATCTGACCGGATTGCAACAGCTCGGCGATTTCACCTTCGAAGGCGCGGCGCGCAGCGACGACAACTCCCAGTTTGGTCGGCATGGCACATGGCAAACCAGCGCCGGATGGGCGTTTATTGACGGTTATCGTTTCATTGCTTCTTATGGTACCTCCTATAAAGCACCTAATCTGGGACAGTTGCATGGCTATTACGGCAACTCAAATCTGAATCCAGAGGAGAGTAAGCAGTGGGAAGGGGCGTTTGAAGGACTAACGGCAGGGGTGACCTGGCGTGTGTCAGGGTATCGTAACGATATCGATAACATGATCGATTACAACACCCATACGGAAAAATACTATAACGAAGGGAAAGTGCGGATTAAAGGCGTTGAGGCAACGGCGAACTTCGATACGGGTCCGCTGGCGCATACGCTGAGCTATGACTACGTCGATTCGCGCAATGCGATTACGGACAAGCCGCTGGCCCGTCGTTCCAAACAGCAAGTGAAGTATCAGCTCGACTGGCAGGTCTATGATTTTGACTGGGGTCTGACGTATCAATATCTGGGAACTCGCTATGACACGGACTATGTTACCTACCAGCCGGTGAAAATGGGTGGAGTGAGTTTGTGGGATCTGGCGGTGTCATATCCGATCACCTCACAGCTGACAGTTCGTGGTAAAATCGCCAACCTGTTCGATAAAGATTACGAGACAGTTTATGGCTACCCAACTGCAGGACGGGAATACACCTTGTCTGGCAGCTACACCTTCTGATCCACGTCCCACCGTGCTGGTGTTTGATTCCGGCGTCGGTGGGTTGTCGGTCTACAATGAGATCCGCAACCTCTTGCCGGATCTCCACTATATATACGCTTTCGATAACGTTGCCTTTCCTTATGGAGAGAAGAGCGAGGAATTTATTGTCGAGCGTGTTGTTGAGATTGTGACTGCTGTTCAGCAGCGCTACCCCCTTTCACTGGCTGTTATCGCCTGCAATACCGCCAGCACGGTGTCACTCCCTGCGTTACGCGAAAAGTTCGCTTTCCCGGTCGTCGGCGTGGTACCTGCGATTAAACCGGCGGCGCGCCTTACGGCTAACGGTGTAGTGGGGCTGTTGGCGACGCGAGCGACGGTGAAGCGTTCATATACGCATGAGTTGATTGCGCGTTTTGCGAACGAGTGCCAGATCGCGATGTTGGGTTCCGCTGAGCTGGTGGAGCTGGCGGAAGCGAAGCTGCACGGAGAAGCGGTTCCTCTGGATGAGTTGCGCCGCATTCTGCGACCATGGTTGCGGATGTCGGAACCGCCGGATACGGTTGTTCTCGGATGTACGCATTTCCCTCTATTACAGGAAGAACTTTTACAGGTTCTACCTGAAGGGACGCGACTGGTGGATTCCGGTGCCGCGATTGCGCGTCGCACGGCTTGGTTGTTAGAACATGAAGCACCTGACGCAAAATCAGCTGACGAGAATATTGCCTTTTGTATGGCAATGACGCCTGAAGCTGAACAATTACTGCCAGTCCTCCAGCGTTATGGCTTCAAAACGCTCGAAAAACTGGCAGTTTAATCAGTTTTGGTGAAATAATACGCACTCGGA
>NZ_SZXC01000070.1:0-43960 GCF_005281055.1 Citrobacter sp. wls711 | reverse complement strand
AGCGGTTCATAAGTGGACGTGAATACTATTTTTATAGGGTTTTAGTGTCCACATAACTATAATGCGATTTTAAGTAGACGTCAAAGCCCTGTTTTTATGGTTTTAACGTCCACTTAGTTAATGGCCTATGTTGCTAATGTTGATGGTGGTTCTGTCGTGAAACATCCGGGTTCTGTTGTGGTGTGGATTCAATGGATAACTGGCTGAAACAGCGGGTGATGAAAAATCAGATAACTGGAGCATCCCGTACATTTGTTTGCTGTGCCAGCGATTCGCGGGTAGTGGCTTACTATTCGCTGGTGTCCAGCGCGGTGATGATGAATACTGCACCGGGCCGCTTTCGGCGCAATATGCTCGAATCCGATCCCGGTGATGGTGCCGGGGCGTCGGACGGGCGCTGATACGGGATGCAGGTCAATGCTCTGTCGGATGAAGCGCGAGAGTTTTACCTGCGGTTGGGGTTTGAACCATCGCCGATGGATCCGATGATGCTGATGGTAACGCTGGGGGATTTGGCGTAGAGCGTTTAGCAAATATATTTCTACCTTAAAACTCTTTAGTATTGAGTAAGGGGCACTTCCAGTTGGAGTAGGCAGCATGATGAATCAAAAAATACTTCAAAAGGTACCAATGGGCTTTAAGATACCGCCCATTGGTGAATGTGTGATATAAAACTAAAAAAACGTCAATTATCACTCTGTTTTTTTTGCATTCCATACCAAAGAACGGCGGGTACAGGTGTTCTAAAATGTCGACAGGCAATAAAATCAAGTATAGTTAAACCTGCCTGTACCGCACTTGATTCTTTGAAAATATTATATCGCTCGTTTTCTCGTAGCTCATCCATTCTATTCTTGTAATCATTCATATTATCCGGAAATTCTATTGGTGCCTCGGTCTCACCAGTGAAGGATTGTGCCGGATGAAAGTAAAGGTGTTTATAAAGATCACTCGTTGGATGCCATAGCTGAGAGCATATTTTTGTATATGATCCTTTTATACCCGTTAATAATGCGCAATATCCTTCTTCTTTTTCCAGTATCACACACCATCCCATTAAAGTGGGGATAATCCAGGACATGTCTGTTGTTCTTTCTTTTAAATATGTGTCGTCGCTATTGCATTCCATACTAATAAGATCGTCAATAGAGTCTGTTGATATCGGATGTTCTCGTCCGATCCTGAGTACGTAGTCCAGTCTCGAAATTAGTTCTCTAAGCCATTCTTCGATAGCGTCATTTCTCCCCATCAGAGAAAGAAATATTAATCCAAGAGTAATTTCAATGGTATTCTCATCAAGGCGTGGCGAACCAGATGCGGGATTGTTTATGATTAATGCACACAAGCTATCGGCAATGATATCTGCATTATGAATGTGAAGTGCTCCTTCATTATTATCTTTTCTAAGTGCGAGGAGAAAGTTATTTAATCCGAGAGTTGCAAGTATACCAATATGTTCAAATACAGTTATATTGACCAGTGAACTTTCAGTTGAATATAAAGAAAGAAGATATTTTTCATGAAAATACGGCTGAAGTTTGGAAAAATACTCAGCAGAAATGTTAATATAACCTTGCCATATAACTTCAAACGCAGGGAAGTATTTTTTTGGATCTTTTTCAAGATTGATACGGTGCCATACCCATAGCAGGCATCGTTCGGATACAAATAAAGCTTGCTTGGTGTTGCCATCCTGTATCGCCCAGTAAGCTAATATATTAGCCGCGAGATAGCAGGTACGTATTGACTTCTCCAGTTCTGCTTTCTTTAACTTTTCTCCCTTCATTGTCAAGCATCAGTATTCGTAGTAGTAATCGATGAAAATCAATCCGTGAATAATCATTTTCACTAATCAATGATAGCGATTTTCTTAAATCGGTTCTGTCAATGTCATTAAATATATGTTCATTTAACATGTATTTTTCAATAAAAGTGGAAAGCTTATCAGCTCCCCAGAAATCAAACTCATGGGATTTATGATTATCAAGATATCCGGCCCAGTTTTGATTTATTTCTTCTTTCATATCACCGCTGGTGGATAATATGATTTTCTTTGGCAACTTTTTGTGTTTTGGTTGTAAATGATTTTGAAGGTAAACATCAAAAACTTCATTTAAACTCTGTCTTATGGATTGGGGGCCAGAATCCCATTCAGATCTACCTAGATCTTTTTGTTTAATTACAAATATAAATAATTTTTTTTCTCCATCGTCAGGATCTTTACCTATTGCAGCAATATCGACACCATATTGTCTTGTGCCAGTTTGTGTAGTAAATAGAGGGACGATATCCATTGATAATAATAAATTAGGCAATAGTCTGTCGAGTTCATTTCTCTCTTTCAATGTTCGAATATATTGAGAAATTAATACCTTCATATTGTATCCATTTTTGCTGTCTTGAACATTACCGTACGTATTTCATAGCCAACATTGTCCATAACATGTCTTCGCGGGAGAGAATAGCTACTCGAAAATGGATGAAGGTACGACGGTTCACTATAGCCAGTACCAAAGTCACCATTGTAATAAAAAGAAGCTATACCTGCTTTTAGTGGAATGCGGGTAGCTATCTTAAATACAAACGAATCTTCATTGATAGTCTCTTGATTTTTGGCCATAACTTTATCCCGTTCTTTTTGAAAGGACAGTACACATGCTGAAGGCGGTTCGAATTCTTTTATTCGTGGAAGTTTTTTTAGAGAATTCAGATAGCCTTCTGTATGGGCAAGTATACCATCATATATTTTCAATATATGATTTTTCTTATTCCTGATTTTATTTTTGCATTCTCTTATTATATCAATAACATAGTTTGGATAGTCCATGGATATTTCATTTGATATGACGGATAACACAAGATTACCGGTTCTTTTATTTGCGTTATCAACATCCAGTAATGATAATATTGATGACATTAAATATTTTTCATTAGAGATAAAACCAAGAGTTCTTCGTACCAGAAAAATAAAATCTCTTTCTGTGAAGTTATTAATAATGGGAAGGCTATAGCTTAATAAATGATTGCTACCATTAATCATTAAATATGTGGATAGTAATTGTGAAAACTCAGCAATTTTTGGAATGTCATCAATGAGTGTCAATGTGAAAATTTTATTCGTTAACTCACTGAATTTTGTGGCATTATATAAAAAATTATCTATTTCCTGAGATTTTCTTACTATAGAACCATTCTTGATCATTACAAATAGACAACTAATCAATAGCTGATGTTTTGTTTCATCTTCAGTGAGTGATGATAAAATATGGAAAATTAGTCCTCTGAGTTCAATATCATCTCCTGAGTTAATACAGATAGTATTTATCCAGTCAGGAAAATCAGTATGAGATTGTAAATTTTTAGTTGTTGCTATTCTCTGGCAAAGCAGTGCTGTTGCCTTTATATTATTATCCTTAAGTAACTTATGGATAATGTGACAAAATTCAGGTATTTTATCTATTGTGTTTACGGTTGCTTGTATAGCAGCATTGGAAATATCTGTAACCGGAGATGCAATCTTGTCTTTGATAATTAATTTTATTTCATCGTTACGATATTCTATATTGTTTGTTTCTACAAATCTGCCAAGTATCCACAATGCTTGAGGAGACAGGATGACGTCATTTTTTTCTATATCATCGAGCAAAATATCAATAGCCGATGCATAGTCTTCTTTTTTTAGTGAAAATAAGGCAATATTATAAAGGTGAAGAGTTCCTTGTTTTATATCTGAATGAAATTTATTAATTATCTCATGACATTTTTTAGGGTTACTGGTTAGTCGTTCCCCTAATAATGTAAATATACCAACATATTGGTTGTGTTTATTGTAAATGACGGAGAAGA
Source organism: Citrobacter sp. wls711 (assembly GCF_005281055.1). Taxonomy (NCBI): domain Bacteria; kingdom Pseudomonadati; phylum Pseudomonadota; class Gammaproteobacteria; order Enterobacterales; family Enterobacteriaceae; genus Citrobacter; species Citrobacter sp. wls711. The sequence continues at coordinate 40,114 of NZ_SZXC01000070.1, read as the reverse complement.
AATTAAAAAGAGTATTTATATCTATATTTTTGGAATGCTTTATGAATTGATCGGCCAGAGATGTAACCTCATATTGGTTACGTTCAGATGCGAGCAGCGCCTGCCATACGTTGATCTTATCTTCATATAAGTTGAGAAATAATCCAGCGGTTGAACGATCGCCGCGCAAAGACTTTTCCCATATGCTAAAAGCAGTTTGTATTATGGTTTTCTCCGCGTTGGCGCAATCACTGTCTGTTTCTGAAAAATAATGACGAACAACGTAATGATCTCTGTCTTCATAAGATGAAAAGATTAATTTATTGTCCTTTAGACAATAGCCTTTTGATTCCTCTTTGATTAAAAAAGAAAGTTCCTGTTCGGTGAGCTCATGCTCCAGTACATCGGATCTTGCCAAAAAAAGCTTATGAGCGATATTTTGAACAATATTGTCCTTCATTATCATCCCCCGGTTATGAACTGGGTTATATCTGAGTCTTAACTTTATGTTTTATACCAGAAAAATCATTCTGACCAGCTTTATTGAATCAATCTATGTAATTTCTACTGTAAACATGAATATGTTCTGCGTGCGGTGGGAGAGGCCCGGTACCAAGTTTAACGAACTGGCTAATATATCAGTGAGCTACGCCTTTCCAGCGGGTTCTTTATTTTCTGCGACCTGCCTTCCATAACCCCGCTTGCTGTCAACCGCTAATCGCGGTATCTTTTACCCGTACTTGCAAATTCAGGTGCCGGGCTTGACCTCCTGATTAACTTCATCGACGACACAAAGGCGCGTCTGCGCTTTTTTTGTGTCGTGCGTTCTGCTACATCTCAATGGTGGGCCGGACGGGGGCGCTGCAAAGCGCGCCGGTGTCGATGAGGCCGGTAAGGTCAACCCCGTCCGGTTCCACCACCCGCGAGATTGACCTCTCCGGTGGTGGTGATAAATACTGCTCATCGGAGGATGCCCTATGGCTACTACCCTCACCCAGATGCACCCGTTACTTTCCGTTCCCTTCAACGCCGCCACGGATTTCACCGTACTGGCAGAGCACTGTAAACAGTTCGCCGAAATCCTGATCGAACACGGCGATCCCACGCTAAAAATGGCGCTTTGCGGCAGGCTTAACGCCTGTCTGCGACTGCTCCAGCCCTCGCTGCTCGATCCGATCCCGGATCATATGATGGACAGCCTGACCGTTGATACGCTCCCCACCTGCTCACCGCGCTTCGATCCCGAATGTACCGAACTTTGCCACTACTGCCTTGCCCTGACGCAAGTGCTGACGGGGCAGGGACTATTACCGGAAACCCGGAATTACCTTGGTTGCCTGCTGTATGACCTGATCCACTATTTTTCTGATGAAATCACGGCCCCGCGCTGGCTGCGTACCGCCGACGGCGTGAAGTTTATCGACGGGGAGGCGGCATGATACAACCAGACTGGCATTCTGCCGACATTATCGCAGCACTGAAAAAGCGCGGAACGTCGCTTTCTGCCGTTTCCCGCAACTCAGGGCTGGCATCCTCCACGTTGGCAAACGCGCTGATAAGGCACTGGCCCAAAGGCGAAAGGCTGATAGCCGAAGCGTTGGATATTGCACCAGAGCAAATCTGGCCTTCCCGCTACCGTAAACTCGAAAATTGCTAAATCATCTCTCCCGATCTTCTGATGGCTTTGCTGTCAGAAGATCGGGAGAAGGCAAGCGAAGCGCGACAGTGCAGGCTCGCAAAAATCCTTTTTGACGCAAAAACAGTTTTTCCTTTCTGCACCATCGGTACATGCGTAGTCTCCCTCCTGCCCCATGCTGTCGTTGACAGCGCCCAACGCTTCGCAACCTGAAAGAAGCGCCTGTTATCAGGACGGTTGATCCCTTTACCGGTGCTGACCTCTGCAAACATCGGGTCGCAGAACATCGCGACGGAGGCCTGAGTTTTAACACGATACGTCCTTTTACTGCGCCAGCCTGCTGGTCTGAATCTGCACCGCGCCGGAATTCTCCCGGCTAACCTGTATCTGCTGATACCCTCAGCGCCTTTTACCTTTACGGGTTGCGGCCTGCATTGCCGACAGGCTTTGCTGCCGCGTGGCCGTAAAACTGCACCAGACGATAAATTTTCAGACGCTGCACCAGTGCCAGTGCGTCACTTTAACCGCGCAGAGCGGGAAAGTGACGCACGCAGCCCTTTAGCTCTGCACCAGAGAAATCAACTGCTCCGGCTCATTGCTGGATTCTGACACTGCCTTTTCAGGCCAATTAACCAGTAAGGAGAACATGAACCGATACCGGAGGCGGATCAGGACGATCCGGGGGATGACCTGCTAAGGCAGGCGGCTGCTCAGAGAGCACAACCGATACCCCACAACACCTCAACCGCTGCCGCCCCGGCGCTCAGGTATCGTTTGCAGCCCCGACAAAACTCAGGGGCTGTCGGCCTGCGCGCCGGGGAAAGCTGTATCAGTTTTGGGTTATGGAGTTGAGGCAATCATGAAAAGGGGAAAATATGGGGATTCTGGCGCAGGAAATGATGAAGCTGGCGAAACAGGCGGGCGGTAGCCACAAGACCGTTCACGATCGTATCGCGCTGGCGCAGCGTTTTTGTGAGCGTCTGGTTATGGCGCAGAATGTGCAGATCCGCCGGGTGGAGCACCTGAAAGCTCGGCATATTGAAGGCTATATTCGGGAGCGACTGGCGCAGGGTATCTCAAAACGTTCCCTGCAAAACGAGATGGCGGCGATCCGCAGCCTGCTGAAACAGGCCGGGCGCGACAGGCTGGCGCAGAGTGAGCGGCTGAACAACCGTTCGCTGGGATTGTCTGGCGCATCCCGTAACGGTACGAAGCTGGCTATTACGCCGGAGCATTATCGTGATGTACTGGAGATGGCCCGCGTAAAAGATCCGGGTCTGGCGGCGGCGCTGGAACTCTCCCGTCTGATGGGGCTGCGCTCGCAGGAAGCGGTACAGAGCGCACAGTCGCTAAAGACATGGCGGCAGGCGCTGGAGCGCGGAGAGTCCCGGCTGACAGTGGTGTTCGGCACCAAAGGCGGACGCCCGCGTGAAACCGTTATTCTGGTCACTGGTGCAGTCAGAAAGGCACTTGAGAATGCATTATCTGTTGCAGAAAGCCGTCACGGCAGACTGATCGATAAACCGGATCTCAGAAGCGCGATGAAATACTGGCACAGCCAGGCGTCACGCATTGGTTTAACGGGCGTATTTTCCCCGCACTCGTTACGCTATGCCTGGGCGCAGGATGCGATCTGTCATTATCTGGCGCAGGGGTTCAGTGAGAAAGAGGCGCTGGCGATGACGGCAATGGATCTGGGGCACGGTGACGGGCGCGGGCGGTATGTGGCGCAGGTTTACGGCAGGTGGGGGGATACTGACTGATAGCCATTCCCTTTTGTTACTCTCATGATCAATTGTTGTCTGCCTCATCATATTTGAGGTCAAATATGATGAGGTTATGTCCTTTTAATCACCGCACTTTCAATAGGTGAATACTATTTAAAAGGTATTATCTTCGTAAAAATCATTATTAATCGGTTTTCGTACAAAAAATTTCGACGTCGAAATTTTTTTGGTTATTTTTGTGAAAAACGAGGCTATTAGTAGCCATTTCCTTTCATAAAGGCGGTATCCAACGGTTTTCGTATAAAAAATTTTGAGGGCAAAATTTATTGTACGATTTTCTATTGATGATTATGTAATCAATAGCCATAACCTGTTATAGCTGAGGCAGGAATTATCGTTACAGCGTAACGCCTTTCCGTTTGTTACTGCGTAACGGCTCCAGCGTCAAATCCAGATAGCTGTCACACTCTTTATCATTCATGGACTGGCACAGGATCCCGTCAGCCTGAGTGATAAGCTGCTCCAGCATTTCACGCTGAGAAAGCCCATGATGCAGCGACAGCCGTTTGAGGGCCATCTTTGCTCCGTACAGGATCTCAGTATTCAGTCGCGCCGTATAGTTTTCCTGACGCTCCCGCGTTCTGCGGCGGTATCGCGCCTGACGTTCTGCACTGCTCATGGCCATTCTGCTTATCTCCGGCTGATAGCGTTAGGCAGTAACGATAACATATCTGATGCGACACCGTTACTGCGTAACGAAAATAAGAATGGCTGCGCCAGAAAAGGAAAAAAACCATAAAGGTAAAGGGTTATTAAGGGTAACAGCGCCAGACCGGAAAGGGCGAAAAGGCTTAAAGGGCAAAACTGGCGCAGTTCAGTGCTTATTCAACGGATATCTGGTGCAGATGAAAAATCTGGTGAGTAATCTCAGAAGTTCTCTATTAATCTGGTCTGTATTGATAGGTTTTCGTACAAAATTATTTGCCCCCAAATAATTTTGTACGCTTTCCGATTAATAGCAGAAAAAATAAAGGTAAAACCTTTTGATACAAGAAAGCAGATCCGAATCAATCAGGATCTGCTTTTTCATTACTGACAAATTATGCCCTGTCAGGATCAGGCGGCTTTACGCTGCCGTGCATAAATATAGGGCGCAACATACCCCTCGCGGCTCACATCCAGATAATCCGACCACCACTGCATCATCTCCATTCGCGCTTCCAGATGCTCCGCCTTATGCACATAGGCCGCCCGCACGCCGTTGCGCTCCTTGTGGCTCATCTGGCGCTCAATGGCGTCCTTCGACCACAGCGCGGACTCATTCAGCGCGCTACAGGCCATCGTTCTGAATCCGTGACCGCAGACTTCGGTTTTTGTATCGTAGCCAATCACCCGCAGCGCCTTGTTGATGGTGTTTTCACTCATCGGTTTATTCAGCGAGTGCGCACCGGCAAAGACGAAAACAGACTCCCCGGTAATTTCCTTAAGCTGCTCCAGCAGGGCGACAGCCTGCACAGATAACGGCACCAGATGCTCATCCTTCATCTTTGCGCCACGCTCTGAGAACCGCACGCCTTTAACCGCTTCGCGTAGCGCCGGTACTGTCCAGATACGGGCTTTCAGGTTGAACTCATCCCAGCGGGCAAGGCGTAACTCACTGGAGCGCAGGAAAACGTGCAGATTCAGCGCCAGCGCCAGACGGGTCAGTTCCCGCCCCTTGTAACCATTAATCTTGTCCAGCAGGTCCGGCAGGCGTTTCAGGGGCAGGGCGGGGTGATGTTGGGTCACAACCGGGGTCACGACGCCATCCAGATCGTAAGCCGGATTATATTTAATCGTTCCCTGCTGTACGGCGTGACGCATAATTTTGGTCAGATGCTGGCGCACCCGCCCGGCAACGTCATGCACGCCCTTGTCGTCGATGGATTTAACAAGCTGCGCCAGATGGCGGGTTTCAACCTTCGTAATGTCCATTGTGCCGATATTGGGAAAGACATAGCGCTTCAGGCAGGTGAGGATTTTATCGGCGTGGCCTTCCGACCAGAGTTTAAGGCAACTGGTGTGCCATTCAGTGGCGATAAATTTAAACGTGCGGGATTCGTCAACGGCGGCGTTATCTATCTTGCGGATCTGCGAAGGGCAGATACCGGACGCCAGCAGCTTACGCGCGGCATCGCGCTTCTCGCGGGCTTCCGCCAGCGTGACCAGCGGATAAGCGCCAAAAGCCAGACGGTTTTCTTTGCCGCCGAAGCAATAGCGAAAATACCATAACTTAGCGCCGCTACGGGATACAGTCAGGTACAGACCTTGCGCGTCGGTGAGTTTGTAAGATTTAGCGAGGGGCTTAGCTGCGCGGATTTTACTGTCATTCAGGGCCATAATACGGGTCTCCATCGTTCATCGAACTGAACGACCCGTAATCTGACCCCAAATTTCCCGGATACGTAGGGATAAATCAAAACGTATCTGGAAAGATTTTTACGCTAACTTATTGAATTACATACACATAGGAATTCATAGGGAAGCATAAAAAAGGAAAGGTGGTGCCCGGACTCGGAATCGAACCAAGGACACGGGGATTTTCAATCCCCTGCTCTACCGACTGAGCTATCCGGGCAACGGGGCGCATTAAACCGCATTCACGCCTGGCAGTCAATCAAATATCGTGAAAAGCTGTTCAACCGCTTAATATTACGGCAGTCTGTACGTTTATGCCTGACGTTTGCACAAATCTTCCAGACAGGTGTGATTTAACCAGGCAATGCTGGCAGCGAGAGGAGGGCAGTATGGCAAACGACTGGCTTGAACTACGACAGCATGCCGATACCGGTATTGAGACTATTAAGGCACACTTTGAAGGCCATGCCTTTGACCCGCACTGGCATGACAGCTATCTGGTGGGGATCACCCTTTCCGGTACCCAGCAGTTTCACTGTCGCCGGGAACGTCATCACAGCCAGCCGGGTGATGCGTTTCTGCTAGAACCGGGTGAAATCCATGATGGTGATGCCCCGGTTGCGGGCGGTTTTACCTATCTGACCTTTTACCTTGATGAACAGTGGCTGACTCACACCTTACATGGGCTGTACGAGGCTACTCCGGGTAGCTATTCACTGCACTTTAACCAAACGCTGACCCGTGAGCCGCATCTGGTTCGGGCGATTGGTGAGACATTTGGTTCACTGCATACCGATGAAATGCGTATCGTGCAGCAAAGCAATATGGATAATTTGCTGACTCAGCTCACGGCACATTGTCGGTGGCGTAAGCGTCCGCCATCACAAATACAGGGTTGTGCAATGGCGCATCGAGCGCGGGACTATATGCATGCGCATATGGGCGACAATATCGGCCTTTCCGATCTGGCACGGGAGACAGGAACAGACCGCTTTACCCTGACCCGCAGTTTCAAACGAGAATTCCATATGGCACCGCATGCCTGGCTTATCCAGTTGCGGCTGGCAAAAGCACGTCAGCTACTGGCGCGAGGGGAACAGCCCGTCGCTGTGGCGACAACGCTGGGCTTTGCCGATCAAAGTCATCTTGGGCGCTGGTTCCAGCGGGCGTACAGGATTACGCCTGCACATTACCGTAAGTTGTGCACAAACCTTCCAGACGTTTCCAATAAATAACGGCACAGTCAGGACTCCAATAATAAGGAGTCACCTGTGAATATTATGCCGTACTTGCTGTTTGCTTTTGTTGCTTCGATAACGCCAGGCCCCACCAATATTCTTGTGCTGACCAGCAGCCAGCATTATGGCGTGAGAGCCACACTGCCTGCGCTTGTCAGCGGCTGTGTGGCCGCCAGCGCCATTGTGCTGATATCTGGAGCCGGTGCAGGTGAACTGCTGCGCCAGTACCCGCTGGTGCGCCAGGTGATGAGTTGGGCGGGTGTACTGTGGCTGACATGGATGAGCTGGCAGCTGTTTTGTGCTCCGGCAACGAATATTGCTGGGCAAACGTGCCATCGCTTTACTGCCAAAGCAGCGGCACTGTTGCAGATTATCAATCCCAAAACGTGGATGATGGCGCTGGCGGTGGTGAGTCTGTTTGCCCCGACGGGTGAGCATATGCTGCGGGATGTCGCGCTAATGGCGCTGTGGTTCTTACTGATATCTGTGGCGTGCTTGTTGTGCTGGGCGTGGCTGGGTAAGGCGGTAAACAGGGTGTTTCGCACCACCACGGCGATGGTGCGTTTTCAACGGTTGATGGCGCTGTGTCTGCTTATCTCCGCATGGGCGGGTATGTTTGCTTAGGTCAGCGCACCACCCTGTCGGCATTGAGCGAAGCGCAGGATGTCTTCCGCCAGGCGGTGTGCCGTTTCCACGTCGGCCTGGCTACGATTGACCAGCATGCGGCTCAGGCAACCTTCAAGCACCAGTTCCATCTGTTTGGCGACCATCGCCGGGTCGTCAACTTCCAGCGTCGTCAGCAGTTCATGGGTAAAATCATGGGCTGCCTTTTTTTGTTGATCCGCAAGTTGATGGATAGGGTGGCCGGGGTCAGGATAGAAGGTACAGGCGGCGATGAACAGGCAGCCGGGGTAACGATTGTTGCTCACACATTCGGCCAGGGCGTTATAGCGAGCCAGTAACTTCTGCTCAGCGCTCAGGGTGTCATCAAGCAGAAGCTGACGCCGCCAGATATCTACCCGCTGGCTAAGGTAACGCAGGGCATCGTACAAGATGGCCTCTTTATCGGGCCAGAAGCGCTGCAGCTCATCAAGCGGATAATCAATATGGTCGGCCACCATTTCCAGCGTGGTATTGGCTATCCCTTGCACCTCAAGTAATTTCAGGGCTTCTCCCAGGACATCTTCACGTTGCACGGTATTCTCCTCCGTTTTCCTTTTGCAAGTGTCGCTCACGGTTGGCGATCGTGCAAATGTGCGCTAAATGTTGCGGCATCCATAAAACCTGTTACCCGCGCGTTTGGCTGCTCTTTACCCTGAGCATCAAAAAACAAAATGGTGGGCAGCCCTAAAACCTGCAGATGCTTCAGCAGTGCGACATCCTGGGCATTATTTGCCGTGACGTCCGCCTGCAGTAATACCGTATTGCTTAATGCCTGCTGAACCAGCGGATCGCTGAAGGTGTATTTCTCAAATTCTTTGCAGGCTACGCACCAGTCGGCATACAGATCCAGCATCACCGGCTTACCTTTTGCCTCTGCCAGCGCCTGATTTAAGGCATCGACCGTCGCGATGGGTTTGAAGTTCAGATGTGCCTGCGTTTGTGCATGCGGCGTACCGTATGCCCAGTCCTGCAAGGGACGTACGCTCACCAGAGCGGCGGCGAGCAGGGCTATTTGCACAAGGCGCATCCATGGGCGTTTGGCTTGCAGACTGGTAATGAAGGCCCAGCTAAAGAACGCGACGCCGAGTAACGACCACAAGCGGATCCCCCACTCGTCACCGATAATACGTTCCAGTAAAAATACGGGAAGCGCCAGGATGACAAAACCAAAGGCGGTTTTGACATGCTCCATCCACGGGCCGCTTTTCGGCAGTAGACGGTTACCAAAGACGGTAATGAGCATCAGGGGCAGTCCCATTCCCAGCGCGTACAGATACAGCGTGCCGCCGCCTAGCCACATGTTTCCGCTCTGAGCGATATACAGCAGAATTGCGCTCAGTGGGGCGGTGGTGCAAGGCGAACAGATCAGACCGGCAATCGCCCCCATTGTAAATACGCTGCCGGGAGAGCCGCCTTGCTGACGGTTACTCATTAACGTGAGGCGTGTTTGCAGTGATGAAGGCAGCTGTAGCGTGAACAGGCCAAACATCGATAAAGCCAGCAGCGTAAAGGCGATAGCAAGGCCAACCAGGACATAAGGATGCTGTAGTGCCGCCTGGAACTGTAACCCCGCAGCGGCAACAACCAGACCCAGCGCAGTGTAGGTGAGCGCCATTCCCTGGACATAGATAAAGGTTAGCAGCAGTGCGCGTCCGGTTGATAAACGCTGTTTTCCACCCAGCACGATACCGGAAATCAGCGGGTACATCGGCAGGATGCAAGGTGTAAAGGCAATGCCAATCCCGATCAGCAGTGCCCACAATGCGGAGAACGGCAGTTGGGTCGTGGGTTGTGGTTGTTCTTCTGGCGATACCGTTGCTGAAGAGGTCGTTGGTGGTGTTTCTGCACTGGCCGCCACTTCACGTAACGGCACGGTTTTTGTCTCTGGCGGATAACAGAACCCGGCGTCGGCACAGCCCTGGTAGGTAACCGTTAGCGTCGCACCCGCAGCAGCCTGCTTGACGGTGACAGGGATAGTCAATTGCTGACGATAAATTTCACTTTTGCCGTAAAACTCATCTTCATGCCAGACCCCGGGCGGCAATTTTACCTCGGCAGTCTCGGCCTGAGATGGGGTTATGCTTATCTGTTTACGATAAAGATAATAGCCGTCTTTGACCTGCCAGGAGAGGTTTAGATCGTGTTGGTTTTGCTGAAAATCGAACACAAATGCCTGGTCGGCCGGGACAAACTGCGAGCGACCTGGTGCGTCAAATAAGCCAGCAAAAGTTGATGTGCTGCAGAGCAGCAGGATCAGCGTAAGGATGCGTTGAGCCATGAGCGGTAATCAAAATCTCCGTGAGTAACGGGTAAAACCAGAAGTTCAGGTGTTTGGTACGGGTGATGTGACTTCAGGCAATCGAGAAGTGCTTGCTGATGTGAAACTGCGGTTTTTAAGATCATCTGGACTTCATATTCCTGCTCCAGCTTGCCTTCCCAATAATAGAGGGAGGTAGCGCCGGGCAGCAGTGTGACGCAGGCGGCCAGTTTTTCCGCCAGCACTTTAGCGGCCAGATCCTGAGCGGTTGCTTCATCCGGGGCGGTACAGAGCACGACAACGGTATCGGGGATGGAGATATCCTGATTCTTTACATCAAGCATAAACACCTCGAAAGCACAGAGTAACCAGCAAGAGAGGAGTCACTATACAACGGACGGAAGAAGGATGTTAGTCAAAGCGAGACGGGAGAGAGGAACTGCAGGGCGCACAGGCACCCTGCAGGTAAAACTTACAGCATGAAGCTGCCCAGCAGGAAGCCGAAGCAGACAGCCAGTACCACACCCAGCGTACCCGGGATGAAGAACGGATGGTTAAAGACGAATTTACCGATGCGGGTTGTCCCGGTGTCATCCATCTGAACCGCCGCAACCAGCGTTGGGTAAGTTGGCAGAATGAACAGGCCAGAAACAGCCGCGAAGGATGCGACAGCGGTCAACGGAGAAACGTTCAGTGCCAGAGCCATCGGCATCAGAGCTTTTGCCGTTGCTGCCTGAGAATACAGCAGTGCAGAAGCAAAGAAGAAGATGACAGCCAGCAGCCACGGATGACCCTGAATGACGCTACCTGCAGTCTCTTTGATCCAGTCAATGTTATGAGAGACGAAAGTATCACCCAGCCATGCAACGCCCAGGATACAAATACAGGCACTCATACCGGCTTTGAAGGTGCTGGAGTTCAGGATAGAGTCCGTTTCAACGCGGCAGATGATCGTGGTCAGCGTCGCGATGCTCAGCATGATGATCAGGATGGCGTTGGTGGTGTTCATCAGCGGTTTAGCGACCAGACCGAGGCTTGGGCTGTTGATAATAGCGTAAGCCACCACGCAAACTACGCCCAGCAGGAACAACCATACGGAGGTTTTTGCGCCCGCTTTGATTTCAACTTGTCTTTCACCGCGCAGTTCGACCAGGCCTTCTTCCAGACGTTTACGGTAAACCGGATCGTCAGACAGCTTGGAGTTGAACAGCATAGTGACCAGGAAGGACATCACCAGTACCGCCAGCAGCGTAGACGGAATGACCACGGACAGCAGGTGGATGTAGCTGATGCCATGACCTTCCATGACGGAAGACATGTACACCACAGCTGCGGAGATTGGCGACGCAGTAATCGCAATCTGTGCAGAAACCACAGCAGTAGACAGAGGACGGCAAGGTTTGATGCCTTGTTCCTTCGCCACTTCAGCGATAACCGGCAGCGTTGCCAGAGAGATGTTGCCTGTACCTGCAAAGATAGTCAGGAAATAGGTCACGATCGGTGCAAGGATCGTGATGTATTTTGGGTTCTTACGCAGCAGTTTTTCAGTTTGGTGAACCAGATAGTCCAGACCACCTGCAATCTGCATAGCAGAAATGGCAGCGATGACCGCCATGATAATGGAAATAACATCGAACGGAATGTTACCCGGTTTTACGCCAATAGCGGCGAGAACCAGAACGCCCAGCCCACCTGCAAATCCAATACCGATACCCCCAAGTCTGGCACCTAAAAAGATTGCCAGCAAAACGATGATAAGTTCTAAAACTATCATATTAGCCTTCCTTGTTGTTTAACAAGTTGATATTAAATTGTTGTTTTTAAGTAACTTCGTGCAAGAAAAAAGGCACGTCATCTGACGTGCCTTCTCTGGTACTACCCTACACGATTACTGTTCGCTTTCATCAGTATAACGTTTTGCTTTATAAGCAGGGTGCATCAGGTTCTGAGCAGAGAAGATATCGTCCAGCTCAGCTTCGGTCAGCAGGCCACGTTCAAGGACAACTTCACGCACGCTCTTACCGGTTTCGGCACAGATTTTACCGACGATATCGCCGTTGTGGTGACCGATGAACGGGTTCAGATAGGTCACGATACCGATAGAGTTATACACGAATGCTTCACACACTTCTTTGTTAGCCGTAATGCCGCTAACGCATTTTTCCAGCAGGTTATAGCAAGCGTTGCTCAGGATGTGGATAGATTCAAACATCGCCTGGCCAATAACCGGTTCCATAACGTTCAACTGCAGCTGACCTGCTTCAGACGCCATGGTGACGGTGATGTCGTTACCGATGACTTTAAAGCACACCTGGTTGACGACTTCCGGGATAACCGGGTTTACTTTTGCTGGCATGATGGAAGAGCCCGCCTGCAGTTCCGGCAGGTTGATCTCGTTCAGGCCGGCACGTGGGCCAGAGGAGAGCAAACGCAGGTCGTTACAGATTTTGGACATCTTAACAGCCAAACGTTTCAGTGCGCTGTGCACCATAACGTATGCGCCGCAGTCGGAGGTCGCTTCAATCAGGTCTTCAGCCGGAACACAGGCAAAACCAGTCACTTCAGCCAGTTTCTGTACAGCCAGCGGAGAGTACTCTTTCGGGGTGTTCAGACCTGTACCGATTGCGGTTGCGCCGAGGTTAACTTCCAGCAGCAGCTCAGCAGTACGGCCAATGTTCTTCACTTCTTCTTTCAACAGAACGCTGAAAGCACGGAATTCCTGACCGAGAGTCATCGGTACAGCATCCTGCAGCTGGGTACGACCCATTTTCAGGATGTCCTGGAATTCAACAGCTTTTTGTTCGAAGCCTTCACGCAGTTGGTTAAGGGCATCAATCAGTTTGATGATGGATGCGTAAACAGCGATACGGAAGCCGGTCGGATAAGCGTCGTTGGTAGACTGACATTTGTTCACGTGGTCGTTCGGATTCAGGTACTGATATTCACCTTTCTGGTGACCCATCAGTTCCAGACCGATATTGGCCAGCACTTCGTTGGTGTTCATGTTGACGGAGGTACCCGCACCACCCTGGTAAACATCTACCGGGAACTGATCCATGCATTTTCCGTTATTCAGAACTTCATCACATGCTGCGATGATGGCATTTGCCACACTCTTAGGAATGGTTTGCAGCTCTTTGTTGGCCAAGGCCGCTGCCTTTTTCACCATTACCATACCGCGAACAAATTCAGGGATATCGCTGATTTTGTTGTTGCTAATGTAGAAGTTTTCAATCGCTCTCAGAGTATGAACACCGTAGTAGGCGTCCGCTGGAACTTCCCTGGTACCCAACAAGTCTTCTTCGATACGAATGTTGTTTAACATGTGAACCTTCTTTTTCAAGCTGCCAATGATTTTTTACTAAACACACAGGATATATGTGATTTCGATTGTTTCTCGACCGACGATTATCCCCTGCATCGGTCTGATACCCGAGATCATATGCTGGTTCAGGATTTCTACCGTAATCTGGATCACTTAAAACGCGGAAATTACCCCTTAATTATTATTCTGTGAAATAGATCACCCCTTTAGGATTAATACCAAAAATAAGTGTAGAACCCGCTTGAAATTTTGCTAATTCCCCCCACATCTTTCCGATGCGAGTCACATAACCATTCGGACAGACGTGGCGAAAACGGCTGTTATTTACAGGAGAGTCCTTTGCGCTGGATACCATTACTTGCCATTTTTCTCTATGTTTACATAGAGATATCTATTTTCATTCAGGTTGCCCATGTTATGGGTGTTCTGATGACACTGATTTTGGTCATTTTTACCTCGGTTATCGGTATGTCTCTGGTTCGTAACCAAGGGTTTAAGAACTTTTTGTTGATGCAACAAAAAATGGCGGCGGGTGAAAGTCCTGCTGAAGAAATGATCAAGAGCGTGTCGCTGATTATTGCTGGTTTGCTGCTGGTGCTGCCGGGCTTCTTCACCGATTTCCTTGGTCTTCTTCTTTTATTACCTCCGGTGCAGAAGCATCTGACCATGAAGCTGCTGCCGCACCTGCGCTTTTCTCGTATGCCGGGGGGCGGCTTTAGTGCAGGAACTGGTGGGGGCGAGACCTTTGACGGTGAGTTCCAGCGTAAAGATGATGACCGCAACCGCCTTGATCATAAAGACGACGACCGTCGGGATTGATTCCGTAGGCCCGGTAAGCATAGCGCCACCGGGCTTTTTTGCCGGATGGCGCTAATGCTTATTCGGCCTACAGTCTATTTTAAGCCACTTTCCTTTTTGGCAGTAACAACCACAGTCCTGCCAGCATAACCAGTGCATACAGACTCTTCCAGCCAACCATTGCCAGCAGCAACAGACACAACAGACAGCCAATCACCGCCAGCGCACGATAATGTCCTTTTAGCAGTCGGCACCCTGCCAGCATGCACAGCAGATAAATCATAATAAAGATGCCGTTGGCATAGATGATTAATGCATCGAGGTTGATTTGCAGTATATAGATGCACAATGTGCTGACCACGCAGCAAGCTAACACCGCGTTCAAAGCATTGCGCGGAAGATGGCGAGGGGACAAGCGAGCCAGGTAACTCTCCGGCTTATATTGCGCTTGCGACCACACCAGGCGGGAGAAACTCTGAATATAAATGTTCAGACTGGCAAAGCAGGCCAGATAACCAATGATGCAGGCGACCCACAGAGCTTGTACGCCAAACAGTTGCACGACAATATTAGGTAGCGATGCCGCCGCAGCCATTTGCTCACCATAGGCGCCAAAATGTAGTACCACGACCGTACATGCCCAGTAGACTGAACCGGCCAGTAGCAGGCCGATCATCAGTGCACGGGGAAAGTCTCGCTCCGGTTTTTTGAACTCCGAGGCCAGGTGTGCGAATGCTTCAAGACCGACAAAACACCAGAACATCACCGACAGCGCCGCGAATAGCCCAGGCAGTTCAATATCGGTAATGGCAGGAAAGGGGATTTCGCCGGGTTTAAGTTCACCCGCCCACCAGATGGCAACGATAAGGGCAACAATCAGCCCGGCGATGACCGTTTGCAGGTTTGCACTGGAGCTGGCACCGCGGGAACCTACATACCAAACCAACGCCAGCGTACCGAGTTCTGCCAACAAAAGCTGCCAGCCATGCCAGCCAAACATGGCTTGACCGAATCCGGCGGCAATGTGCAATGCCGCTGGCAGCCCGACCGGAATCACCGATAAAAACAGCCAGCCGGTAACGCGCTCCAGGCGAGGGCCAAAGGCCATGCCGACAAAATGTGCCACACCGCCGGCGCTGGGGTAATGGCGACCGAGCACGGCAAAGACAATCGCTACGGGGAAGACTAAAAGAATGAGGACCGGCCAGGCCCACAGGCTATTGTTACCCGCCACCAGGGCAGCCAGTGCGGGAACAGCAAAAACGCCTGTCCCTAACAATGATGTCGACAACAGGCCAATGCCCTGAGCCAGCCCCAGCTCTTGCTTCAGTCCACTCATAAATTGTTATCCGATTATGCCCGTTAAATAGGCTACAGCGCAGATTTTCGATGGTATCACAATCGGATTTGCTTATGACGACGTGACTGAAATCGGTATTAAATGTGAGGTGTGTCGGTGTTTTGGCGGGATTTTCTCCTGATAAAAAAATTTTTTCGCTTGCCCCCTTGAAGGGAGAAAACTCCATCCCCATCTCTCTGGTCACTAGCCGGTAAACCGTTCACGGGCCGGCGCCACCCATAACTGATAAAGACTTTCTCAAAGGAGAGCTATCAATGAGTATTCGTCCGTTACATGATCGTGTGATCGTCAAACGTAAAGAAGTTGAATCCAAATCTGCTGGCGGCATCGTACTGACCGGTTCCGCAGCGGGTAAATCAACTCGTGGCGAAATCATCGCTGTCGGTAAGGGTCGCATCCTGGACAACGGTACCGTACAGCCGCTGGACGTGAAAGTTGGCGACATCGTCATTTTCAACGATGGCTACGGTGTTAAATCTGAGAAGATCGACAATGAAGAAGTGTTGATCATGTCTGAAAGTGACATCCTGGCGATTGTTGAAGCTTAATCCGCGAACGACACTGAACATACGAATTTAAGGGAAAGAGAAAATGGCAGCTAAAGACGTAAAATTCGGTAACGACGCTCGTGTGAAAATGCTGCGCGGCGTGAACGTACTGGCAGACGCAGTAAAAGTTACCCTCGGTCCGAAAGGCCGTAACGTGGTACTGGATAAATCATTCGGTGCCCCAGCCATCACTAAAGATGGTGTTTCCGTAGCACGTGAAATCGAGCTGGAAGACAAGTTCGAAAACATGGGCGCGCAGATGGTGAAAGAAGTTGCCTCTAAAGCGAACGACGCTGCAGGTGACGGTACGACTACTGCGACCGTACTGGCTCAGTCCATCATCACTGAAGGCCTGAAGGCTGTTGCTGCGGGTATGAACCCGATGGATCTGAAACGTGGTATCGACAAAGCTGTCGCTGCTGCGGTTGAAGAACTGAAAGCCCTGTCCGTACCGTGCTCCGACTCTAAAGCGATTGCTCAGGTTGGTACCATCTCTGCTAACTCCGACGAAACCGTAGGTAAACTGATCGCTGAAGCGATGGACAAAGTCGGTAAAGAAGGCGTGATCACCGTTGAAGACGGTACCGGTCTGCAGGACGAACTGGACGTAGTTGAAGGTATGCAGTTCGACCGTGGCTACCTGTCTCCTTACTTCATCAACAAGCCGGAAACGGGCGCAGTAGAACTGGAAACGCCGTTCATCCTGCTGGCTGATAAGAAAATCTCCAACATCCGCGAAATGCTGCCGGTTCTGGAAGCCGTTGCGAAAGCAGGCAAACCGCTGCTGATCATTGCTGAAGATGTTGAAGGCGAAGCGCTGGCTACCCTGGTCGTTAACACCATGCGCGGCATCGTGAAAGTGGCTGCGGTTAAAGCACCTGGCTTCGGCGACCGCCGTAAAGCTATGCTGCAGGATATCGCGACCCTGACCGGCGGTACCGTTATCTCTGAAGAGATCGGTATGGAGCTGGAAAAAGCGACCCTGGAAGATCTGGGCCAGGCAAAACGCGTTGTGATCAACAAAGACACCACCACCATCATCGATGGTGTGGGCGAAGAAGCGGCAATCCAGGGTCGTGTAACCCAGATTCGCCAGCAGATCGAAGAAGCAACTTCTGACTACGACCGTGAAAAACTGCAGGAGCGCGTAGCGAAACTGGCAGGCGGCGTTGCAGTCATCAAAGTGGGTGCTGCTACCGAAGTTGAAATGAAAGAGAAGAAAGCACGCGTTGAAGATGCCCTGCACGCGACCCGTGCTGCGGTAGAAGAAGGCGTGGTTGCTGGTGGTGGTGTTGCGCTGATCCGCGTAGCATCCAAACTGAGCGAACTGCGTGGTCAGAACGAAGACCAGAACGTGGGTATCAAAGTTGCGCTGCGCGCAATGGAATCCCCGCTGCGTCAGATCGTTCTGAACTGCGGCGAAGAACCGTCTGTTGTCGCTAACACCGTGAAAGCGGGTGACGGTAACTACGGTTACAACGCTGCAACTGAAGAATACGGCAACATGATCGACATGGGTATCCTGGATCCGACTAAAGTAACCCGTTCTGCTCTGCAGTACGCGGCTTCTGTTGCGGGTCTGATGATCACCACCGAGTGCATGGTAACCGACCTGCCGAAAGGCGATTCCGCTGACTTAGGTGCTGCTGGTGGTATGGGCGGCATGGGCGGAATGGGCGGCATGATGTAATTTAATCTTCATACTTCAAGCCGCAGGTTCGTTGGCTGCAACTTGAGTTATTTGATTAAATACGCATCTCGCGAAAAATGAGAAACCCCCGGGCAGAAATGTCCGGGGGTTTTTCTTTTGGTCATCTTTTTAGTATATGATTCAGCTACGGACAAAACGTCCAGCGCATTGATTATGGGGAATAACATGCACGTGAAATATTTAGCAGGGATCGTTGGTGCCGCGCTACTGATGGCGGGTTGTAGCTCCAGCAACGAACTGAGTTCAGCCGGACAAAGCGTACGCTTCGTTGAAGAGAAGCCAGGTGCCGAGTGCCAGCTGATTGGTACCGCAACCGGTAAGCAGAGCAACTGGCTTTCTGGTCAGCACGGCGAAGAGGGCGGCTCTATGCGCGGCGCGGCGAACGATCTGCGTAACCAGGCTGCGGCAATGGGCGGTAATGTGATTTATGGTGTAAGCAGCCCATCACAAGGTATGTTGTCGAGTTTTGTCCCAACCGCCAGCGAGATGATTGGTCAGGTTTATAAGTGCCCTAATTGATAAACGCTGTTGATGCCGGATGGCGACGCTGAAGCGTCTTATCCGGCCTACGGTACACATGAGCGTAGGCCTGATAAGCGCAGCGCCATCAGGCATTCTGCGCTTTACTGGCCGACTGTAGGCGTAAATGATGCAGCGCGCGCAGGCACTGATCCTGTGTCAGCTTTTGTGTTTTATCCCCCGTGAGTGTTCTGACAAACACTTTGCACGGTACACCGGCCAGTTTTTTTAGCCGTGGGCTGAAGTCGATAAGCCGACGAGAGATCGCTTCTACGTCTTTATCATCCGAAGGGGCTCGAGTTTTCACCACTGAACCACAGAACCGAACTTTCCCCGCTTTATCTTGATAGCGATAGATGACAGCCAGATAATGATTAAACAGATTATGTTTCCATTCTGATTGTGTATAGGCATCGTATTCAAGATTATCGTTATCCAGGCAATCAATGTCGTACAGAGGTAGGAAATCTAATAACGATGTGATCCGCAGTGCTAATTCGCGCATCCCTGCATTATTTATTGCGTGAATAATTGCATGTGCCAGTACCGTAATTTGTAGTTCATTAATTAATAGCTCGCAAACTCGACCATTATGCAGTGTAAGAGAGAGAGTTAAGTTTTCACCTTCGTCGCTTACTAATGCCAGTGAATTTATCCGACGATTAATATCCGCATTTTTAAGTTCATCTTCCTGAATTAATGGCATGTTTTCATGCATTTTTTGACTGACTTTGTCACGTGCTTTTTCATACTGCAGACGCGCATCCTCGCCCAACAGGTGCTTGGTATGCAGTCTGCTTTCCAGCGCGATAAGCAGGTCTCGTAGCCCGAATGGTGACAGAAAAAACAGCGACTCTTTATTTCTGGGTTCCTTTATCTTTAATGCCAGCGCAATGAACTCATTTTTTTGACGAATAATGCCCGTATTAATACCTTTAATCGTTATAGCCACGGCGGTTCTCTCTCTCACCTAATATTCAACGGAAAACTAAATATTGATTTATTTATATGATTTATAAATATATTAAAAGATAGCTATCGCTAAAATAACATAAATTAAAAGTCAGAGAAGGACTGAATAAATTGAAATTATATTATTTGGCAGTGAGTGTCCGAAAACGGACACTCATTTGGATTATTGCTGACGTAATTGCAGATCCAGCGGTGTTTTACTGGGCTCTCCGCCAATTTCACGCGCCAGTTTGGGGACCATATAGCCTGATACCAGCGTCAACAGTTCTCGCATTATTTGACGCGCTTCATCGTCGCTGACCATAAAGTGCGCAGCCCCTTGCACCTTATCCAGCACGTGCAGGTAATAGGGCATCACGCCGGCATCAAATAGCGCGTTGCTAAGATTCGCCAGCGTCTGGGCGTTATCGTTCACGCCGCGCAATAACACGCTTTGGTTGAGCAGTGTGACGCCAATCCGACGCAGTTTTGCCATCGCCTGACGAAAAGTCTCATCAATTTCGTTGGCGTGGTTAATGTGATTCACCAGCAGAACTTGCAGAGAAGAGTGAGCAAAACGCTCGACCAATCCGTCGGTAATTCGCGCCGGGATGACAATCGGCAAACGGCTGTGAATGCGCAGGCGCTTAATATGTGGGATGGCTTCCAGTTGCGTGAGCAACCAGTCCAGTTCGTGGTCTTTGGCCATTAACGGATCGCCGCCGGAGAAGATAATCTCATCCAGCTCCGGGTGCGCCGCGATGTAATCTAACGCAATCTGCCAGTTACGCTTATTCCCCTGATTATCGGCATAAGGGAAATGGCGACGGAAGCAGTAGCGACAGTTGACCGCGCATCCGCCTTTTACCAGCAGCAACGCCCGATTGCGATACTTATGTAGTAATCCCGGCACGACGCTGTGCTGTTCTTCCAGCGGGTCGGTCGAGAATCCTGGCGCGGCGACAAATTCATCTTGGGAGGTGAGTACCTGGCGCAGCAGCGGATCGTTGGGGTTGCCTTTTTCCATCCGCGCGATAAACGATCGCGGGACGCGCAGGGCAAAAAGACGTTTTGCCTCACGACCTGCGAGCATATTTTCATCAGCGTCTATATTCAAAAGACGTAATAGTTCATCCGGATCGGTGAGAACATCGGCAAGTTGTACTAACCAATCTTCTCTGGATGGGGTGTTTAGGGTTACAATATGCGCCATTTTGTGGCTAAGCTACCAGTTAACAATTTCAGAGGGCCTTATGGCGACTTACTATAGCAACGATTTTCGTGCCGGTCTTAAAATCATGATGGACGGCGAACCTTATGCGGTTGAAGCCAGTGAATTCGTTAAACCGGGTAAAGGCCAGGCTTTCGCGCGCGTTAAGCTGCGCCGCCTGCTGACCGGTACTCGTGTAGAGAAAACCTTCAAATCCACCGACTCCGCTGAAGGCGCAGACGTTGTAGATATGAACCTGACTTACCTGTACAACGACGGTGAGTTCTATCATTTCATGAACAACTCCACTTTCGAACAGCTGGCTGCTGACGCGAAAGCGGTAGGCGATAGCGCTAAATGGCTGTTGGATCAGGCTGAGTGCATCGTGACCCTGTGGAATGGTCAGCCTATCTCTGTGACCCCACCGAACTTTGTTGAGCTGGAAATCGTTGAAACTGACCCGGGTCTGAAAGGTGACACCGCGGGTACGGGTGGCAAACCAGCGACGCTGTCCACCGGCGCAGTTGTTAAAGTTCCGCTGTTCGTACAGATCGGCGAAGTGATCAAAGTGGATACGCGTTCAGGCGAATACGTTTCCCGCGTTAAGTAATACATCCTATTTGATCGATGGCGCAGGCTGCTGCGCCATACTTTTCCAGGGCAGGAATGATGAAACGTCTTCTCGGTCTTGTAATGCTTATCCTGTTCACCAGCACACTCCTGACGGGCTGTAATACCGCACGTGGCTTCGGTGAAGACATCAAACATCTTGGTAATTCAATCTCTCACGCGGCCAGTTGAGCCTGTCATATTGTCTTAAAAATCTGCGTTTTTCCGTCATCCTTCCGGATCTTGTCTATCATTAAGTAGCTATACACAAACAATATTGGCTAGAAAAGGAAGACGTTATGGTTAAAAAGACAATTGCAGCGCTCTTTTCTGTGTTGGTTCTTTCTTCAGTGTTGACTGCGTGTAATACAACAAAAGGTGTTGGGCAGGATATTTCTGAAGGCGGTAGCGCAATCTCTGGTGCAGCGACAAAAGCTCAGCAATAATCATGAACGGTACGACGCTCTGTCGTACCGTTAATTCATTTTCTCGGGTAGCGACAGAAACGGTGAAAAGCGGTTTCCTAAATGCAGCTTGATGCGAATGTTGCGTTTATAGGTGTAAACCGTCTTGCCATGAATGCCGAGGGCCGAGGCTATCGCAGTGTTACTCACGCCATCCATCCACATCGACAGTACTTTCTCTTCCTGCGGCGTAAGCAGCGGTGTCGCGTTTTTAGTGGTCTTTAGCGCAGGACGAACGCAGAGAGCATCCTGAATACTGTCTGACAACTCAGAGAGCGTAGTGCGTTTGGATAATACCGAATGGACGGCGTATTGCGGGTTGTGAGCGGGTACAGGCTTTCTGTCTCCTGATTGCAGTAAAATCAGGGGGATCAGACCACAGCTCATAAAAAAAGGCGCAATCGGCGGACTGGCATGTACATCGCTGAGAAAACCATATAAATCCGCGATCACCAGATGCGGTTTCCACTGCGAAATATGTTCTTTTGCCAGTAAGAGGTTATTGATTCCTGATACCAGAAACGACGAATTAAACCTACCAGAATGATTAAGCAAGGCCTCGACCCCTGTACGGGTAAAGTGGCACCGGTCAATCACTAAAATTTTATGCATAAACTTTTCGCATTCAGAAGTGGGAAAAACGGCTTCCTGACTTCAGAAAGCCATTTATCATAGATAAGACCAATGGCAGCCAAATGCGGGAACTACGCTGCTATTTGTGCTCAATTCTTGCTTTAAGCAGGCAATGGATAAAAATGTTGAAATTCATTTTCTTTCGGGCAAAAATGCTTTTTCATACTTCAGCGTTGTAGGACGACCTGCAAACGCTTCTCTCACCGGGGACGGCCCCATTGTTATTCTGGAGCCTGATATGTCCTGGATCGTTTTATTGATTGCTGGCCTGCTTGAAGTCGTATGGGCAATTGGCCTGAAATATACCCATGGTTTTACCCGTCTGACACCGAGCATTATTACCATTGTGGCCATGATCGTCAGTATCGCCATGCTTTCCTGGGCGATGCGAACGTTGCCCGTTGGAACAGCTTATGCTGTCTGGACCGGTATTGGTGCGGTAGGGGCGGCCATTACCGGTATCCTGCTGCTGGGGGAATCCGCCAGTCCGGCACGTTTGCTGAGTCTGGGTCTGATTGTCGCCGGAATTATTGGTCTGAAGCTCAGTACCCACTAAGCGCCAGGCTGTTTTACCCAAATTAGCTTGTTCACTTCAAACCCTTCCCGGGCCGCGACTGCCAGCATTTGCTGTTTCATCTCGTCTGAAATAGTGGGGGTACGTGAGAGGATCCACAGGTAGTCGCGATCCGGGCCACAAACCAGCGCGTGGCGATACTCCCGATCGAGAGCAATCACGTTATACCCACCGTAGAATGGACCGAAGAACGACACCTTCAGCGCCGCTCGCGTAGGATCGCCAGTGAAATAAGCCTTGCCTTCCGTTTTTTGCCACATGCTTCTGTCGGGGTTGTAGCCTTTGTTGATGACATTGATACCACCATCATCACGTAGGCTGTAGGTGGCGGTGACTTTATCCAGTCCTCGTTCGAAGCGATGATCGAAGCGCGCGATTTCGTACCAGGTTCCGAGATAGCGTTTAGCATCAAAGTTATTGACAACGGTCACGCCTGCAGGCGGCGTAGGGGAGCTGCAAGCGACAACCAGAAATGCAGCCGTAACGGCAGCAACTACAGGCAGCAAGCGCATAGGATTTTCCTTTTAAGGTTTTTCCTAAGTGTAGAACCTGGCGGGGAATTAAGGGAAGAGAGAGCGAAAAAACGCCCTCTTACCGGATGATAAGAGGGCGGAACGATTAGATGGTCAGAATACCAATCGCCGTTACAACGGTCAGGATCGCAGCCAGACCGTAGAATACCCACTTGCCAGCCGGCACGTGGATTTTCAGGTCATGCATCGCGTGGTGCATACGGTGTAAACCACACCACAGCGGCAGAACGATCATCAGGAACAGGAACGCACGTCCGATGAAGCTCTGAGCAAATGCCAGTACGCGTTCATAGCTGAAAGCATCAGGAACAAAGCCCAGCGGCAGCATAATGCCTACCAACAGGATCATCACCGGCGCAATGATAGCGCTCCACATACCGCCTGCACCAAACAGGCCCCAGAATACGGGTTCGTCAGAGCGTTTTGGATTTGGATTAATCATTCCGGACTCCTTACCAGAACAGGGCAACAAACAGTATTACTACTGTCGCAACCACAGTAACTGCCCAGAGACCTTTGATGATCGGCTCTGGCCCCATTTTTTCGTCTTTTACGATGATGTTGGCAGCTTTTGGCGCCAGCTCAAACCAGGTTTTGGTATGCAGCAGCGCTGCAGCCAGGGCGATAATATTAAGAATTACCACCACCGGGTTTTGTAAAAAGGCGACAAAACCCATCCAGGACTCTGCACCATGCTTGAGTGCAAACAGGCCGATAATCAGTTCAATGCTGAACCAGACTGCCGGAACTGCCGTGCCTTCACGCAGCATGTAAAAACGATAAAATGGCAGTTTTTTCCACCAGGTGGACGTCATTGGCCGCACATAGGCTTTGCGTTTAGTCGTCATCGTGCACTCCTTAGCGTGGTTTCAGGGTAGCGATAAGAAAGTCTTTTGAACTTTCAACTTTACCCTGCTGAATGGCCGCAGCCGGATCGACGTGTTTCGGGCAGACTTCGGAGCAGTAGCCCACGAAAGTACAGGACCAGACGCCGTTCGGGCTGTTCAACTGAGCCATACGCTCCTTCTTACCGTGGTCGCGGCTATCTTCGTTATAACGATGCGCCAGGGTGATTGCAGCCGGTCCAATGAACTCTGGGTTCAGGCCGAACTGCGGGCACGCGGCATAGCACAGACCACAGTTGATGCAACCGGAGAACTGATGATACTTCGCCATCTGCGCCGGAGTCTGGGTGTTTGGACCCTGATCCGGAGTACGCGGGTTACCAATGATGTACGGCTTGATCGCTTCCAGGCTTTCGATAAAGTGCGTCATATCGACGACCAGATCGCGTTCGATCGGGAAGTTGCCCAGCGCTTCAACCTTCATACCGTTGGTGTATTCACGCAGGAATGTTTTGCACGCCAGTTTAGGCACGTTGTTGACCATCATGCCGCAGGAGCCGCAGATTGCCATACGGCAGGACCAGCGGTAGCTCAGGTCCGGTGCCAGGTTATCTTTGATGTAACCCAACGCATCCAGTAGAGATGTGGTTTCATCATAAGGAACTTCATAGAAAGCACTGTGCGGCGCGGTATCGGTTTCCGGGTTATAGCGCACCACCTCAACTTTCAGGTTTTTCATCTCAGCCATTCGCCTTCTCCTTCTTATCGGCTGCTTCCGCTTCGCCACCGTACATACGTTTAGCTGGCGGCAGAGTGGTGATTTTCACGTCGCTGTATTCCAGGCGAGTTGTGCCGTCAGCATCGCGGAAGGCGAGAGTGTGTTTGAGGAAGTTAACGTCATCACGCTCGGTGCAGCCTTCATCCAGACGCTGGTGCGCGCCGCGGGATTCTTTACGTGCCAGCGCAGAGTGCGCCATACATTCAGCAACGTTCAGACCATGACCCAGTTCGATGGTGTACAGCAAGTCGGTGTTGAAGACGCTGGAGGTATCGGTGATACGTACGCGCTTGAAACGTTCCTGCAGTTCGGCCAGTTTATCAACGGTTTTCTGCATGAGTTCCGGCGTACGGTAGATACCGCAACCTTCTTCCATCGACAGACCCATTTCGTCGCGGATTTTGGACCAGTTTTCGTTACCTTCCTGGTTCACCAGATCTTTCAGACGTTTTTCAACGCCCGCAACCTGTGCGTCGAGAGCGGCACCGTTTGCCGCGCCTACCGTTGCAGCGCGTTCCATCGCTTTCTCACCGGCCATGCGGCCAAAGACCACCAATTCTGCCAGAGAGTTAGAACCCAGACGGTTAGCGCCATGCAGACCAACAGAGGAACATTCACCAACGGCGAACAGACCTTTAATGCGGGTTTCACAGTGCTGATCGGTTTCGATACCGCCCATGGTGTAGTGCGCGGTCGGACGTACCGGGATCGGTTCTTTAACCGGATCGACACCCACGTAGGCTTTCGCCAGTTCGCAGATGAACGGTAAGCGCTCGAGCAGTTTTTTCTCACCGAGGTGACGCAGGTCGAGGTAAACCACATCGCCACGCGGGGTGGAAATGGTGTTGCCTTTACGCCATTCGTGCCAGAAGGCCTGAGAAACTTTGTCGCGCGGACCCAGTTCCATGTATTTGTTCTTCGGCTCGCCCAGTGGGGTTTCCGGACCCATGCCGTAGTCCTGCAGATAGCGATAGCCATCTTTGTTGACCAGAATACCGCCTTCACCGCGGCAGCCTTCGGTCATCAGGATACCGGAGCCTGGCAGACCAGTCGGGTGATACTGAACGAATTCCATATCACGCAGCGGAACGCCGTGGCTCAGTGCCATGCCCATACCGTCGCCGGTAACGATGCCGCCGTTGGTGTTGTAACGGTACACACGGCCTGCGCCGCCTGTTGCCATGACAACTGCGTTAGCACGGATTTGCATCAGCGTGCCTTCCATCATGTTCATCGCAACCAGGCCGCGAGCCTGACCGTCATCAACCAGGATGTCCAGGACGAAGTGCTCGTCGAAACGCTGAATTTGCGGGAACTGCAAAGACGTTTGGAACAGCGTATGCAGCATGTGGAAGCCGGTTTTATCCGCGGCAAACCAGGTGCGCTCAATTTTCATACCGCCGAAGCGACGTACGTTGACGCTACCGTCTTCACGACGGCTCCACGGGCAACCCCATTGTTCCAGTTGCGTCATTTCAGTTGGGCAGTGGTGGACAAAGTAATCCACGACATCCTGCTCACACAGCCAGTCTCCGCCAGCTACCGTATCGTGAAAATGGTAGTCAAAGCTGTCATGATCCTGCGCGACAGCAGCAGAGCCGCCTTCGGCAGCAACGGTATGGCTGCGCATTGGGTACACTTTTGAGATCAGTGCGATTTTAGCGTTGGGATTTGCTTGTGCGGCAGCAATTGCAGCACGTAATCCCGCGCCACCGGCGCCTATAATGGCAAGATCGGCTTGAAAGGTTTGCACGACATTCCTCCAGATTGTTGTTATTTCATCCCCGCCCGTAATCAGATGCTTCATCTGAGTCAAACGGGTTATGAACGCGTTTCCACTGCTCCTTTATAGGTACAATAGTATAGTCTCAGGGAGGAGCGGGAAATTTGACGTGTTCGATTTTTTTAGCGTATCACAGGGGGGAATTATCATTGATTTTGATTAATTTAATTACTAAACCACCCAATGTTGCTTTTTTTATCAACTTGTCCGTGTTTGTTATTCCCTCCCGAAATTTGTCTCGCTAACGCGTTACGAGTAGACTTCGTGCCCTTGTCTTAAATCGGAGAAACAACCATGAGCGAAACGGCAACCTGGCAGCCGAGCGCGTCCATCCCCAATCTGTTAAAACGTGCAGCAATTATAGCGGAAATCCGCCGCTTTTTTGCCGACCGTGGCGTGCTTGAGGTTGAGACACCTTGTATGAGTCAGGCGACGGTTACGGATATTCATCTGTTCCCGTTCGAAACGCGTTTCGTTGGCCCGGGTCATTCTCAGGGCATGAACCTCTATTTGATGACCAGCCCGGAATACCATATGAAGCGCCTGCTGGTTGCAGGGTGTGGTCCGGTCTACCAACTGTGTCGCAGTTTCCGTAACGAAGAGATGGGGCGTCACCATAACCCCGAGTTCACCATGCTCGAGTGGTACCGTCCTCATTACGACATGTACCGTCTGATGAATGAAGTGGATGATTTGCTCCAGCAAGTGCTGGACTGCTCTCCGGCGGAAAGCCTCTCTTATCAGCAAGCCTTCCAGCGTCATCTTGAAATCGACCCGCTGTCAGCGGATAAAACACAGTTGCGCGAAGCGGCGGCTAAGCTGGATCTCAGCAATATCGCGGACACCGAAGAAGACCGGGATACCTTGCTGCAACTGCTGTTTGCGATGGGCGTCGAACCGCACATTGGCAAAGATAAACCGACGTTTGTATATCATTTCCCGGCCAGCCAGGCGTCGTTGGCGCAAATCAGTACTGAAGACCACCGCGTGGCCGAACGTTTTGAGGTGTACTACAAAGGTATTGAGCTGGCGAATGGTTTCCATGAGTTGACCGATGCACGCGAGCAGCAGCAACGCTTCGAACAGGATAACCGCAAACGAGCCGCCCGTGGCTTACCGCAACAGCCTATCGATAACAATCTGCTTGAAGCGCTAAAAGTTGGGATGCCGGATTGCTCAGGCGTGGCGCTGGGCGTCGACCGTCTGGTTATGCTGGCACTGGGGGCCGATAGCCTCGCTGATGTTATCGCCTTTACCGTCGATCGTGCGTAATTCACGTCTCCGCATTACAAAGTGGCGCATAGTCGCCACTTTGTAGCATCTTTTTTCATTTCCCCTCTAATAGCCACAATTTAACTCTGGAATTTTGTTAGCATTCAGGTATCAATCCTGTGTTGATTTTCTTATTGCTGATCTCTGCAAGGGGGCAGTATTCACCGGTGAGTGGTGTTTGATAAACACTCTCCAGAGTAAGGGATAGTTTAATGACCCAAACAATAAAAAAGATGAGCCTGACTGGTCTCATCCTGATGATATTTACGTCTGTTTTTGGATTTGCTAATAGCCCCTCGGCTTTCTATTTAATGGGATACAGTGCCATTCCATGGTATGTATTTTCTGCATTATTATTCTTTATCCCATTTGCCTTAATGATGGCTGAAATGGGGTCTGCCTATCGGAAAGAAGAGGGTGGGATCTATTCGTGGATGAATAATAGCGTCGGACCTCGTTATGCGTTTATCGGCACCTTTATGTGGTTCTCTTCCTACGTTATCTGGATGGTGAGCACCGCGGCGAAAGTCTGGGTGCCTTTTTCCACCTTTATATTCGGCGCGGATATGACGCAGACCTGGCGTATCGCCGGGTTTGAGCCCACGCAGGTCGTCGGACTGCTTGCTGTTGGCTGGATGGTGTTGGTGACTGGCGTAGCGTCACGGGGTATTAATAAGATTGCTCGCATTACGGCGGTTGGCGGAATTGCCGTCATGTGTCTTAATTTAGTTCTGTTGTTAGTGAGTATCGCTATTTTGTTATTAACCGGTGGCCACTTTGCACAGGATATTAATTTTGTCTCTTCACCGAATCCGGGATATCAGTCCGGTCTGGCCATGCTGTCATTTGTGGTGTTTGCTATTTTTGCCTATGGCGGAATAGAAGCCGTGGGTGGACTGGTTGATAAAACAGAGAAACCTGAAAAGAACTTCGCGAAAGGCATTGTCTTCGCGGCGATTGTCATTTCAGTGGGTTATTCGCTGGCCATCTTTTTATGGGGCGTGAGTACCAACTGGCAGGATGTATTAAGTAATAGTTCAGTGAACTTGGGTAATATTACTTATATCCTGATGAAAAGTTTGGGGATGACGCTGGGCCATGCGCTGCATCTTTCACCTGAGACGGCAATCACTACGGGCGTCTGGTTTGCGCGTATTACCGGCCTGTCTATGTTCCTTGCTTATACCGGGGCATTCTTCACGCTCAGCTACTCGCCGCTGAAAGCGATTATTCAGGGGACGCCAAAAGCACTGTGGCCTGCACCGATGACCAGACTGAACGCTATGGGGATGCCGACGACGGCGATGTGGATGCAGTGTGGGCTTGTGAGCCTGTTTATTCTGCTGGTGTCGTTTGGCGGCGATACGGCCTCAGCGTTCTATAACAAGCTGACGCTGATGGCGAACGTCTCGATGACGCTGCCGTATCTGTTCCTCGCGCTGGCGTTCCCTTTCTTTAAATCTCGCGTCGGTCTGGAAAGACCGTTTGTGATATTTAAAACCCGAGCCGCAACGCTACTGGCAACGAGTGTCGTGGTGCTGGTGGTGACGTTCGCCAACGTGTTCACCATTATCCAGCCGGTGATTGAAGCTGGCGACTGGAACAGTGCACTGTGGATGACCGGCGGGCCGATTTTCTTCTCGTTGTTAGCCATGGCGATTTACCAGAACTACAGCCGTCGTATGGCCAATGAGCCTGAATGGGCGGTTGAATAAACGACCCGCCTAATCCGGCCTACTAAAGAAGCATCTTCGTAGGCCGGATTAGGCGAAGCCGCCATCCGGCACCACTCACGTTTACAAGCTTCCCGCCGGGCGCTTACCTCTGCCCGCAGAACTTAACGTTCTCCCCGTTTGTTTTCCGCTGAGGCTCTCCAGACGCATCTGGAACGGTGGGAATGGCATATCAATACCGTGCTCACGGAAGCCCGCCAGAATCAGCTGGTGGATCTCGTGGCGTAATGGCATACGGTGTCCCATCTCTGCGGCATAGATACGCAGCTCAAAGATCTGAATCCCCTGCTGAAGGTCAACCAGGAAGACTTCCGGCGCCGGTGTGTCGATAACCAGTGAGCAGCGCTGGGCGGCAGTGAGCAGGATTTGCGTGACCTCCTCGCTGTTGGCTTCTGACGGTGCAGGAATGGTCAATACCACACGAGTCACTGAGTCGGATAACGACCAGTTGATAAACTGCTCGGTGATAAACGCCTTGTTGGGCACGATGATCTCTTTACGATCCCAGTCGCTGATGGTGGTCGCGCGGGTGTTAATCTTGGTCACGCTGCCGGTGAGGTCGCGAATGGTCACCGTGTCGCCAATACGAATTGGTTTTTCAAACAGGATGATCAGGCCGGATATAAAGTTGGCGAAGATCTCTTGCAAACCAAAGCCCAAACCAACACCGAGAGCAGCAACCAGCCACTGCAGTTTCGACCACTCAATACCAATCATTGAGAAGCCCACCAGGCCACCAATTAGCATCAGTAGATACTTGGTTATAGTGGTGATGGCGTAACCGGTACCTGGTGTTAAATCCAGGTGCTGCAACAGCGCCAGTTCCAGCAGTGCAGGCAGGTTACGCACCAGCTGGGTGGTGATGATAAACACCAGAATGGCAATAAGCACTGCGCCCAGCGTAATCGGCTCTAAGCTTTCTACGCCCTGCACCGTGGACGTCACATCCCATAGTGAGATATTTTCCAGGAAGCCGAACGCGGAATGAATTTCTGACCACAGCACGATGACTGAAAGCAGGGCGATGAGCATCAGGATAGACCGCACCAGGCGCAGCGACTGTGCGCTTATCGCGTCCAGATCGACTTCGCTTTCATCGATATCTATCGCTCCTTCCAGGCTGGTGGAGTGCGCGGGTTCTTCTTCACCACGTGCACGCTGCGCCAGCATTTCTGCGCGTCGGTGTTTGGCGCGGTCAAAAGCCAGACGACGGCGCTGGATAAGCATCCAGCGGCGGATGACGTGATAAACCACCAGCAACAAGAACCAGATAGCAACAGACGTCTCCAGGCGGGCCAGCAGCGCCTGTGCTGTGGCCAGGTAACCTACCGCGGCCGCAAGAATGGCAACTAACGGGGCACCCATTAGCATATTCCACAGCATGCTGTTGACCATGTTGTCGCCGTTGCCCTCTTTGTCGAGGTACAGCGGGATCCCGGCGCGTTTGAGGCTCAGAGTGACGATGGCCAGTGCGCCACAAATCAACATAAAGCACAGGCGTCCTAATGAAGCGGAGAATTCACGGTCATTGAGATTATCAAACATGATCACCGCCATGATCAGCGGAACAATCAGTCCGATGCTCATCAGGTAATAGTGCATAGCTTTAGCGACGCGGTTGCGCGGCCAGCCAAAGTGCGCGATGAACAGACCATTCGGCCGCGCAAAGGTAGCGCAAATCATCACCGCCCACAGCATAGGCACCGTGGCGGTCACACCATCGCCGATGGCGACGGCCAGCGGATAGGGCCAGGCTTCCTGCAGGCCGTAACCCAGCGTCGCCCACAGCACCGGCAGCGGCGAGGCAACGAGAATTGACCAGAATACCGTTCGTATCGTCAGCCAGAAGTGATCCTGGGTGACTTTACCGACCCGCGCAGACGATCGCTCAAGAAAGCGGGTGAAGTGCTTACGCGAATAGAGGCTAAACCCTACCAGCACCAGCGCGGCGAAGAGCGGCAGCAGTGTGGCCTTACTGGTGAGCATCATGACGCTGGCTTTACCAAGCTGATTAAACGTATCTAATGAGATTAGACGACGCAGATCCTGAACCAAATCGACCGGCCAGGAGAGTGAAATCGGGCTGACGTCAGAGGTCCAGAACAGATAGCGGTGCGTGGCTTCGTTAACCTCTTTCAGCGCATCTTCCAACTGACTATTGGAGACTTTCAGCTTGGTTAACTCGAGTATCAGCGTATCGCCGCCCTGTAGCAGGGAATTTAACAGCTCACGCTGGGTACGCAGTTGGGCATTGAGAATACGGGTCTGCTCTGCGGTAAGCGGCTGTCCATCCGCTTGATGGATCTGGCGTAGCTGCGGCTGTTTGTTGAGGAGGTCTTCATAGCGCATGCGATGTACGCGCAGCTGCGCCATTTCGGTATCGAGCTGTTGCGGCTTAGGCATTTCAGGTAGACGGGAAACCTGCGCGCGAAGCGCTTCACCCAGCATATTCGACGCCCCCAGCCACTGTGACTGCTCGCGCAGCGTGTTCAATGCCTGACGTACCTGCAACGTTTGACCGGTGGCCTGACGCTGCTGAGACGCCACCAGGTCCATACGTTGTGCCTGCTGGTTTAACGCCTGTGACAGTTCGCGGTTGACCTTGAACTGATCGACAATGCCTTCCGGCAGTCCTGCACTGTTTTCTGCCAGCAGTTCGGTGCTTTCCAACGCCCGCTCCGCTTCACGCTGCCGCTGGCTATTGAGCTGATTTCGTAATGCCTGCAGGTAAGCGTCGAGCTGCTGGCTCTGTTTTTCGGCCAGTTCGGAGCGCATACGCGCCAGTTCTTGACGATTGTTAGCGGAAAGTTGTGCCAGCTCCAGCTCATCGACCAGCGCTTTGAGTCTGGCGGATTCAGCCTGCAACGACTGATTGAGCGGCGTATTACCGCTGGCTGCGCCAAGGCGTCGTTCAATTTCATTTAATTGACGGCGAGCATCGGTTTGCTGTTGAGGGAGCTGGTTTAATGAATCGGCGATTTCGCGGGCGCGATCCTGCTCTTGCTGGGCCTGACGGCTTTTTTCCAGCAACTGACTGCTGACCTGCAGGATCTCCTGGTTTAAGGCGTCAGCCGAGAGGTCCGTGGGGATGCTGCGAGGTTCATCGCGCAGGTTGCTAAGCTGCGCGCGTAGCGTCGCGGACAGCTTGGGGAAGTTATCAATAACCTGCTGATACTGTTCGGCGCGCTCGAGAGAGCCTTTACGCTCTTCAAGGGCATTCAGCGCGGACTGGAGCGCCTCGACGGCTTCTGGCTGAGCGGGTTTTGCCGCTTTGGCCTGCTCCAGTTCTTGGGTGATTTGTTTGGTATCGGGGGCCGTCGCAGCGTACGCCCCCTGGCTGAGGCACCAGGCCATCAGAAAAGTGATAATCAGGCGCACAGCAGCGATTCCTATGTTTAACTTTCGTCTTTTTTGTCGTCAACCAGCGGGCTGGCTGCGTGTTCTGCTTCGATCTCGTCTTGCGCAAGCGGGGCGGGTTCGGCCTCTGGCGTCACGAATGTTTCGGTAGAGATTGCCATCGGTTGACCGATTTTGGTGACCGAAAGATCCTGCAACTGCTCGACGAGATTAACTTTGCCTGGCGCAAACAGGTTGATGACGGTTGAACCAAGCTTAAAGCGGCCCATTTCCTGGCCTTTCAGCAGCGCCACTGAACCTTCGCTTTCACCTTCAGGCCATGTCCAGCGCTTAATTACGCCTTCACGCGGTGGCGTGATGGTGCCAGCCCAGACAGTTTCGATGCTACCGACGATGGTTGCACCGACCAGAATTTGCACCATCGGGCCAAATTCAGTGTCAAACAGGCAAATAACGCGTTCGTTACGGGCAAAAAGGTTGGGCACGTTTTGCGCGGTCAGAATGTTGACCGAGAAAAGATCGCCAGGCACGTACAGCATTTCCCGCAGGATACCGTTACACGGCATATGTACGCGGTGGTAATCACGCGGTGAGAGGTACGTCGTGACAAACGTTCCGTTACGGAACTTGTCCGCCATTTGGTAGTTACCTGCCAGCAGTGCTTCAAGGCTGTAGCTGTGCCCTTTGGCCTGCAACAGTTTGTCTTCTTCGATGTTCCCCAACTGGTTAATCACGCCGTCAGCTGGCATAACCAGAACATTCGGGTCGGTATTAATTGGGCGGGCATCGTCACGCAGTGGGCGCACGAAGAAGTCGTTAAAGGTGCGATAGCTGGCGGTATCCGGCTTCTGCGCCTCTGTCATATCGACCTTGTAATATTTCACGAACAGATCGATAACCAGTTTAGTTAGCCATCCTGCTCGTTTGCTTGCACCCCAACCCGCCAGGCGAGTGAGCCATAGTTTCGGCAGAATGTATTGTAGCGAAAGCTTAAATGAATTTAACAAGGTAGCCTCCAGGCCATAATTTGTTCCCGATCCGGCATGCGGGCCGGATCCTGAAAAAAGGGGGACGATTCTAGCGATGCTTAGCTTAGTTGTCAGTTGTCCGTATCAGAAAAGTTTTTACGCGTTTTTACCTGCGCCATGCTTTCAAGGATGCGGTGATAATTCTCAAACCGAGTTTCGGCGATAGCCCCTTTCTCTACTGCTTCACGGATAGCGCAGCCTGGATCCGTATCATGTTTACAGTCGCGGTATTTGCAATGACCTAAGAAGTCATGGAATTCGACAAACCCGTGGGTGATTTGTTCCGGCTCAAGATGCCACAACCCGAACTCACGTACGCCGGGGGAGTCAATGACGTCACCGCCGTGCGGGAAGTGGTACAAGCGAGAGGCCGTGGTGGTGTGTTGCCCAAGACCGGAGTTATCGGAGACATCGTTGGTCAGGATCTCTTTCTGCAGGCCGAGCAGGTTATTGAGCAGACTGGATTTACCCACGCCAGATTGACCCGCAAAAATGCTGATGCGATCGGTCAAGGCTTCTTCAAGTGGCTGCAAACCGTCTTTTTTATGGCTGGAGACCATCAACACGCGATAGCCAATATTGCGGTAGATATCCATCTGCTCGTTCACGAAAGCCATGCCTTCATCGTCGAGCAGATCGATTTTGTTGAGCACGACAATGGGCTCAACCTGCAATGTTTCGCAGGCAACCAGATATCGGTCGATAATATTGAGTGACAGCTCGGGTAAGATGGCTGAGACAATGACGATTTGGTCGATGTTGGCCGCAATGGGTTTTACACCGTCATAAAAGTCCGGACGCGTTAGCACCGAGGTACGTTCATGTACCGCTTCAACGATCCCTTTAACGTTCACGCCTTCGGCTGCGGCCTTACCTGGACGCCAGACTACACGATCGCCGGTTACCAGCGAACGAATTGTGCGACGGATGTTGCAACGGTGGACATCGCCGTCGGCAGACTCCACGTCGGCATGCATGCCAAAGCGGCTGATAACAATACCTTCAGCGGTCTCGCCAAACAGGTTGTCGTCGTAGTCGGGCTTCTCCGTGGACGTTTTAAGACGACGCTGGTGATTGGCGTTCACGCGGCGCTGTTGGCCTTTGGAGAGTTTATTTTTACTCAATCGTACTGACTCCTGGTCGCCCATGATGGGCAAAACATTTATGATACACGCAATTTTAGATGAATATAGTCACACTGAATGTGACGTCTGAAGGGTGGAAAATAGCATGAGTGGCAATGAAAACAACCTGATTTGGATCGATCTGGAGATGACAGGTCTGGATCCCGAGCGCGATCGCATTATTGAGATCGCGACGCTGGTGACTGACGCCAATCTGAATATTCTGGCTGAAGGACCGACGATTGCCGTCCACCAGTCCGACGCGCAGCTGGCGCTAATGGATGACTGGAACGTGCGTACGCATACCGGAAGTGGTCTGGTGGAGCGCGTGAAGGCGAGCACCATGGGCGATCGTGAAGCGGAGCTGGCGACACTGGCATTTTTAAAAGAGTGGGTTCCTGCAGGGAAATCCCCGATTTGTGGCAACAGCATCGGCCAGGATCGTCGTTTCCTGTTCAAATACATGCCGGAACTGGAAGCGTATTTCCATTATCGCTATCTGGACGTTAGCACGTTGAAAGAGCTGGCCCGTCGCTGGAAGCCGGAGATCCTCGATGGCTTCACGAAGCAGGGGACACACCAGGCGATGGACGACATTCGTGAGTCCGTCGCTGAGCTGGCTTACTACCGTGAGCATTTTATTAAGCTTTGATTTTGTTCTCCGGTGGCTTGCGTCACCGGCTTTTTGACGCTAAATTGTCCAGCTTGATTGTAAAGTAATCACTTGAACGCGTTTTCAAAAAAATCGTATTCAAGGGGGTTGCAGCTAAACGAATTTCTCGTATAATGCGCCTCCCGTAACGACAGAGATTTACGCGTTACGACAGCAACAAATTTAATCGAAGAGTTTCGAGTTGCGGCAAGGCGGTGACTGAACGAATCCTTGGGAACTTACTAAAGTAAGTGACTAAGGTGAGTGAAGAAAGCCAACGCAGTAGCAGCTTGAAAGGCGAAGATTTTGCGGGAATAGCTCAGTTGGTAGAGCACGACCTTGCCAAGGTCGGGGTCGCGAGTTCGAGTCTCGTTTCCCGCTCCAAAATTTGAAAAGTATCGCAAGATACGCACCACCCAAGCGGGAATAGCTCAGTTGGTAGAGCACGACCTTGCCAAGGTCGGGGTCGCGAGTTCGAGTCTCGTTTCCCGCTCCAAATTCTTATCTCAATAAACATATCCACAACGAATAATCGCGTTGGGGCTGTTTTCTTTTGTCTTTGACATATTCTTGTAAACAGACTTATCCACAGGTCAGAGTAATATTCCTGGAATGCAAAAAACTTCGCTTGGTGAATAGTATCTTTATAACCATTTGAATTTAATGAATTAATTATCATTTCAAATTGTTAATGTGATCACTTGACGATTTTTTCCTTCTTGAATATCAATGTGTTTTTATTTTTATGCACAAGCTGTGGATGACTTAAGCGTCACGCGGCAGACCTTTTTCAATCACCCTGACCAGCCGCTGTTTCTTCGGTAACTGCACTTCAACCACGCAGGCATTTCTTTTCTCAATCTGCTGCGCAATCGCCCATTCGATGTGCTCGTCGAGAAGTGGGTGCTCACCTCTGCGATTTTCCAGCGCATTTATTACGGTTTCATCCCACGGGGCATTTCCCAGCGCGACGGCGATATTTCGCAACCAACGCAAGTGTCCGATGCGACGAATAGCCGAACCTTCCGTCACTTTTAAAAACCACGCTTCGCTCCAGCCAAACAGCTCAATCAGTTCCGGGGCATGCAGTTGTTTTCTTGGGCTAAAGTCATCTTCTACAGTGAGCTGCGAATAGCGATTCCAGGGGCAAATGAGCTGGCAGTCATCGCAGCCATAGATTCGGTTGCCCAACAGTGGGCGAAACTCTTCCGGGATAGCGCCTTCTAGTTCGATCGTGAGATAGGAAATACAGCGGCGGGCATCAACGGTGTACGGTTCAACGATGGCGCCCGTGGGGCAAATCGTCATACAGGCCACGCATTTGCCGCAGGCTTCTTCAACAGGCTGATCCACGGGCAGCGGTAAATCGATCAGCAGTTCACCAAGGAAGAAAAATGATCCGGCTTCACGGCTGAGAATTAGTGAGTGCTTACCAATCCAGCCAAGTCCGGCTTTTTCCGCCAGTGGACGCTCCAGAATGGGCGCAGAATCGACAAAAGGTCTAAAATTCAGCGAAACGCAATGCTGCTGGATCAACTCGCCCAGCTTTTTTAAACGGTTACGCAGCAGCTTATGGTAGTCACGGCCCAACGCATAACGGCTGATGTAGCCCAGTGACGGGTTTTTTAGCGTGCTGGCAAACGCGGCGTTGGCGGGAAGATAATTCATCCGTACGCTGATGACGCGTAAAGTTCCGGGTAATAATTCGTGGGGGCGGGCGCGCATCATGCCGTGACGGGCCATCCAGTCCATTTCGCCATGGTATTGTTTATCCAGCCAGGCCTGCAGTTTGGGTTCGGCTTCGCTAAGGTCTGTATCGGCAATACCGACCTGCTGAAAGCCAAGTTCCAGCCCCCACTGCTTAATTTTTTGTGCTAACTGATTGAGATCGAGGGGCTCTGACATGACGGA
The DNA here is from genome assembly GCF_005281055.1 of Citrobacter sp. wls711. NCBI lineage: Bacteria > Pseudomonadati > Pseudomonadota > Gammaproteobacteria > Enterobacterales > Enterobacteriaceae > Citrobacter > Citrobacter sp. wls711. Next base: position 2,499 of record NZ_SZXC01000070.1, on the reverse strand, counting down.
CCATACAATGAAGAAAAACCCCGCAAGTATACCACACTCCGTCTGGCACGCTGATGACATCAAACGGATGGAACATGAGGCGGCAGACAGCCTTGGGCTGACGTTGTATGAGCTGATGCAACGTGCGGGAGAGGCGGCGTTCCAGGTTGCTCGCAATGCATATCCTGCCGCTCGGCACTGGCTGGTGCTCTGTGGCCACGGTAATAACGGCGGCGACGGCTATGTCGTGGCGAGACTTGCCAAAGCCGCGGGGATTCACGTCACGCTATTAGCGCAAGAAAGCGACAAACCGCTCCCACAGGAGGCAGAACATGCTCGTCATGCCTGGCTGAACGCAGGTGGCGTTATCCACGCCCCGGATATTATCTGGCCGCAAGAGGTGGATGTGATTATCGATGCGCTTCTCGGCACCGGCTTAAAACATGCACCTCGTGACCCACTGGCGACATTAATCAAACAGGCGAATGCGCATTCTGCTCCCACAGTGGCTATTGATATTCCTTCCGGTCTGCTGGCGCAGACGGGGGGAACGCCCGGAGCGGTGATTCATGCTGCCCATACCGTTACCTTTATTGCATTGAAGCCCGGTCTGATCACGGGCAAAGCGCGTGATGTCACAGGGCGTATCCATTTTAACGCGCTCGGGCTGGATGCCTGGCTGGCGGGGCAGGACGCGCCCATTCAGCGCGTTGATGCCTCACAGCTTAGATGCTGGCTGACACCACGCCGCGCAACATCGCACAAAGGTGACCATGGTCGACTGGCGATCATCGGGGGTGACTATGGCACAGCAGGCGCCATACGCATGGCCGGTGAAGCGGCGCTTCGCGCTGGTGCCGGATTGGTTAAGGTGCTCACGCGCAGTGAAAATATTGCACCGATCCTGACCGCCCGTCCGGAACTGATGGTCGATGAGTTGACGCCTCGCGCGGTGGAGGAAAGTCTGGCGTGGGCGGATGTCGTGGTCATCGGTCCCGGACTTGGGCAGCAAGAGTGGGGAAAAAAAGCACTGCAAAAAGTTGAGAATTTTCGCAAACCGATGCTGTGGGATGCCGATGCGCTTAACCTGCTGGCAATCAATCCCGATAAACGTCACAATCGCGTGATCACGCCGCATCCGGGCGAGGCTGCGCGACTGTTGGGCTGTTCCATTACAGAAATTGAAGACGATCGCTTACTTTCTGCACAGCGTCTGGTAAAACGGTACGGAGGTGTGGTGGTGCTGAAAGGCGCGGGTACGGTAGTGGCCTCGGAGCACAATGCATTAGCCATTATCGATGCCGGTAACGCAGGAATGGCCAGCGGCGGTATGGGTGATGTCCTTTCCGGAATCATTGGCGCATTGCTCGGACAGAAGCTTACCCCGTATGATGCTGCGTGTGCGGGATGTGTGGCGCACGGCGCGGCAGCGGATGTGCTGGCGGCGCGATTTGGTACGCGTGGCATGCTGGCGACAGATCTCTTTACCACGCTACAGCGTATTGTTAACCCTGATGTGATTGACGTTTATCATGATGAATAGAGTAATTCCGCTACCGGATGAACAGGCGACGTTAGACCTGGGACTGCGGGTCGCGAAGGCCTGTGACGGCGCAACGGTTATTTATTTGTACGGCGATTTGGGCGCGGGTAAAACCACCTTCAGCCGGGGATTCCTGCAGGCGCTAGGTCATAAAGGCAATGTAAAAAGCCCCACCTATACGCTGGTCGAACCCTATTCGCTTGAAAATTTAATGGTATATCACTTCGATCTGTACCGACTTGCGGACCCCGAGGAGCTCGAATTTATGGGGATCCGTGATTATTTTGCCAATGATGCAATTTGCCTGGTGGAATGGCCACAACAAGGTAAAGGTGTGCTCCCGGACCCGGACGTCGAAATACACATCGAATACCAGGCGCAAGGTCGAGAGGCGCGCGTAAGTGCCGTCTCCTCATCGGGTAATTTATTGCTGGCGCGTTTAGCCGAATAACCTTAAAGGGTGGCGGGATGATTTATCGCATCAGAAATTGGCTGATGGCAACCCTGGTCCTGCTGTGCGCGCAGGCAGGGGCCGCCAGCCTTTCCGATCTTCAGGTTTCTAACGGCGAACAGCAGGCGCGGATTACGCTCAGTTTTATTGGCGAGCCTGAATATGCTGTTTCGCAGGACGGGAAGCGCACCGTTGCGCTGGATATTAAACAAACCGGCGTGATTCAGGGACTGCCGCTGCTGTTTAGCGGTAATAACCTGGTTAAGGCCATCCGTGCGGGTACACCGAACGATCCACAGTCTTTGCGACTGGTTGTCGATTTAACCGAGAACGGAAAAGCCGCCGCTGTAAAACGGCAAAACGGCGGTAACTATACCGTGGTGTTTACCATCAATGCTGATGCACCTCCGCCGCCACCGCCACCTCCTGTGGTGGTGAAGCGCGTTGAAGCACCCGTTGTCGCTCCGCGTCCGTCAGAACCTGCGCGTAACCCGTTTAAAACGGAATCTATGGTCACTCCCGTTTT
>NZ_SZXC01000071.1:0-42821 GCF_005281055.1 Citrobacter sp. wls711 | reverse complement strand
TCAGTTGCTTAACTGACTGGCATTACAGCATTGCTGGCCTTTTTTATATCCATCACCCATACACCGTTTTTCACTTTAGACAGACTCGCCATTCTCCCTGAATACAATCTCCTACTCCATTCATCCTGTTACGTAATATTTCTCTGCAACATATGCGCACAAAAAACAATCAGCATTTTTATTGTGGATTAGCATTTTCTGATTAAATAGACCATTTTTTAACCGTTCGCATGGCGTTCTGGACGGCTAAAAATAGTCAAGTGTAAAAATCGATCTTTCCGGCATCCGCACAGAAAAACACCGTTATGCTAATTAAACATAAGAAAATCATATAAATAGAAATAAAACTGTTGTTTTTTAGCGCGGGGACAGCTGAAGTTTGATATTGTTCACAAAGTTGCATAAAAATAACATTTAGTTACACATTTTTTCTTTTTGAAACTAAATCTTTATATTTGTAGCACTTTGACGGTAGCGAAACGGTTGTTTGAATGGAAAGATGCCTGTCAGACACATAAAGACACCAAACTCTCATCAATAGTTCCGTAAATTTTAATTGACGGAATTTATTGGCGGCAGTGGCAGGTGTCATATAAAAACCGATGAGGGTAATAAATAATGATGAAGCGCAATATTCTGGCAGTGGTTATCCCTGCTCTGCTGGTAGCCGGGGCAGCTAACGCTGCAGAAATCTATAATAAAGATGCCAACAAGCTGGATCTGTATGGTAAAGCGGTAGGCCTGCACTATTTTTCCAAGCACAACGGTGATAACGCCTATGCAGCAAACGGCGACCAAACCTATGCCCGTCTTGGTTTCAAAGGGGAAACTCAAATCAATTCCGAACTGACGGGTTACGGTCAGTGGGAATACAACTTTGCCGGTAATAACTCCGAAGGTGGTGACGACGCTCAGGAAGGCAACAAAACCCGTCTGGCATTCGCTGGCTTGAAATATGGCGACCTGGGTTCCTTCGATTATGGTCGTAACTACGGCGTCGTTTACGATGCGCTGGGCTATACCGATATGCTGCCGGAATTCGGTGGTGATACCGCTGCTTCCGACCAGTTCTTCTCTCAGCGTAACGGTGGTCTCGCAACCTACCGTAACTCTAACTTCTTCGGTCTGGTTGAAGGCCTGAACTTCGCCGTACAGTACCTGGGCAAAAATGAGCGTGATGACGCACGTCGTTCTAACGGCGACGGTGTTGGCGGTTCTGTAAGCTACGAAATGAATGGCTTCGGTATTGTCGGTGCCTACGGTGCAGCAGACCGTACTAATGCACAAGAAACGCTGACTTATGGTCGCGGTGCGAAAGCTGAGCAGTGGGCGACCGGTGTGAAATACGACGCCAACAACATCTACCTGGCAGCGAACTACAGCGAAACCCGTAACGCTACCCGTATCAGTAACGGCTACGCTAACAAAACTGAAGACGTGCTGCTGGTTGCTCAGTACCAGTTCGACTTCGGCCTGCGCCCATCCCTCGCCTATACCAAATCTAAAGGTAAGGACATTGAAGGTATCGGTGACGTAGATCTGGTGAACTACTTCGAAGTGGGTGCGACTTACTACTTCAACAAAAACATGTCCACCTATGTTGATTACATCATCAACCAGATCGATTCTGACAACAAACTGGGCGTAGGTTCTGACGACACCGTAGCAGTCGGTATCGTATACCAGTTCTAATAGCAGACCTCTTTGCTAAATGCCTAAAAAACAGGACTTCGGTCCTGTTTTTTTATGTCCATCAGCGGATTCTTGCGTCTTCAAAAAACACTCTATCTTTTCGTCACTAACGGTTGGCATTTTGTAAATCTACCGTTAACCTGATAGCGGACTTCCCTTCTGTAACCACAATGGAACCTCGTCATGTTTGAGAACATTACCGCCGCTCCCGCCGACCCAATTTTGGGCCTGGCTGATTTGTTTCGTGCCGATGACCGCCCAGGGAAAATCAACCTCGGGATCGGTGTATATAAAGATGAGACAGGCAAAACGCCGGTGCTGACCAGCGTGAAAAAAGCCGAGCAATATATACTGGAAAATGAAACCACCAAAAACTACCTTGGCATTGACGGTATTCCAGAGTTTGGTCGCTGCACTCAGGAATTACTGTTTGGTAAAGGTCACGCACTGATTAACGACAAACGCGCACGTACCGCGCAAACCCCTGGTGGTACCGGTGCATTGCGTGTGGCGGCTGATTTCCTGGCAAAAAATACCTCAACGCAGCGCGTATGGGTAAGTAACCCAAGCTGGCCGAACCATAAAAGCGTCTTTAACTCCGCCGGTCTGGACGTTCGTGAGTACAATTATTACGATGCGGCCAGCCATTCATTAGACTTTGATGCGCTACTGACAAGCCTCAGTGAAGCACAGGCAGGTGACGTGGTACTGTTCCACGGTTGCTGCCATAACCCTACCGGTATTGACCCTACGCTGGAGCAGTGGCAAACGCTGGCACAGCTGTCGGTAGAAAAAGGCTGGTTACCACTGTTCGACTTCGCTTATCAGGGCTTTGCTCGTGGTCTGGAAGAAGATGCCGAAGGCCTGCGCGCATTCGCCGCGCTGCACAAAGAGCTTATTGTCGCCAGCTCTTACTCCAAGAACTTTGGCCTGTACAATGAGCGCGTGGGTGCCTGTACGCTGATTGCTGCCGATGCCGACACCGTTGACCGTGCGTTCAGCCAGATGAAGTCCGTCATTCGTGCCAACTATTCCAACCCGCCGGCCCACGGTGCATCGGTTGTCGCCACCATTCTGAGCAATGATGCCCTGCGTGCAATCTGGGAGCAGGAACTGACCGACATGCGTCAGCGCATTCAGCGTATGCGTCTGCTGTTTGTGAATACCTTGCAGGAGAAAGGGGCAAACTGTGACTTCAGCTTTATCATCAAACAGAACGGCATGTTCTCCTTCAGCGGTCTGACGAAAGAACAGGTTCTGCGTCTGCGTGAGGAGTTTGGCGTTTACGCTGTCGCTTCCGGGCGCGTGAACGTCGCGGGTATGACGCCTGACAACATGGCGCCGCTGTGCGAAGCGATTGTCGCCGTGCTGTAAGCTCACCTGAAAAAAAAAAGCCCGCATATTCGTGCGGGCTTTTTTTTGCCGGATGGCGGCTAGCGCCTTATCCGGCCTACGGACTGGATTTACCAGACCGGCATTTCATCCTGCAGGAACGGATTGTGCTGGCGTTCATTCCCCAGCGTTGAAAGCGGGCCGTGACCAGGAATAAACGTCACATCATCGCCCAAGGGTAATAACTTGCGTTTAATCGAGTCGATCAGCTGGCTGTGATCCCCGCGCGGGAAGTCGCTGCGTCCGACTCCACCTTTGAAAATCACATCGCCTGAAATCAGCAGCTTTGACTGTTCATCGAAGAAGACCACGTGCCCCGGCGTGTGGCCCGGACAATGCAACACCTGTAACGTCACGTTGCCAACGCTGATGCGATCGCCTTCGTTTAGCCAGCGATCGGGCGTTAATGGCTCGCAGTCACCCAAGCCAAACATGCGGCTCTGCGAAGGCAGTCCCTGTAGCCAGAACTCATCTTCTTTTTCCGGACCGATAACCGGTACACCATAATGTTGCGCCAGTTCAGACGCCGCACCCACGTGGTCAAGATGACCATGTGTGAGCAGGATCTGCATAAGCGTCAGACCGCTGGCATCCACTTCCTGTTTGATTTTCTCGGCATCGCCGCCGGGATCGACCAACGCGGCAAGACGCGTTTGTTCACACCAGATCAGCGAGCAGTTCTGAGCGAATGCAGTGACCGGAATAATACGATAGTTCATACAGCTCCTGTTTCATTAAGCGACGGCTCACCAGTGCCGTGCAGGCCCGGTGTCAATATGCACAAAGTTACTGCGTGGGTAGTATCCTACACCACCTGCGCGCATAGATAACGCAGCTTTGCGAATATTACTTAATGCAACGCCTTCAATGTGGAAATCCATGGCCTGCCCTTTGGTGTGGTAACTTTTCTTTGCCACACCGCGGCTGCGCGCGCGTAATTCGTTGTTGGTATCGACAGAACGATAGCCGGAGATCAGCTGTACGGGTTTACGCGTGCCAAGGAGGCCTTGCAGACGGAAGAGTTGATCGAACAATCCCGGATCGATGGACTTGACTTTATTCGCGCGAAAATCACGGAAAAAGTGGTTAAGTTTTGCTAATTCGTCCTGAATATAGCCCCTGCCATCAAAAAACTCAGCTTTAATTGACTCACCGGTATGCAGGTTATTCAGAGTCAATATACGCGGACGTGGGGTGGAGAGTGTGGCAAACGCAGGCGTGGGCAGGATGGCGGCGCCGAGGGCAACGCCACCAAGCGCCAGCAGTTTGCGGCGATTAGCGTCAAATTTGTCCATGGTATTAAGGTCTACAAGGTCAATGTTATCGTATGTATGCTCTAGCGCACGCGGGAAACCTTACCGGGCTAACTAGTCTGCGTCAAGGCTCCCAACCCCAGGAAATACGGGGCCTGCAGCCATTTCACCCCGTTTCCAACATAACTTACGACAATCATTTTCCTCGAACTGCTTCATTTATCTGATTAATTGTTCCACTTTTGACACAATTTGTGCACTGGATCGCGCAGTAAGATCGTAATTGTAAATATCTGTACGATATTGCGTACGCCCATCGGGTCCAACAAATGCGGTCAGATAGTAAAGATTAACCGGAATATTTTGGCGAATATTCACGTAGCGCGTATCCCCTTGTTTCAGGGCATCCGAGATCCGCGAATCATTCCAGCCCGCATCCTGTAGCAGCATGTTCGCCAGTTCCGAGGCCTTATTCACGCGCACACAACCGGAACTGAGCGCCCGCGTATCTTTCTGGAACAAATTATGATTCGGCGTATCGTGCAGATAAATAGCATCCGAGCTCGGCATATTGAATTTATAACGACCCAGCGAGTTGCGCGCCCCCGGCGCTTGCTGGAAGCGGAACGGCAGATTTGACGGCGTAATCGTCGCCCAGTCCACCTGCCATGGATCGATTGTCTCTTTGCTGTTCCAGCCACGCATCACGGTATACCCGTGACGTTCGAGATAGCCTGGATCGTTCCATACCTTAGGCAGAATATCTTTACGCGCCAGCGTCGGCGGAACGTTCCACGGTGGGTTTACGACGACGTTATTCAGCGCGCTGCTCATCATCGGCGTTTTACGGTCAGGACGTCCCACAATAACCCGTGAATCCAGCACCTGATTACCGTTTTGATAATAGACCAGCGAGTAAGCCGGAATATTAACCATAATCCCGGTAGACATCTCACCCGGCAGCAGGCGTAAACGCTGGATATTCAGTGCCAGCACACCCGCGCGCTGCGCGGGCGTCACGTTCAGCCAGTCACGCGTTGCCGGACCAATTGCACCATCTGCCCCCAATCCCTGCCACGTCTGAAAACGCTTTACCGCCGCAACCAGTTCACTGTCGTAAGCACTACGCCCTTCTCGGGCAGATGTACTGACTGTCGAATCCAGCATGCCGGTACGCTGCAAAATTTCGCGCAGGGCCGGAATATCATTACTCCATTCACCTGGGCGCAGCGTGGCTGTGCTGGTTAACTGTGGCCACGGGCGTGAATCGCCCACCAGCTTCAGCAGCGATTCATGCATCGCCGCGTACTGCGGGTGCTGCGGCGTCAGACTGGCTATAAAGGGGGTTAACTGGCCGTTATCCAATGCCACCTGCCATTGATTAATCACTGAAATGGGCGGCGTAGTCAGCGCGTAAGGCTTGTCGCTGTAGAGCCAGCGATTGCCTTTGACCGGGATATTGGCAATAAAGTGAAGGTAGCCCATCATCGCGTCAGAAAGAACGGCATCCCGCGCCAGGCCCGTTACGCCTGGGTCGGTCAATAAAGCCACCCAATTGGTGAACTGCGGCTGAAAACCGGCAATCGCCACCTCAGCGAGCTGTTGCTGAAAAGCTTTGACCGCATCGCGATTTTCCCACATCGGTTTCATATCGCGGGCGGCGTACAGCAACGCCAGTTGGCTCATGTAAACCGGCGTATAACCTACTGGAAGTTGAGAACGTAATTCTGCGCGGGCATTATCCACAGACGCGCCATCCGGCAGCGCCTGAATACCCGCCATCACGGCTGTGGCGAAAGATTGTCCCTGCGGCTGCGATAACGCGGTTGGCTGCTCGCTGACGGTCGCTGAGCTGTCGCCAGGGATCATTTCAGGCTCATCGGCCTGCGCATTGAACAGCGGAGCGAATGTTACGGCCAGGCACAAACTGATTGCCGACAGCCGACGACCACACATTTTATTAAGCAACATCCCTTGCCCCCTGTTTTCTTTATCATACTTAAATAGCCAGGCCGTCTGTATTCTCCCGATTATCTCGGGGCGGGCCTGTAAAACGCCAATACGCTCTGAAGTATGACGAACAAGCCCGGTGACGCGTCGGGCTTATCTTCAGTATATAAACATCAAATCGTTTTTGCCTAACCTAATGTAAAGAAATATAAAGAAATTACACCAGGCATTGAGTCCTTTTCAGAAAAGAAGAAGGCGGCCCTTTAGCCGCCTTCCTGACTTAACTTGCCTGCGATGAGGCATCTTCCGTTCCGGGCAGCGGTTCAGGAAGCTGCGGTGCAAACCCGCGCAGACCCACTACATGAACGTGCTCAGTATTCTGGAAGACCTTACGCACCAGTTTATAGGTGGTGCCTTTCTCCGGGCTGATGTTCTCCGGCGCGGCGATAATAAGCTGCATCTGCAAACGCTCGCACAGTTCAAACAGGGTCGCGATAGATCGTGCATCCAGTCGTGCGGCCTCATCAAGGAACAGCAGACGACACGGGGAAATATCTTTCCCACGCAGTCTACGTCCTTCATCCTCCCAGCTTTGTACCACCATCACCAGAATCGACATCCCGGTACCGATCGCTTCACCCGTTGACAGCGCACCGGACTCAGCACGCAGCCAGCCGTCTGAACCACGGTTAACTTCAACTTCCATTTCCAGATAGTTGCGGTAGTCCAGTAGCTCTTCACCGATGGTTTGCGGCGTGCGCTGCCCCATGTCAATCTGCGGATTCAGACGCTGATACAGCTTCGCCAGCGCTTCCGAGAAGGTCAGGCGGTTACTGTTAAACAGATCCTGGTGCTGCTCGTGCTGCTCGGACAGGACATCCAGCAACGTGGCGTGGGTTTCACGCACGTTAACGTTCAGACGAACGCTGTTAACCTGACCAAAGGAGACGTTTTGCAGACCCTGGTTCAGCATACGAATACGGTTTTGCTCGCGCTGGATAGTCTTACGGATGATGTTCGCCACGCTGCGGGAGCTGATCGCCAGCTTCTGCTCACGCGAGGTTAACTCTTCCGTCAGGCGGCTCAGCTCAATTTCCATTTGTTCGATGGCTTCCACCGGATCGTCGGTGCGGATAATATCCTGACGAATACGTTCGCGCAGATGCTGATAGACCGCCACGAAGAACTGGATTTTGCGTTCCGGACGCTTCGGATCTTCGGACATGCGCAGTACGTCACGCAGGTGTTCGTTATCCGCCACCGCCAGACGTAGCGCACCTAACGCCTTATCCGACATTGAACGTAATTCATCCCCGGAAAGATAAGCCAGCTCGCGACGGTGCAGACGACGTTCAACGCCATTGTCTTTCACCATGCGCATCACGGCGCACCATCCGGCTTTCGCCATGACCACCTGCTCACGCATTTCAAAATAATCACGTTCCAGCTTACGCAGCCTGCGGGTCAGGTTATCCATTTCCGCTTCGCAGAAGGTCAGTGCTTTTTCCAGCTGGTTACGGCGCGCACGGTTGTTGCTGAGCTGCGCGTGCAGCTCATCACGACGGATACGCGCTCGTTCTTCCGCTCCGCTGTCGGCGCGAACGCCAATATCCTGCAGCTCGCGCTGTAAATCGTTGAGCAGCTCTTTTTTGGTGTCATACGAGCTTTTCAGCGACGCCATTACCTGGCTGTACTGACTTAGCTGTGCAGCATGACTGCGCAAGGCTTCACGAGCACGGGTACGTTCAGCTTCTGCGTGCTCCAGACGTTCGCGCAGCTTCTCGTTCAGATCGCTGTTACCGTTGAGCATTTCTGCCGAGTCGGAATAGCTAAAGTGCGCGCGGCGCTGGACAACTTCGGTCAGCGCAAACGCCTGCTGACGCGCGTCACGCTGCATCTGCTGCGAGTACGCGTAATCTTCTTTTAACTGTTCAAACTGCTCGGGGTCATTTTGCAGAACCGAAACCATCGGCTCCAGTTTGGCAAGCTGATTACCATGCTGCTGAACGAAACGCGCGGCCTCCTGGGCTTCATCCAGACGTTCGCGGATTTCGTCCACGCGATCAGCTAAGGTGTCGTCGGCCAGCAGATTCAAACGAGGCAACAGGCGGTTAAGGGCTGAGACGCCCTCTTTCGCCTGTTCAAACTGCATGCGTTGCTGCTGGTTATCATTTTCATGATTGGTCAGTGCACGCTCCAGCTCAACGCGGCGGCTGTTCAGTTGGCGAATTTCCGCCTCGGGATCGGATTCAAACGCCACCGACAGATGGCAGCCGATGAAGCGGCTAAACGCCTGGTGCAGACGTTGCGTTTTCTGGACGTCAAACGAGAGCGTAGCGAAGCGTTCGGACAGCCCTTCACGTTCGGCATGCAGAGTTTCTATGCGGCTTTCCCGCGCGGCGCGACCAAAAATCGGTACCGTCGGGAAGCGGGAATAACGCCACTGACGCTCGGCGGTTTTCACCACCACTGCGCCTTCCAGTTCATCCACGCTGAAGACGCTGTCATCAAACGACTGCGGGTCCCCTTCGATGAAATAGAGATCTTCCGGGCAATCCGTCAGTCCAGACAGCTGTTCGGTGACCAACGACAGATCCGGGACCACGATGGCATGGCGCGACGGACCATACAGTGCGGAGAAGTACGGGGCATCTTCAAGGCTGACGTCATCGTAGATTTCTGACAGCAGCACGCCGCCAAAACGTTCGGCCAGTGCGTTGAGGCGCTGATCTTCTGCACCCCCCGGCTGACTTAAGCGTTCTATCTCTTCATCTACCGCGTTTTTACGCGCGCCGACTTCATCACGCTCAACAATGGCTTCGCGTTCGCGCTCCAGCAGTTGTTGCAGATATTCGGTGACCTCCTGGCTGGAGGTAAATTCTTCACCGCACTGCTCGCTGAGCTGGTTGAGGCTATTTTGCGCCGCCAGCCAGACAGGGGCTCGTTGCATTAAATGCTGAATGCGAGATTGCAGCTGTTCCTGCTCCTGACGCAGAGTCATACGCTGTTCGCTGGCAGACGACACGCTATCAGACAAGGACGCGATGCGGGCTTCCAGCTCCTGGTGCAGGGCTTCCAGCTCGTCGATGTCGAAGTGTTTACCCTGACGCTTACAGAATTCAGCCAGCAAACGCTCGGCCTCCTGCTGTTCGCGCAGACGCTGTTCCAGCTCGCTCAGGCGCATGCGCAGCGGCTGAACCTGCTCCGCCAGATGCCGTTGCTCAACGCCTTCACGCAGCAGCTCACGCGCCACGCTCCAGGCTTCGCCGCGCGCCAGCGGGCCGTTGATCGCCGCCACCAGTTGATAGGCTTGTTCGAACTGGCTGTGCGCGGTTTGCGCCACGCTCATTTTTTGTTCGAGCGTCAGCAGTTTTTCCGTCGCTTCCTGCTCTTTCGCCTGGAAGGTTTCCAGCCACTCAGCTGCGGAGCCTGGCGTCAGATCCGGTAAATGACAGATCTCTTTGGCCCGGCTCAGTGCCTGAATCGCCTGAGTATACTGAATCGCACGCGTTTGCTGGACGTCCAGCGCCTGCTGATAATCGGCAAGCTGGTTTTTCAGCTCATCCACTTCCAGCTCGGCGGCTTCCGCCCGCGCTTCGTTGTCTTCCTGGCGATCGGCGGCTTCCGCCACCACTTCATTTTGTTCTTCGAGACGGATCTGTAACTCTTCGAGATCCGCTTCATAACGTTCAATTTTTTCCTGCTGACGCAGCGCGGTTTGCACCAGATTCAGGTGATCGCTGGCCGCCTGATAATCGGCTTCAAGGTCGCCTTCGGCGCCATTATGCTCGCCCAGCTCACGCGCCATATCCACGTGCTTATACTGCTCTGCCGCCAGTTGTTTACGTGACGTGTGCAGCTCACGACGATATTCCAGCGCTTTATCCAGGTGAATACGACGTTCGTTGGCATGGCGCATATAGTCCGCCGCCACGTAGTTGGTCGCTTCGCTGATCAGGTGCTTAAACAGGTCGCGGTCAGACTGGGTCACGCGTATGGCTTCCAGCGTCATGCGGTTTTCACGCAGCGCGGCTTCCATATCCTGGAACGCTTTACGCACCCCGCCGTTTTCCGGCAGCAGGTAGTCACGAAGCGAACGGGTAATGGCGCTGGAAATCCCGCCATAAAGCGAGGCTTCAATCAGACGATAGAATTTGCTTCGATCGGAAGCGGAACGCAGACGACGAGCGATGATGCCCAAATCGAACATCAGCGAGTGATAATCCGTTATCGAGTTGAATTGCTTAAACTGGACGCCTTCCATCTCCTCAAGCTTATCTTTCAGCTCTGCAAGAGACAGGACGCGCGCCTGACGCTCGTTCAACGTTTCTGTGACCAGTTCGGTTGGCTGTACCGACATCGGCAGCCCCTGAATGGCGAACGGTTTGATATCCACTTTACGATCGCGCCCGGCGACCTGTTGCAAGCGCACGCCAACCACTACGCGTTGATGACGCGAATTCAGGACGTCGAGCATCGAGTAACAGACACCCGCTTTGAGCTTACCGTGCAGGCCTTTATCGCGCGATCCGCTGGTCGCACCGGCTTCGGTGGTATTACGGAAATGCAGTAAGGTTAAGTCCGGAATCAGTGCCGTAACAAATGCCGCCATAGTGGTGGATTTACCGGCACCGTTCCCGCCGGACAACGTGGTAACCAGTTCATCCAGGTCAAACGTGCGGGCAAAAAAACCATTCCAGTTGATCAGCGTTAGTGAGCGAAATTTACCGCGTTCAATCATTATTCTTCCTCTCCACTGTCCGGCTGATTCTCTTCTGGCTCATCGTTGAGTTGCAGATTATTTTCGACCGACATCGCCTCACCATCACGAATTAAACGACGCTGCGCTTCGCGTGGATCGTCACCGCTGCGCACATCCGCGCCAAAGCGGAACACCGATTCCGTAATGCGGAATTTGCTGCTGTCATGGCCCATAAACCACACCATGCCTAAACGGCGCAGGCGGTTTAATGAAGAACGTACTTTTTCCTGCAGCTTCTGACGGTCAACGTCCGAGCCGGTGGAGCGGTTATTCACCAGCCTGAGCAATTTAGCTTCGTCCGCCAACGTCAGCAGTTCGTCGTACAGTTCTTGCTGGGTAAAAATCCCTTCATTGGCCAGACGTTCCGGGCTGAGATAGAGATAGCAAAGAATTTTACCAACCATCATGTCCAGTTCAGACAATACTGAGCGCGGAATAAGCGTGGTCGAGCGCGGACGAAGGTAGAAAAAACCCTCCGGGGCGCGAATGAGCTCCACGTTATAGCGGCTGTAAAATTCCTCAAAATATTCCTGAAAGTCCATCAGGAAGGCATGATTGTCCAGCTCATCCAGCCCGATATGTCGACCCGAACGTAATGCGCTGTCCAGCGCCGGAAATAACGGATTCGCCAGCGCCTGCGCCAGCTTAACCGGCATCACTTTTTCAATATTTGTCAATGACATGCGCCTGTACCTTGGCTCCGTAATCATTAATCGGCTGCCATTTGGCTGGCAGTCCGGTGAAATCTGCTTGCGCTACGCCAAGGCGTACCGCCTGATCGATAACAATACGCGCAACGTCGAAGTGACGCGCACGCGGATATTGCGCCAGATACTCGCGCACTACCAAACCGAGATCCAGTGGCGTTTGTCTGGATTTATAGATAGCCAACTGTTCTTCGATGATCGCTGCCAGCTGTTCACGGATCTCGTTAAATTCTTCATACTCAAGGTCCGGCGGCAGTTCCCCGGTGACCTCTTCATCACGCAACACCATCTCTTCGTCACGCATATCCAGCAGACGATCGGCATTGGCATAGGTCAACGCCCACGGATCGTCAAAGTAAGTCTGGACAGACTGGCGTAAACGCTGGGCAAAGACGCGGTTTTTATCCATATCAATCGCGGTACGGATGAATTTATGCACGTGGCGATCGTAGCCGATCCACAGATCGATGGATTGCTGACCCCAGCTTATAATACGGTCAAGCTTGCTCTGTAAGTCGAACACCAGACGGTCAACGAAATGCAGATCGTCATGGGTCATGGTGGAGTCCTGAATACGCAGCAGGTTAGCCTGTAGCTTATCCCCCGCTGCTTCCAGCGTGTCCTGCAGTTCACGCAGCGTGCCGGAGGTTTCAGACAGCAGCATTTCGCAGCTGGAAATCGCCGCCCGCCAGTCTTTATTCAGCAATTGGGCAATGTCGTCTTTCACCTGCTGCTGCTGCTCATCCATAATGCGCTGCGTCAGGTCGATGCTGTCGAAGATTTCCGCCACCGAATATTTCAGCGGTGCGTACACATTGCGGTGCCAGTGGAACTCATCGCCGCCTTCTTCGGCCGCATCTGCCGCGCGCTTCAGTTCCCCAGCCACAATTGAGAGCTGCATGGAAAGGCGCAGCGTCGAGAACTCACGCTGGCGGATGTAATAATCGGTGATGCCAATCCCCAATGGCGTCAGACGATAAATAGCGTTTCCTTCCGCCTGCTCGCTGGTAAAGCGGTTCAGCAGACGTTGACGCACCATATCGTTGATCGCGTTGTTGGCGCGCACGCCGATGGTTTCGCTGGTTTGCTCAAACGCATCACTGACATGGCGGAATGCATCCACCAGTTCGCCTTCACTCATCTCACCGTCAAGCCGCTCACCGTTCAGCGTAGCCACAGCCAGCAGAAAAGAAAGTCTGTCTACCGGCAGAGAGATGGAAAAGTCATTTTTTCTGGCCCAGGCAACCAGTTCGGGGACTGTCTGGGAAAATTCACTCATAGGTTATCCTTGCATCTGCGGTTTGCGCGCGGTGACATGAATATAACGCCCAAGGCTGATAAACGGCTCCTGGCGACAATAGCGCGTTTCTATTTCTGTTAAAGCGTCAAAACAGTCATGCTGTTTTTGTTTATCACGCAGATAATCATGAAACACCCTCACGCCCGTTTTACCGGTTATCTCCCAGCCGATCTCCTCCAGCCAGCCATAGACTTGCTGTGGATCGCGCGGGAAATCGGGAGACAACGTGCGCCGTTTCTTTTTATACATTCCCTGCTGTACATAGCCGAAATTACCGACCAACACATTACGCATCAACAGACCGTTTGCATTGTAGAACATCAGCGATAAAGCACCGCCCGGGCGTAACATCGACCACAGTGTTTTTAAGACCGCTTGCGGGTCAGCCACCCATTCCAGCACAGCATGAAACAATATCAGATCAACCTGAGAATCCAAATGCTGCGGAATGTCCTGAGCGGCACAATGTATAAAATGCATGTTGTCGCTCACACCTTGCTCTTCTGCCGCTCGTTGCGCTCGCGCCACCATTTCAGCAGAAAGATCGCACAAGGTGACGTGATGGCCCCGTTGCGCCATCAGAATGGCTGTCTGTCCTTCCCCGCCACCCGCATCAAGCACACGCAACGTTTGGCCCGCGTAGTCGGCAAGCAGCGTGTCCAGATCCTGCCAGAGGATCGTCTGACGAAGCTGACCTTTGGTGGTACCGTAAATGTTACGGGAAAACTTCTCGGCAATATCATCAAAATTGCGATCCCGCATCGCGCGCTCCACATGCTGGCTTAAGGGTGACTAAGTAAAACCGCTATTTTGTCACACCCACGCCGAGAATGAACCTTTCTGGTGTAATATCCCTGCTGATCTTCTGCTGTATGGTTAAAAAAGGAACCAAAAAGGATGCTTTTTACGCTGAAGAAAGTGATTGGCGGTATGATGCTGCCGCTTCCGTTGATGCTGCTGGTGATGGGGATAGGGCTGGCGCTGGTGTGGTTTAGTCGCTTTCAGAAAACAGGGAAAGTGTGTATTAGCCTTAGCTGGCTGGCACTTTTGCTGCTCAGCTTGCAGCCCGTCGCCGATAGTCTGCTAAAACCGATTGAGGATACCTATCCCACCTGGCAGGATACGCAGAAAGTCGAGTTCGTTGTGGTACTGGCCGGAGGTTATACCTGGAACCCGCAATGGGCGCCGAGTTCAAATCTTATCAATAATAGCCTTCCGCGCCTCAATGAAGGTCTGCGCCTGTGGCGAGCCAATCCGGGATCGAAACTTATCTTTACTGGTGCCGCAGCTAAGACCAATCCCGTCAGCACTGCTGAAGTTGGTGCCCGAGTGGCGCAATCACTGGGGATTCCCCGCAGTGAGATAATTACCCTGGATGAACCTAAAGATACCGAAGAAGAAGCCGCCGCAGTGAAAAAAACAATCGGTGACGCACCATTCCTGCTGGTGACCTCCGCATCACATTTACCGCGCGCGATGATCTTCTTCCAGCAGGCCGGACTGCATCCGCTCCCAGCACCCGCTAATCAACTGGCGATAGACTCTCCGCTGAACCCGTGGGAGCGCGCCATTCCGTCCCCCGTCTGGCTGATGCACAGCGATCGCGTCGGCTACGAAACGCTGGGAAGGATCTGGCAGTGGTTGAAGGGCTCATCAGGCGAGCCAGGGCAACAGTGATTTGGTTGCCAGATCAAAGTTAGACCGACTGAAACGCCCGGTATTGACCAACTGAGCGACTTCATCCCACAACACATACAGCCAGCGTCGCCAGATGAACGACTCCGCCACGGGCGCGCGTTGCAGATATTGCCACAACAGGCTTTCCGCCAGCGCATTATCCATCAGCCGGAACAGCTCAAACTCTCTTGGCGCCCAGAGCATTAATCCCGGCCCGACCATTGCCAGGAGCTGATCGCTACGAGCATCTTTGAGCATACTGCGCAAACTGAAATTGCCGTGGATCAGGACACAGTTATCATTAAAACCTTCGAACAGGCTGGGCAGGCACTCTCGGGTACGAAACAAAATCCGTTTGTCCTGCATCGTTAACCCGGTATTGCTGAACTGGTTGAGGGTACTCCACAACACCTCCACACGTTGACGATACCAGGATGGCCAGAAATTTTCCTGGGTATTATCCACCTCACCAACGCATCCTCGACTGTCCTGACGATGCCATGACAGCATGCCTTCTACAATCTGATCTTTTAAATGTTCCCAACGCTCGGGCGTTCTGGCGGGTGCTTCCACCGGCACGCCGCGTAAGCGCTCAAGTAGCAGCACGTCCGGGCCAGGATGTTCCTCGTGCGTCAGGACACCATAAATGACCGGCATACGTACCGTACCACTGCGCGCCAGCATGGACGTTTTCCATGCCAGCTGCTGTGCCATACCCGGCGTAGTGAAACTTCTCGCCATCAGCGGCATCGGGTTTCCCTGGCTGTCATACAATGCCCACAGCGCTGTATCCGCTTTTTCATTCACGCATTCTATACGACTGAGTTTTTCACCCAGTAAATGACTGAGTTCGGCACGCAACTGTTCCATTTCAGATGGCCCTCATAAATGCGACTGCTTTCATAATGAGCGTCGTGCAGACGGATGTCACCCGGATGAGATCAATTGATGAACAGAAAAGTGGAAGAAAAGAATCAAGATACGACACTCCTCCCACTAATACTCGTCAGATATCAATCTGTAGTGAGGGGAGTGTGATTAGAAAAACTAACGCATTTCGGCGCGAACGCGCTCGAGATCTTCGGCGGTATCAACGCCTGTGCCGGGTACTTCTTTCGCCACAGCAACGTGAATTTTTTCGCCGTACCACAGCACGCGGAGCTGCTCCAGCATTTCAATATGCTCAAGCGGGCTCGGCTGCCAATTAACATAGCGACGGATAAAACCGGCGCGATAGCCATAAATCCCCAGGTGACGCAGGAAAGTATCACCAACGGTTTCAAGACTTTTGGCAAAACGATCGCGATCCCAGGGAATAGTTGCCCGTGAGAAATAGAGCGCATAACCTTCCGAATCCAGTACCACTTTTACCGCATTAGGATTAAAGGCTTCTTCCGTGGTGTGGATCGGCGCGGCAAGCGTTGCCATACCGACCTGCCGCTGCGCTAGGTTCTCTGCTACCTGCCGAATAATGACCGCCGGGATCATCGGCTCATCACCCTGCACGTTCACAATAACGGTATCGTCGCTAAAACCACATTTCTCGACGACTTCCGCCAGGCGCTCCGTTCCGGACTGGTGATCGGCGCGCGTCATGCACACTTCCCCACCCACCGCTTCGACTGCGCGAACAACATCTTCATGATCGGTAGCAACAATAATGCGATCGGCACCGGACTCGCGCGCACGCTCCAGAACATGCACGATCATCGGTTTGCCGTTGATATCCAGCAGTGGCTTACCGGGCAGGCGCGTAGACGCATAGCGCGCGGGAATAATGACCACAAAACTCATGATTTACTCTCATCCGCCGTCAGGGCGCGAGCTTCCGTTTCCAGCAACACGGGAATACCGTCTCGCAGTGGGAACGCCAGGTTATCCGGCTTACAAATAAGTTCCTGTTTTTCCTGGTTGTACCAGAGTTTTCCATTGCATACCGGGCAGGCAATAATTTCAAGCAGACGATGATCCATAGTTCCTCCAGATGGACCGGATTGTGAATCCGTAAATATTAACATATTCGTTTAGCGGGCTGGGGCTATTTCCCAGCCATCACGGCAGTCGACAAATAAACTGTCAGGATAGCGTCCCAGCGTAACGCGTGTCGCCTGTTGCCAGCGCGCAAAATCATCGATGGCCTGGAACACGCCCCTTTGCAGGGTAATTCCCGGTTTGACGCCATCCTGCAACCATAGTGAGATAATCTCCAGCACGCCCGTTTTACGGTGCATTTTAGCATCCATACGACCCACCAGTTGCCCACGATGCAGCAAAGGCAAAACAAAATAGCCGTACTGCCGTTTCGGCGCTGGCGTATAGCACTCCAGCCGATAGTTAAAATCAAACAACTGCTCCGCACGTTTACGATCCCAGACCACCGGGTCAAAGGGAGATAACACGGCACTGTGGGTGGCTGTTAATTTGCCCGCCTGTGCCTGTTCAAGCAATGGTAGAAGATCGCTATGGAGCCACATAGGCCCCAACCTTTCGACATCGACAGGGATGATTTTCCGCTGCTCTGCGCGCGCATCACGCCAGTTTTTGAGTTCTGGACGCTTCAAACGATAGTAGTCCGCCAGCCACGGTTCGCGGAAAATACCGAGGCTGCGCGCACTGTTGTCCAGCATGACCGTTTCCGCTTGCGTCTGCGAAAGCAAGTCTCGTTCATCATCCCAGTGCGGCATAACCCGATGCGTTACATCATAGACCCGCTGGAAATTACGCCGCTCCACCACCATCACCCTACCGGCGGTGAACAGTCCTTCAAGATGACGTTTCTGCGGCTTCCATTCCCACCACCCGCTGGTTCCCTTGCGCGGATGCTCAAAATCGGCTGAACGCACCGGTCCATTTTGCTGAATGTGATGAAGCAATTGTTCAATCTCATGGACATGCTCTTGCATCCAGGTGGCTTTGTACTTCCAGCCCATATTCTCTGGGGCAAGCATACGATGGCGAATCAGCATAAAGTCGCTACGCGGTAAGAAGCACGCCTCATGCGCCCAATATTCCATCAACTCACCGCAATGTAGCGAGTCATCCAGCCACTGCGGGGAATAGTCGCCCAGGCGACTGAACAGCACCAGATAAGGGCTACGCGCGACAATATTAATGGTGTCTATTTGCAGTAAAGACATGCGCGTAATGGTCGCGAGAATATCTGCAGGGGTCGCCCGACGACGTGTTTTTTTCAGCAGGCCCTGTGCTGCCAGGTGAAGATGACGGGCATCCGTCAGAGAAAGGTGCGGCAACGACATGGATAACCTCATCAATCAGTCGCTGCCGCAGCGTGAAACCGCTAACGAGCCAGCGAGGTTAATCTATCAAGTAATACGTCAGGCTGGTCGCCCGACAGATGCGCATCAACAGGGAGGTACCACCAGTTATCCTCGGCAAAGGCACGACATTTCACCGCGTCTTTTTCCGTCATCACCAGCGTTTGTCCGGCAACTAATAATGCACTGACGTCACTGTAGGTCAGAGACTGATGGTCTGCCAATGGGACACATTTCTGTGGGTTAGCCCCGCATGCCGCCAGGGTGGCAAAGAAACGCGGGGGATGGCCAATCCCGGCCATAGCAACAATATTGGGTAACAGCGCAACGTCGCAGCGCTCGCCGGTGCGTAAATTAACGGCCAGCCCCGGCTCAAGGCTCATCGGAATTTCTCCCGCCTGCGGAATACCACCGTTGACGATAGCCGCATCCACCGATTTAAGCCGATCCGCTCGCTCCCGCATAGGCCCCGCGGGAAGCCACCAGCCGTTGCCAAACCGACGTTCACCGTCAATCACCACGATTTCAACATCGCGCGCCAGGGCATAATGCTGCAGACCATCGTCCGTGACGATAATCTGCACGTCATGATGAGCAAGAATGGCTTTTACCGCATCGGCTCTTACCGGAGAAACAGCAACCGGCACGCCGGTACGCTGGAAGATCAGTACCGGTTCATCGCCCGCTTCTGCCGTCGTGGTGTCCGCCGTCAGCAACAGCGGGTACGTCTGCGCTTTTCCGCCATAGCCGCGAGAAACTACGCCCACACGAATGCCGCGTTGCTGCAGGTGTTCAACCAACCAAATAACGACTGGCGTTTTACCATTGCCGCCAGCTGTAAGGTTTCCAACTACTACAACCGGCACCGGTGCGCGCCATGCACGTTTAAGCCCAAGCGTATAGCATAAGCGGATCACCCCGCTCACCAGACCATATAGCCAGGAGAGCGGAAGTAACAACCGCCACAGCGGCGATTCACCGGACCAGATGCGCGCGATCATTGACCAAATTGCATTTTGTGTAATTGCGCATACACACCGCGCTGTTCGAGCAGTTCACTATGGGTGCCGCGCTCAACAATCAGCCCATCTTCCACAACGACAATCTCGTCCGCCTGTTCGATGGTCGAAAGACGGTGCGCAATGACCAGCGAGGTGCGGTTCTTCTGCAGTTCATCAAGAGCCGCCTGGATAGCGCGTTCGGATTCGGTATCCAGAGCCGACGTCGCTTCATCCAGGATCAGAATCGGGCTGTCGCGTAGCAAGGCACGGGCGATAGCAATACGCTGGCGCTGACCGCCGGAAAGCAGCACACCGTTCTCGCCGATGACCGTATCCAGACCATCATCCATCTTGTTGATGAAGTCCATGGCGTAGGCCATACGCGCCGCTTCTTCAATCTGTTCGCGGCTGTAGATATCCGTACGTGCGTAAGCGATGTTATTGGCAACCGTGTCGTTAAACAGGTGCACGTTCTGCGAGACCAGCGCAACCTGATCGCGCAAGGACGCCAGGGTATATTCACGCAGATCGTGTCCATCCATCAGAATTTGCCCTTCATCGATATCGTAGAAACGCGTAATCAGACTGGCTATGGTGGATTTACCTGACCCTGAACGCCCAACCAGCGCAACGGTTTTTCCCGCCGGAATATTCAGGTTGATGTTACGCAGCGCAGGCACTTCACGACCTGGATAGGTAAAGGTGACGTTACGGAACTCTAAATCGCCGGTCGCGCGTTCAATAACGCGTTTACCTTCATCTTTTTCCTGTTCGCTATCCAGAATAGTGAACAAGGTTTGGCACGCCGCCATACCGCGCTGGAACTGCGCGTTGACGTTAGTCAGAGACTTCAGCGGACGCATCAGAGCGATCATTGAGGAGAAGACCACCGTGATGGTCCCTGCCGTCAGGTTTTCCATGACGCTGGGGAAACTGGCTGCATACAATACGAAAGCCAGCGCCAACGACGCAATCAACTGAATGATTGGATCGGAGATAGAAGACGCGGAAACCATCTTCATGCCCTGTAAACGCATCTTGTTGCTGACTTTATCAAAACGTTTGGTTTCGACTTCCTGACCACCAAAAATCAAAACTTCTTTGTGGCCTTTCAGCATCTGCTCCGCACTGGTCGTCACCTGCCCCATAGTGTTTTGCATATTCTTACTGATGCTGCGAAAACGCTTGGAAACCACACGAATTGCAATCGACACAATAGGCGCCAGCACAATCAGAATTAATGACAGCTGCCAGCTGTAATAAAACATCATGATAAACAGGCCAATAATCGAGGCCCCTTCACGCACTACGGTGATCAGTGCGCCAGAAGACGATGACGCAACCTGCTCTGAATCATAGGTAATACGAGACAGTAACGTACCGGTTGACTGTTTATCAAAAAAAGCGACGGGCATGCCCATCATATGACCAAACAGGCGGCGGCGTATGGTCATCACCACTTTGCCTGACACCCAGGAAATACAGTAGCTGGAGACGTAGCTGGTTAAGCCACGTACTACCATCAGTCCAATGACCACCAGTGGCATCCACATCAGCACCGAGCGATCGGCTTTACCAAAACCATCATCCAGTAATGGTTTAAGGAGCGATAGCATGAAGGTATCGCTGGCCGCGTTCAGGACTAACGCTATACCCGCCACGATCAGACCCGATTTAAAAGGCGCTATGGTCGGCCATAGTCGGCGAAACGTCTGCCACGTAGAGAGATCTTTATCGTTATGCATTCAAAAAACCAGCATTTGTTAGAATAGCCGCATATTCTACCCGTTATCCTCCGGCACGCCAAACCACTGATGATACCAACGAGGTAAAATCTGATCCCGCAAACTGCGTATCCGCCAATTTTCCGGGAAAAAGTCTAGTGTAACCTGCCCCTGATGAGGCGTGTCCAGCCACTGGTAACTCTGCTGCTGATAGCGTTGCTTCACTTTCCAGGAAGGCAGACGCCAGGCGTTATAGCGTGAAGCTGAGGCTACCGCCACCTGCCCAGCAACCCGCTGAACAAACGCTAATGACGATGAAGTATTGCTGCCATGATGCGGTACCTGAATAAAAGTGGACTGCAGATGCTGCCAGTAATGACTTAGCATTTTTTGTTCTGCAGGAGATTCAATATCACCGGTCAGCAGAAAACTGCGCTTGCCGTCGTCAACTCTCACCACACAGGAATGGTTATTCCCCCGATCGTTAGTCCCACGGAGCGGCCAGTGAGCACTGAACGTTAATCCCTGCCATTGCCAGCTCTCGCCGCGAAAACAGGGTAAATGGCCTTTCCATCCTAGCGGGCTTCTCACCCACATTGCTGGCCAGGTTTTCAGTAACGAGTCCATTCCCCCCCGGTGGTCCAGATGTTCATGGCTTAACACGATCCCTTCAGGTGTCAGGTTGTGCCAGCGTAACCAGGGGATGATCAACTGCTGTGCGCTATCACCCCCAGGCCATGCCAGCCCGGTATCGTAGAGGATCGCTTTACCATTACGGGCAATGACCATTGCCAGTCCTTGCCCAACATCCAGCATATACATCTGCCACACTTGCGTTCGCGCAGGTCGCCAGAATGGCAAGCTCAACAAAAGCACTGCCGAAATGCAGACCACCGGTAAGGTACGCCATGCATTCAGTCGCCATGCAACAAGCATCGCCCAGGGCGATAACGAAAGCCATTGCCAGCGTTGGTCAATGTTGATCCAACCTTCTGGCAGACTATTGAGCGCCCAGAATAAGAGTGCCAGCGATCGATCGGCCAGATACCAGCACCCGGTCTCGACAACCAGCGGCCCGGTTAAGTGCACAATCATACCCGCGAGAATCAGCGGGACAGAAACAAACGTGACCAACGGTACAGCAAACAAATTGGCCAGAAATGAGGTCAGGCTGATACCGTGAAACAGGGCGATTTGCACTGGCAGAAGCAGGAGCGTGATACCTAACTGGAGATGCGCCAGCTCGAGAAATACGCGTCCCGCACGGGAGAGTGACCATTCGGGCAGTGGAAACCATTGATACCAGAATATCAGTGCCGCAACGGCAAATGCGGACAACAACAGGCTTTGTGAGAGAACAGCAACGGGATCAACCATCACAATTGCAGCCAGACAGCATGTCCAGACAGCCCACCCACTCCACTGCCGCCCGCTCAGTTTAAGCGCACCCCAGACAATCAGTGCAACCACGGTGCGTAATGCGGGAGGCTGTAGCCCTGTTAACCATGCATAAAACGTCGCACAGGCGATTCCGCCCACCAGCGGAACCTGCCAGGCGATCCAGCGGGTTGGCATAAAAAATTGCCCACCGCGAATTAGCCCGGCAGCTAAAAGCGCGGCAAAGGCAATATGTAGCCCGGAAATAGCCATCAAATGCGCCGTTCCGGTGTCGCGCATAATGGTTTTGACCTCTTGCGAAACAGAGAGTCGCTCCCCCATTCCCAGGCCCAGTATCACCTGCTGCCAGGGATAAACGGATAACGTTGTATTCAACGAAGAGAGATAACGGGCACGCAGGCTACACTGTGGCGAAATGACACTTGCCTGCAGGAAGCGTCCCGTCAGCGGTTGATGCTGTGCTAACGCATAGCGCTGGCTATCAAATCCCCCTTCATTTAATTGGCCGTGTACCGCGCGAACCTTAAGCGTCATCGCCCATTTCTGACCCGCACAAACCTCACCAGGTAAGTATTGTCCATACAGTACGATCCCCTGCGCCGGAAATATTCGTCTCCCCTGCAGGTGGGTAATCTGTCCATAGTGCGTGGTCATATGGTCTGTGCCGGTTATCTGAACTATGGCCTGCTGAGTGTTAGCGGGGAGCGTATTCCCCGCCCAGATAGCGTCTTTCGCTGCCAGTATTCCCCAGAGAAAGAACAACAGCGTTAACCCGGCATAATGCAGATATTTGTACGGAAAAAGACAGCACACACACGCCAGGCAAAACAGGCCGCTGACGCACAGCATTTCGGGCAGTGAGGGTAATACCGTAAGCGGGAGAATACCGCACAATGCACACGAACTGGCCGTTGTTATTTTCACGAAACACCTCCCTGTTACAGGAAGTGTGCAGGACAACGCAGTGGTTGTCTGGCAGCAATTTTTCGTTTTCCGGCGTGTGTTCTGCTGTTATTACGCGAAGGATGTAATGTGCAATTTAACTGAGAGGCGAGTTCCAATATGGGCAAGCAGAAATGAAAAAAGCACCCCTACAGGTGCTTTTCTCGACGTTAAGTTTTGTGAAAAACTTAGCCGTAAATATTGGCGCGATCGCGCAGCTCTTTACCCGGTTTAAAGTGCGGAACATATTTTCCTTCCAGATCCACTTTATCGCCAGTCTTCGGATTACGTCCGGTACGTGGTGCGCGGTAATGCAGAGAAAAACTACCGAAACCGCGGATTTCAATACGCTCGCCCTGCGCCAGAGTCGAGGCCATATGTTCCAGCATCTCTTTTACCGCGTCTTCAACCGCTTTCGCGGGAATGTGAGGTTGCTGGGTTGCAAGTCTTTCGATCAATTCTGACTTGGTCATGATTCCTCCGGTTCCTTAAAGGCAAAATTAGCTGCTGCATTGATTAAGGGCGGCCGTAGCCGCCCTTTGTCATTGATTACAGGACGAATCCTGTAATCTGTCAAGCTACTCGTCACCCTTTGTGCTGTTAATAGCACAAAGGATTTGAAGCACTCGATATTACTCGCCTTTAGCTGCTTTGAAAGCTTCAGCCATTGCGTTGTTAGAGAAGTTTGCATCTTCCTGTTTGTTAACAGTTGCGATTGCATCTTTCTCATCAGCTTCGTCTTTAGCACGAACAGACAGGCTGATTGCACGGTTCTTACGATCAACGCCGGTGAATTTAGCTTCAACGTCGTCGCCTACGCTCAGAACCAGAGTTGCATCTTCAACGCGGTCACGTGAAGCTTCAGAAGCGCGCAGGTAACCTTCAACGCCGTCAGCCAGTTCTACGGTTGCGCCTTTAGCGTCAACTGCAGTCACTTTACCGTTTACGATTGCGCCTTTCTTGTTCAGTGCAACCCAGTTGTTGAACGGATCTTCTGCGAGCTGTTTAACGCCCAGAGAGATACGCTCACGTTCTGCGTCAACCTGCAGAACAACTGCTGCGATTTCGTCGCCTTTTTTGTATTCACGAACTGCTTCTTCGCCTGCAACGTTCCAGGAGATATCAGACAGGTGAACCAGGCCGTCGATGCCGCCGTCCAGGCCGATGAAGATACCGAAGTCAGTGATAGACTTGATTTTACCTTCAACACGGTCACCCTTGTTGTGGGTTTCCGCGAACTGCTGCCATGGGTTGTTTTTGCACTGCTTCAGACCCAGGGAGATACGACGACGTTCTTCGTCGATATCCAGAACCATAACTTCCACTACGTCGCCAACGTTAACAACTTTGGACGGGTGGATGTTTTTGTTGGTCCAATCCATTTCGGAAACGTGAACCAGGCCTTCAACGCCTTCTTCGATTTCAACGAAGCAGCCGTAGTCGGTCAGGTTGGTCACGCGACCAGTCAGTTTGGTACCTTCCGGATAACGCTTAGCGATAGCTACCCATGGATCTTCGCCCAGCTGTTTCAGGCCCAGAGATACACGAGTACGCTCGCGGTCGAACTTCAGCACTTTAACAGTGATTTCGTCGCCAACGTTTACGATTTCGCTCGGATGCTTAACGCGTTTCCATGCCATGTCGGTGATGTGCAGCAGGCCGTCAACGCCACCCAGATCAACGAATGCACCGTAGTCAGTGAGGTTCTTAACGATACCTTTAACTTCCATGCCTTCCTGCAGGTTTTCCAGCAGCTGATCGCGTTCTGCGCTGTTTTCGGATTCGATAACGGCACGACGGGAAACAACAACGTTGTTACGTTTCTGATCCAGCTTGATTACTTTGAATTCAAGCTCTTTGCCTTCCAGGTGCAGCGTGTCGCGGACCGGACGAACGTCTACCAGGGAACCCGGCAGGAACGCGCGAATACCATTCAGCTCAACAGTGAAGCCACCCTTGACTTTGCCATTGATAACACCAGTAACGGTCGCAGCTTCTTCGTAAGCTTTTTCCAGCGTGATCCAAGCTTCGTGACGTTTAGCTTTTTCACGGGACAGCAGAGTTTCACCGAAGCCGTCTTCTACTGCATCCAGAGCAACGTCAACTTCGTCACCAACCTGGATTTCCAACTCGCCCTGGGCGTTTTTGAACTGCTCTGCCGGAATGGCAGACTCAGATTTCAGACCGGCGTCAACCAGTACGATATCTTTGTCGATAGCAACAACAACACCACGAACGATGGAACCCGGACGGGTTTCAATTGTTTTTAAGGATTCTTCAAATAGTTGAGCAAAAGATTCTGTCATGTTTAATCTTCAGGTTTCATATTTAACGTCCACCTGGCTCCATGCCGGATGGGGTTGTTTAACATACCCGCTAACACTCCATTGCTACGGGGGTACTGCAAATTCGGTCGCACTTAAGCGAGTGCCAGTTTTTGGCGCGCGTATTGTAACGCTTTTTCAATCACTTGCTCAATGCTTAATCGGGTTGAATCCAAAACTAAGGCATCAGCAGCAGGAACTAACGGCGCTACCGCACGGTTTCGATCGCGGTCGTCGCGTTCTTCGATCTCGGCCAAAAGGCGTTCAAAGTTAACACTAAAGCCCTTCTCCTGCAACTGTAGCATACGTCGATGCGCACGTTCTTGCGAGGAAGCGTCCAGAAAAATTTTCACCGGCGCGTCAGGGAATACCACGGTCCCCATGTCGCGTCCGTCAGCGATTAATCCCGGCGCTTCACGGAACGCGCGTTGACGACGCAACAGCGCTTCGCGCACACGGGGAAACGCAGCAACCTGAGAGGCGGCGTTTGCCACTTCCTGAGTGCGGATTTCACCGCTAACATCTTCACCTTCCAGGATAACTTCCAGATTGCCGTCTGTTGAGATAAAACGCACATCCAGATGTGACGCCAGCGGGACCAGCGCATCTTCAGAGGCGACATCAACATGGTGATGTAACGCCGCAAGCGCCAGTACACGATAAATCGCGCCAGAATCTAACAGATGCCACTGCAATGCTTCCGCCATTGCTTTGCACAAGGTGCCTTTACCTGCACCGCTTGGGCCATCAATGGTAATAACCGGGGCAATTGCCGTCATCTTTTTCTCCTTAAACAGGCATACGTTAACGTAAACGCCGCGCATTATACGCGCCAACGTCAACGATCGTTATCTTTGTGTGAAAAATACAGAATCATTGAAGCTGAGTGTAGAATAAATGGGCAATCGAGGATGTCAGAATGTGCCGCACGTGGTAGTGCGGCCATCAAATCAGGCAGGTGTACTAATACGTGCCAACTGTTCGAAATAATCCGGGAAGGTTTTGGCCGTGCATTTAGGGTCCAGAATAGTGACTGGCGTGTCAGACAGTGCCACCAGCGAGAAACACATCGCCATGCGGTGATCGTTATAGGTCGCAATATCAGCAAATGTTAACGTAGCAGGTGGCGTGATACGGATAAAATCATGCCCCTCTTCCACTTCAGCGCCCACTTTACGCAGCTCCGTCGCCATCGCAAACAAACGGTCGGTCTCTTTGACTCGCCAGTTGTAGATGTTGCGAAGAGTCGTGGTGCCTTTCGCAAACAGCGCCGCGGTAGCAATCGTCATCGCCGCATCCGGAATGTGGTTCATATCCATATCAATGGCGTGTAATTCCCCGTGCGTACAGGCAATGAAGTCATCTCCCCACGTCACGGTCGCACCCATTTTTTCTAGCACATCGGCAAAGCGAATATCGCCCTGCATGCTGTTGCGGCCAATCCCGGTGACTTTCACCGTACCGCCTTTAATCGCTCCGGCTGCAAGGAAATACGAGGCCGATGACGCATCCCCTTCCACCAGGTATGCGCCAGGGGACTGGTACTGCTGTCCACCTTTGACAACAAAATGTTGGTAGTTCTGGTTCTCAATCTCAACGCCAAAGGTTTTCATCAGGTTTAGCGTAATATCGATGTAAGGTTTTGATACTAGCTCGCCTTTAATTGCGATCGTCGTATCCTGCGGCGCCAGCGGCGCGGTCATCAGCAGCGCGGTGAGGAACTGGCTGGACACGCTGCCGTCCACGTCAACCTGGCCACCGATAAAACCACCACGCAGTCGTAAAGGCGGATAGTTTTCCTGCTCCAGGTAATCAATGTTTGCCCCCCCCTGGTGTAGCGCGTCGACCAGATGGCCAATCGGGCGCTCTTTCATACGCGGTTCACCCGTCAGCACAATATCGTTGTGCCCCAGACACAGCGCAGCCGCCAGCGGACGCATCGCGGTGCCGGCGTTGCCAAGAAACAGTTCGACTGCACCTTCGGCCTGTAACGCGCCGCCGTTACCGATGATTTCGCAGCGGGTACGATCGGCAGAAAGGGTATAGCTAATCCCTAACGCATTCAGCGCGTTAAGCATATGGCGGACATCATCACTGTCCAGCAGGTTGGTCAGGACAGTGGTGCCATTTGCTAATGCAGCCAGCAGCAAAGCGCGGTTAGAAACACTTTTAGAACCAGGCAGATTGATGGTGCCATCTACCCGCGCAATGGGTTGTAACGTCAGGGATTCCATGAAACTTAACTCTCAAAAACAGATATAAAAACCCCACAGGCTGGCTGTGGGGATGAAAAATAGCAGCAGACTAGCCGCGGCGACGCTCGAAATCGATCATGAAATCGGTCAACGCTTTCACGCCTTCAAGCGGCATTGCATTGTAGATAGACGCGCGCATCCCACCGACCACACGATGCCCTTTCAGCGCATGCAGACCGGCAGCAAAAGACTCTTCCAGGAACAGTTTATCCAGTGAGCTGTCAGCCAACTGGAAAGGAACGTTCATGCGCGAGCGGTTAGACTTCGCAACGTCGTTACGATAGAAGTCACTGTTATCAATGACGCCGTACAACAGTTCCGCTTTTTGCTGGTTAATTTTGTCCATTGCGCTGACGCCACCTTGCGCTTTCAGCCACTTAAAGACCAGACCAGAGAGGTACCAGGCAAATGTCGGCGGCGTGTTAAACATCGAGTCATTGTCGTTCAGGACGGTGTAATCGAGGATCGACGGGCAGGACACGTGCGCTTTGCCGAGTAAATCTTCACGTACGATGACGATCGTCAGCCCCGCTGGGCCGATGTTTTTCTGCGCGCCGGCGTAGATTACGCCATAGCGGCTAACATCAAGCGGCCCAGACAAGATGGTGGAAGACAGGTCAGCGGTCACCACAACGTTACTGGCAAAATTCGGCGTCTCATCGATTGCAATACCATCAATGGTTTCGTTCGGGCAATAGTGCAGATAAGCCGCGTTGTCAGAAAGCTGCCATTCACTCATTGGCGTGACCGCCCGCAGGCCGTCAACGGTGACTTTGGCATCAATCACGTTTGGTGTGCAGTATTTCTTCGCTTCTTTAATGGCGCTGGCTGCCCAATAACCGGCATCGACGTAATCTGCCGTGGTCTTATCGCCCAAAATATTGAGCGGGATCCCGGCGAACTGACCGCGACCGCCGCCATGGCAGAACAACACTTTGTAGTTGGAGGGAATGCTGAGGAGATCGCGAAAATCCTGCTCTGCTTCCTCTGCGACCTGGATAAACTCTTTGCCACGGTGGCTAATTTCCATCACCGACGTGCCAAGACCATTCCAGTCGCGGAGATCCTGTTGAGCCAGTTTAAGTACGTCCGCCGGTAGCATTGCCGGGCCTGAACTAAAATTGAAGACCTGAGTCATTTCCCCTCACCACGTTGTGTTGTTATCCGGTCAACATCCTGTCGTTGGCAATAATTCCTGTGACAGACATTGGGTATATGTTTTTCCTGTGGATATCGGTTTTATCATTCAGCGACACGCGCCGCAATGGGTAATACGGGTCAGGGGAAAAATGTGTCATTCGTCACACAACAGAATCTATCGGATTGACGGCTCAAAACCGATATTTTCGCTGTCAGGTGACCCGTTTTGCCCGACTGGCCTTCGTCCATTCTGGATTTGCACAGCGCGGACATAATTGATGATCCCCAGCGCGCATGTGAATAACTTCACTACAGCGTACGCAGGCATAATCCCCTGCCGCCGGTACCACCTTAAAGCGTTGCGTACAGTGTTTAGGCAGAATGCTGAGACCGGGTTTGACGTCTTCATCGGCAAAGAAATAGACGCTGATTTGCCCGTTTGTCTCCAGAATAGCGAGCTTCACCTGCCCTAATTGCTCCACACCGTTCAACCGCAATTCCATAAAAAACTCGAATTCCGTCATATTGGCATTATTGAGCTTCGACCATGACAGTTCGCCGTCTTCGATGATCACCAGCGGTTTACCCTCCAGCAGATCCTCCAGCTTTTCACTGTGTGCCATCAGCCACATCACTAAGCGATACAGCAGCGCCAGGGTAATGAATACCACCAGCACCGGTAGCAGCGGAACATCGTCATAAAACGCCACATCCCCCGCTGCCGACCCCAGCGTCAGGATAATCAACACTTCAAAAAGCGACATCTGGCGTACACCACGCCGCCCCGTGAGCTTTAAAAACAGAAAAACCAATATAAAGGTATAAAAACTGCGCAGCGCCACTTCACCCAGAAACTCCATGGGCACTTTATCCAGCGCCATACGGTGTAAATCGAATGCTTTCATTTTGTACTCTTAACGTGGGTTATCGTGTGAAAGCATAGTCAACGCTTTTATTTGCGTCACCGCAGTGGCGGCGATAGCGCCATTCATATAAAACCCGTATCATTGCGCGCTTTCCGTACGACAAAAGTGATTTTCATGACGCAAACATTTATTCCCGGCAAAGATGCCGCGCTGGAAGATTCCATCGCCCGCTTCCAGCAAAAATTACTCGACCTTGGTTTCCAGATTGAAGAAGCCTCATGGTTAAACCCCGTTCCTAACGTTTGGTCTGTGCATATTCGCGATAAAGAGTGCGCACTGTGTTTCACCAACGGTAAAGGCGCGACGAAAAAAGCGGCGCTGGCTTCCGCGCTGGGCGAATATTTTGAGCGTCTGTCCACCAACTACTTTTTTGCCGATTTCTGGCTGGGTGAAACTGTCGCTAACGGTCCATTCGTGCATTATCCGAACGAAAAATGGTTCCCGTTAACCGAAGAGGATGACGTTCCAGAAGGTCTGTTGGATGCCCGTCTGCGCGCGTTCTACGATCCGGAAAATGAACTGACCGGCAGCATGCTGATCGACCTGCAGTCAGGCAATGAAGAACGCGGCGTTTGCGGTCTGCCGTTTACCCGCCAGTCTGATAACCAAACCGTGTACATTCCGATGAATATCATTGGCAACCTGTACGTTTCCAACGGAATGTCTGCCGGTAACACCCCAAATGAAGCACGCGTTCAGGGGCTGTCTGAAGTCTTTGAACGTTATGTGAAGAACCGCATTATCGCAGAAAGCATCAGTCTGCCGGAAATCCCAGCCGACGTGCTGGCGCGTTACCCGGCTGTGGTCGAGTCCATCGCCAAACTGGAAGCCGAAGGGTTCCCAATTTTCGCCTATGACGGCTCGCTGGGCGGCAAATACCCGGTTATCTGCGTAGTACTGTTTAACCCGGCTAACGGGACCTGCTTTGCGTCATTTGGCGCCCACCCGGACTTCGGCGTGGCACTGGAGCGTACCGTCACTGAACTGTTGCAGGGCCGCGGTCTGAAAGATCTTGATGTCTTTATGCCCCCGACCTTTGATGATGAAGAAGTGGCTGAGCATACCAACCTCGAAACCCACTTCATCGATTCCAGCGGCCTGATCTCCTGGGATTTGTTCAAACAAGATGCCGATTATCCGTTCGTTGACTGGAATTTCTCCGGCACCACGGAAGAAGAGTTCGCCACCCTGATGGCTATCTTCAAAACAGAAGATAAAGAAGTGTATATCGCTGATTACGAGCATCTGGGCGTGTACGCCTGCCGCATCATCGTTCCGGGGATGTCCGATATTTATCCGGCTGAAGATCTGTGGTTAGCGAACAACGGTATGGGCACACATCTGCGTGAAACCATTCTTTCTCTGCCGGGCAGCGAGTGGGATAAAGAAGACTATCTCAGCCTGCTCGAACAACTGGATGAAGAAGGTTTTGACGACTTTACCCGCGTACGTGAGCTGCTGGGTCTGGCAACAGGTCCAGACAACGGCTGGTCTACGCTGCGTATTGGTGAGCTGAAAGTGATGCTGGCACTGGCCGGCGGTGACCTGGAGCAGGCACTGATTTGGACCGAATGGACAATGGAGTTTAACGCATCGGTCTTTAGCGCCGAACGCGCCAACTACTACCGTTGCCTGCAAACGCTGCTGCTGTTGTCGCAGGAAGACGATCGCCAGCCGCTGCAGTATCTGAACGCTTTTGTCCGTATGTACGGTGCCGATGCGGTTGAAGCGGCGAGTGCTGCATTAAGCGGAGAAGCGCCGTTTTATGGCCTCCAGTCCGTCGACAGCGATCTGCAGGCTTTCCCGGCGCATCAGTCTCTGCTGAAAGCCTATGAAAAACTGCAGCGCGCAAAAGCAGCATACTGGTCAAAATAATGGCAATTAGCCTGCTCTGAGTAGGCTTCAACAATTGACTACGCTATATTACGGGGCGCATTTTGTGCCCCGTTTTTTTTATTTTTGCTTAATCAAAAATAAATGTAAAAACAAGGTTAAAAATTAGTAGTTGATATTAAAAAAAATAGCTTGATAGTGTTGCATTTCATCTCAATTACTCCATTTTAATTAACCGCTCAACGGGAGGCGAAAGGAAAAAATTCAACTCACTTTATAATTTTTAAAATTTATTTTTACTATAACAATCAAAAAGTTACTCCGTAATCGCATAAAAACCATGCGTCTTGCGGGCCTATAAGCCAGGCGAGATATGATCTATATCAAATTCTCATCTATAATGCTTTGTTAGTATCTCGTCGCCGACTTAATAAAGAGAGAGTTAGTGTGAAAGCTGACAACCCTTTTGATCTTATACTTCCTGCTGCTATGGCCAAAGTTGCCGAAGAAGCAGGCGTCTATAAAGCAACGAAACATCCGCTTAAGACGTTCTATCTGGCAATTACTGCCGGTGTGTTCATTTCAATTGCCTTTGTTTTCTATATCACCGCCACGACCGGTACTGGAACAATGCCTTTCGGTATGGCCAAGTTGATCGGTGGTATCTGCTTTTCCCTGGGACTGATTCTTTGTGTTGTCTGCGGCGCTGACCTCTTTACTTCAACCGTACTGATTGTCGTCGCTAAGGCCAGTGGACGTATTACCTGGGGCCAACTGGCAAAAAACTGGCTCAACGTTTATGTTGGCAACCTGGTAGGTTGCTTGCTCTTTGTGCTACTGATGTGGCTTTCCGGCGAATATATGACCGCTAACGGCGCATGGGGGCTAAATGTCCTGCAAACCGCCGATCACAAAGTGCATCACACCTTTGTTGAAGCCGTCAGCCTCGGTATTCTGGCAAACCTGATGGTGTGCCTGGCCGTATGGATGAGCTACTCAGGCCGTAGCCTGATGGACAAAGCGTTTATCATGGTATTGCCGGTCGCAATGTTTGTTGCCAGCGGTTTTGAGCACAGTATCGCAAACATGTTTATGATCCCTATGGGTATCGTAATACGCGATTTCGCCACACCGGAATTCTGGACCGCTGTCGGTTCTTCTCCGGAGAATTTTTCACACCTGACCGTGATGAATTTCATCACCGATAACCTGATTCCGGTTACGATCGGTAACATTATCGGCGGCGGTTTGTTAGTCGGGTTGACATACTGGGTCATTTACCTACGTGGTAACGATCATCACTAATTTGTTGATGCCCATTACACGTAGTAAATAAAAAATCCACTTAAGAAGGTAGGTGTTACATGTCCGAGCTTAATGAAAAGTTAGCCACAGCCTGGGAAGGTTTTACCAAAGGTGATTGGCAGAATGAAGTAAACGTCCGTGACTTCATTCAGAAAAACTACACTCCGTATGAGGGTGACGAGTCCTTCCTGGCTGGCGCAACTGACGCGACCACCAAGCTGTGGGACAGCGTGATGGAAGGCGTTAAACAGGAAAACCGTACTCACGCGCCTGTTGACTTTGACACCTCCGTTGCTTCTACCATCACTTCTCACGATGCTGGCTACATCAACAAGCAGCTTGAGAAAATCGTTGGTCTGCAGACTGAAGCTCCACTGAAACGTGCGATCATTCCGTTTGGCGGCATCAAAATGGTTGAAGGTTCCTGCAAAGCGTACAATCGCGAACTGGACCCGATGCTGAAAAAAATCTTCACCGAATACCGCAAAACCCACAACCAGGGCGTATTCGATGTTTATACCAAAGACATTCTGAACTGCCGTAAATCCGGTATTCTGACTGGTCTGCCAGATGCGTATGGCCGTGGCCGTATCATCGGTGACTACCGTCGCATTGCGCTGTACGGTATCGACTACCTGATGAAAGACAAGTACGCTCAGTTCGTCTCTCTGCAGTCCGATCTGGAAAATGGCGTAAACCTGGAAGCAACTATCCGTCTGCGTGAAGAAATTGCTGAACAGCACCGCGCACTGGGTCAGATCAAAGAAATGGCGGCTAAATATGGCTGCGATATCTCTGGTCCGGCTACCAACGCTCAGGAAGCTATCCAGTGGACCTACTTCGGCTACCTGGCCGCTGTTAAGTCTCAGAACGGTGCAGCAATGTCCTTCGGTCGTGTATCCACCTTCCTGGATGCATACATCGAACGTGATATCAAAGCAGGCAAAATCACTGAGCAAGACGCTCAGGAAATGATTGACCACCTGGTCATGAAACTGCGTATGGTTCGTTTCCTGCGTACGCCTGAATATGATGAACTGTTCTCCGGTGACCCGATTTGGGCAACTGAATCAATCGGCGGTATGGGCGTTGACGGCCGTACTCTGGTTACCAAAAACAGCTTCCGCTTCCTGAACACCCTGTACACCATGGGTCCTTCTCCGGAGCCGAACATCACCGTTCTGTGGTCTGAAAAACTGCCTCTGAACTTCAAGAAATTCGCCGCTAAAGTGTCTATCGATACCTCTTCTCTGCAGTATGAGAACGATGACCTGATGCGTCCGGACTTCAACAACGACGATTACGCTATCGCTTGCTGCGTAAGCCCGATGGTTGTTGGTAAACAAATGCAGTTCTTCGGTGCGCGTGCAAACCTGGCGAAAACCATGCTGTACGCAATCAACGGCGGCGTTGATGAAAAACTGAAAATCCAGGTTGGTCCGAAATCTGAACCAATCAAAAGTGACGTTCTGAACTTCGACGAAGTGATGGAACGTATGGATCACTTTATGGACTGGCTGGCTAAACAGTACGTCACCGCACTGAACGTCATCCACTACATGCACGACAAGTACAGCTACGAAGCCGCTCTGATGGCGCTGCACGACCGTGACGTTGTTCGCACCATGGCGTGTGGTATCGCAGGTCTGTCCGTTGCTGCTGACTCCCTGTCTGCAATCAAATATGCGAAAGTTAAACCGATTCGTGACGAAGACGGCCTGGCTATCGACTTCGAAATCGAAGGCGAATACCCGCAGTTTGGTAACAACGACTCTCGCGTTGATGACATGGCGGTTGACCTGGTAGAACGTTTCATGAAGAAAATTCAGAAACTGACTACTTACCGTAACGCTATCCCGACTCAGTCTGTTCTGACCATCACCTCTAACGTTGTATATGGTAAGAAAACGGGTAACACCCCAGATGGTCGTCGTGCTGGCGCACCGTTCGGACCGGGTGCTAACCCAATGCACGGCCGTGACCAGAAAGGTGCTGTTGCCTCTCTGACCTCCGTTGCTAAACTGCCGTTTGCTTACGCTAAAGATGGTATCTCTTACACCTTCTCTATCGTTCCGAACGCACTGGGTAAAGACGACGAAGTTCGTAAGACTAACCTGGCAGGCCTGATGGACGGTTACTTCCATCACGAAGCGTCCATCGAAGGTGGTCAGCACCTGAACGTGAACGTCATGAACCGTGAAATGCTGCTGGACGCGATGGAACATCCTGAGAAATATCCTCAGCTGACCATCCGTGTATCGGGTTATGCAGTACGTTTTAACTCCCTGACTAAAGAACAGCAGCAGGATGTTATTACTCGTACTTTCACTCAGACCATGTAATTGGTTTTGACTGAAATCACGCGTTAAATGTCGTACAATAAAGGCTCCACGTAAGTGGGGCCTTTTTAGCAACTAAGTCTCTTTCGTCAGCTATCTATACTTATGGATGACTGCCAAAACAGACTCGACACAGTTAATAACTGTGCACTCACTCTGGCCCCGAATGGGGCACATCTGGAGATACACCGCAATGTCAGTTATTGGTGACATTTTTCTGTAGATAACCAAATGAAATAAAAGGATTTATTTCTGGTCACGTCCACGAATTGACCACATCGACAAAAAAGCCCCGCATTTGCGGGGCTTTCTTTTTCTACATCCAAGGTATTGATTGCTGGCCGTTTTGCATCGGATGAGGTAATGCCGGTACCACTTCACCCGGCTTGACGATGTATCGCTCGACCGTTTCAGTCGTTACAAACGTGCAGCTACAATTAATATTAGTGCACTGGTGATAGCGCTCTTTGGTGGTATCAGTAAAGTAACGACTGGTGCGCGCGTGAGCGGCTGTATGGCATAACGGACAATGAAACATTTTTTCACCTCACCGGCTGGACTTAATGACCTAATTTTAACCACTTAATACTTATAAAACAATCAGTTATCATCAATTTCTGACGTATCACTATCCGTTTCATACTCCACATCAGAGAGCATTACCTCGAGCTCTACAGACGTCGTGAAGCCATTCCCGCCGAGGTTATGGGTCACCTTACTGATTATCCATGACTGGTCATCTATGACGCTCTTAAAGCCTGAGACCCTGACCGGCATTTCGGGATAAATATCTTCCCGACCGGTTGCCAGCATGATTGAGAACTCCGCAACGCCACGCTGCAATTTATCCCACTTCGCCTGAGCCGCTCGCATCGCTTGCGCCTTTGTCGCGTAAATGGTCGTCAGTGCGAAAACGTTGTCAGCCTCACCGGCCATATATTCACCCTCGCGGGCTTCCTGCTCTTTCTTCTTTTTCGCTGCGGTTTTACTGCCCACGACTTTTGCTTTCGGGTGCTGTAGTGCCCGGAGGTGTTGCTCTTTGGGCTTGCGCTTCAGCTTCAGCGATTGCTTTTGCTTCGCCGGTTTTGGGTCTTTGGTGTGCAGCCATTTAGCCGTTACGCCGGTGTAAGCACCACGGTCAGCAATAGCAAACTGATGCCGGTCGCCGTCACTGCGCTGGATAGTAATCTGAGGGATAGCTTTTCCGCTGGCCGTCGTACCACTTCCCGCTTTAAGCATCAGCAATTTACCCGCTTTGACCGATACCGCGCCGCCGTTGCGTTCCGCTAGGCGAGTCAGGAAAACAGCGTCGGATTCCTGCGACTGGTCGATATGCGGAATTTTTATCCCGGCAAGAGAATCCGCGACGCTGGCCGTTAATTTATTACGGGCGGCTATCGCGCTGACGATAGCGCCGAGTGTGGTGTCGTGCCATGATTCCTCGCGGCGTGAATTGAGCGTTCCGCGAAAATCAGCGCTACGGGCGCGAATGGTCACCGTATCTGGCGCCCCCCGGTGCTCCACCTCATCGACGGTAAATCGCCCCTTACCAACGAGTGCGAAACCTTTCCAGCCGAGGTACAGCGACAACACTGCTCCACGAATCGGCAGCGCGACAAGTCCGTCAGAATCATCGAGTTCAATGTCGAGCTGGTCAGCTTCAAAGCCCCGGTTATCCGTCATCGAGAGATTAATCAGCCGGTCGCTGATATTGCCGGTAATATCTTTGCTTTCCAGTGTCAGCATAAAATCGGGCGTCAGTGTGGCCCCCGCGCCGGTGATAATATCCAGCATGATTAAGCCCCCACCTTAGACATCAGATCGCCAGCTTTACCGACCAGACTTTCGGCCTGTTTTCCGATATCGCCATAGACCGCCGCGAGCGATTCATCGACACGGGTCAGTGACAGAGTGAAGCTGATTTTTCGGGGGGACCCGTCCTCAAAAAATACCGTGCCAGTCTCCGAGACATTGCTGACA
This sequence comes from Citrobacter sp. wls711, assembly GCF_005281055.1. NCBI lineage: Bacteria > Pseudomonadati > Pseudomonadota > Gammaproteobacteria > Enterobacterales > Enterobacteriaceae > Citrobacter > Citrobacter sp. wls711. Next base: position 5,646 of record NZ_SZXC01000071.1, on the reverse strand, counting down.
ATAAACATCCCGTAAATCCAGCCTGAGCCAGAAATAAGCGGCCATGCTCGCCCCTGCTCGGCCATCGCATAAAGCGTCAGCATCGAAAACTTGCCGCCGGTCAGCTCAGGATACAGGTCACCGCTCAGGGTAATTTTGTCCTCCCCTTCACCGAGATACTGAAATGCGTCACGCTTCCCGACGCGGGAGTTTGACGTCCAGCTATAATCCGCGCTGCGCTGCATACTCTGATAGGGCAACGTCTGGCGCATAAAAACAAACATACCTAGTGCCAGCATCATAATCGGTCTCCTTAGTCATGCATCATGCTTGCGCGGGCTTTGGCGCGTTTCTCACGCTCATATTTTTCTAAGGCATCCTGTAAATCATTACCTAACCGACCGCCCGGCATACCGTTTCCCGGCACGTTGATTTGATAGGTTGGCCGACTCTGGTCGATGTAGGTTTTACCGGCAGGTGCCGTGACCGGCTGATAGCTGTTGTAAGAGCTGATAGCCGGGCTGTAACCGTTCTGCGTCGCCGCACTGGCTTTCGCCGCGGTCTGGTCAAGCGAGCTGGATTCTTTGTTGATAACCCCGAGCTTTTCGAGCACCCAGTCAATCCCGCTTCGCAGCTTGTTAAAGGCGTTAAGCGGCATCAACAAAGCATCAGCCAGTGCCTGACCGAACATGACACCAACATTACGGCAACTGTTTAATGTGTCCTGAGTCGCTTTTACCGGCGCTATCAGGTCTTTAAACCACTGCCAGATACCGCGAAGTTTCTCTCCGAGGCCGCCAAAGATGGGTGCCAGCGGCGCGAACATTTCCCCGACCGGCGCAAAGGCGCTCATCAGCCCCTCGATAACACCACCGAAAAAAGCGCTGACAGGCTCCCAGTATTTGCGAATCAGCAGCGCGCCAGCAACAACCGCCGCCGCAACGGCCACAACCGGCCACGTAATAGCACCGATAGCGGCGACAACCCCGCCGCTGATTGTCGTAAAGACCGCACCGAGCAGGCCAGCCGCCGCGATAATGGCGTTAATCCCGGCGATGACCGGCCATGCAATCAGACCGATACCGCCAATCACCGCAATGAGGCCAAGCGCACCACCGGCGATAAGGCCGATAGTCTGAGCAAGTCCTTTATTTTTTTGTATCCAGCCATCGAGCTGCAACACGTATTTTGTGGCCGTCTGGGTGAGCTTGCGGAGCGACTCCTCTTGCTGGTCATAAAGGTCAGTCCCGACCGCCTCATAGGCTGACTGAAATTCTTTAAAGTCGCCGCCGAGATTGTCCTGCATGACCTTGACCAGCTCTTCAGTTTTACCGTCAGAGCTTTTAATCAGACGGGTCAGGTTATCCAGTTTCCCGCTGGCCGCTGCGGCCATCAGGACACTGGCCGATGAGCTGGCCTCTTCACCGAAAATCGCCTTCATGTACTCTGAGCGCTGTCCGGTACCGAGATTATTTTTCTCAAAGCTGGCCTGCATTTCTTTGAGGATGGAGAAAATCGGGCGGGTATTGCCCTTGTTGTCCATCGTTTTGACGCCCAGCTCTTTAATCGCGTCATATGCCTTGCCGGTTGGTGCCTGTAATCGACTTAACACGGCACGGCTACCGGTACCGGCCATCGAGCCGGTGATATTGTTGTCATGAAGCGCGCCAATCATCGCGGCGGTTTCTTCCAGACTCACACCCGCATTTTTTGCGACCGGCGCGACATAAGTCAGTGAGTCACTCAGACCGGCAAACGTAGCCTGTGATTTATTCATGGTCATCGAGATCACATCGGCAATATGCGTTGCCTTGTCATCCGCGAGACCGAAAGCGGATTTCGTACCGATGAGTAACTTTGCGTTATCCTCCATCGTTTCTTTATTCGCGAGCGACATATTCAGAATGGCGGGCGTTTGCGCAAGAATACCGTCTTTATCCGCGCCGGATTTTGCCACGATAATTTGTGCCGCTGCGGCGTCATCAGCAGATGCAGCCGTATTATCGCCCAGCGTTCTGGCTTGCCCCTTTAACGCTTTCATTTCGGGCGATTCTTTATCGAGACCGAGTACAGCCTGAAGCTCTGAGTTCTTCAGCGAAAAATCAAAGCCGGGTTTGAGCACAGCACCACCGGCGACCACACCGGCGGTCGCTACACCAACACCGGCCACACCGACATTACGCGCACCGGCAGCGAGCTTTTGCCCGGATTCGTAGCGGGATTTAACCGCACTCAGTTTCGCCTGTTGCGCGCTGACGCGCGCCAGTGCCTCACGCTGGCGGTTAAGCTGTGCTGTCGTTTCGCTGATATTATTTTTCAGACGGTTTTCATCATTCGTCAGGTTGCGGGTATTAATCCCCGCTTTACCGAGCTCCGCCTGTTGCCGCTTAACAGACTGCGTGAGGCTGTTATATTTCGTCTGCAACCCATCAGCCGCGCGTTTCGCTGACTCCAGCACTCTGGCCTGTGCCGCTGTTGGCCGCTCCGTGTTTTTAAACTGCACCGCCAGCGCTTCAGCTTCCTGTTTTGCTTTTTCCAGCGACTGACCGGTTACCGCCAGTTGCGCACTGGTTTTACGAAAACCGTCGATTTTCGATGCCTGACCATTCAAATCACGCAGGGATTGCTGAGTCATGCGGATATCACCAGACAGCGATTTACTCGCCGTCTGGATCGCTTTAAAGGGTCGGGTCGCCTGGTCGACAGCTTTCAGCAGCACTTCGAGTTTTAGGTTATTACTCATTCGTGTTTCCGCTTCGCTGTAGCGCTTTTTCGCGCCAGTTGACGAGCTCGGTCAGGCTCATGGGATAAAGGTCTGATGGCGACCAGTGGAAAATTACCGCTATGTCAGCCATCAGGTCATCGACCGAGAGTTTTTTCGGGAAGGTTACGCCGCCGAACTCGGTGACAAAAAACCGACCACCTTACCGGCAAACGACAGCAGGTCGGGCAACTCCAGCGCGGCGGCTTCCTGCTCGGTCAGCGATGGCATGGTCATGCGTGGCAGCACTTTAATCAGCGCATCGACGTCAGAGTTTGCGACAGATGCCAGGCTGACGCCGCGAAGGGTTCCGGCACACGGTTTTAACAGGGTGACGTCGGTAATAACCTGCTCACCGCGCTTGATGGGTTTAATCAGAGTGACGATATTTTCGTTAGTTTTTTCCATGATATTTCTCGTTAAATTCAGGTTTCAGGATGCCCGGCCAGCCATGCTGACCGGGACAATAATTACAGGCCGATATTCTGTCGGTGTGCCTCGAGCATGTCGGTACCGTTCACCATTTCGACGAGGTTCACGGTGTCGATTTCGACCATATCTTTACCGTTGAGTGTCAGCTTGTAGTACGAGCACTCGAGCGAGATTTTCGACTCCGTGTCCTCGCCCTGCTTGGCTTCGCCGAGGTCGATTTCTTTCTGACGGCCACGGAGAACAACCTCAACCGGCACGGTCTCGCCGGTGTCATCACGCTGGTAAGACCCTGCAAAACGTAGCGGCACGGAGGCCGTACCGGTGGCGGCATATAACGACCAGACAGCATCATCAGGAAAACCGCCGAGCGAGATTTCAGCCGACAGCGCATCGTCATCGAGGCCAAGGTCAACCGAGGCTGAGCCATTCATCCCGCCGCCGCGATACTTCTCGAGTTTGCGGGTTAATTTTGGCAACGTGACGGACTGCACGACGCCGAGATAACTTACCCCGTCGATAAACAGGTTCATGAGTTTGAGCTTGCGCGGTAATGCCATTTGTCAGGCTCCTTATTTGCTGTTGACGGACGAGATAAGATTCGCCAGATATTTATCGGTGATGCGCTGGCGTAAGGTCAGGTGTTCGAGTGGCGGCACTGGCGTATAGTCATAATCGATAAACAGTTTCCCGGCCTTCAGGGTTTCTTTGCTGTTGGCCTCTTCGTCGAACCAGCACGTCGCATCGATGATGTAACCGCCGCTTTTCAGCTCGCGGAATTTCGCGTTGATGCCATCGATAATGTCGCGGATCAGTGTCGCGGTGATGGGCTTATCGTTCGCCCACATATGCCCCTCAGCCATTGTGTCGGCGATGACCTGTGCCGTGCGGGTGTAGTTCTCAAACTGAAACAGCGGGTCATCTGAGCAATTACGGTTACCCCAGAAGCGAAAACCATCGGCACGAATCAGCGTGGTAACACCGGCCTCATTCAGCAGGTCGGCATCGGTGCCTTTTTCCTGCAAATCCCAGAAGACGGACGCACTGATGCCGGTGACCTCATTGACGCCGACGTTTGACAGGGTTTTGTGCCAGCCGGTGTCATTGTCAATTTTGGCGCGCAGACCCAGCGCGATGGCGGTCGCGTAGCTGGTTGTTGTGGCGCTGGCCGTGGTATCCCATCCGAGGAACTCAGGCCAGATAATCATGAGTTCGCGCGCGCTGAAATTCTCACGGTAGGCAATGACGTCAGAAATGGTTTTACAGCCCCATGCGCTGACATAGGCGAAAGCGCGCAGTTTCTGAGCCACGGAGACAAGCGCGGTCGCCACTTCCTGAGTATCGAGACCCGGCACACCGAGAATACGGGGTTTCACGCCGGTGACCGCTTTCGCCGTTAACAGCGCTTTCAGCCCGGTGTATTTTCCGTTCTCATCCGTGGTGCCAATGATGTTAGAAATGGTTTGCGCCTGTGCCTCTTCGTCGTCGCCGGTACCCTCAGCGACACGCACAACAACGACAACCGGTTTTGACTGGTTAGCGATGAGCTGTAAGGATTTTTTCAGGGTGCCTTTAGTACCGGCTTTTGCGATGGCGCTTTGTGGGTTGGTAATCAGCACTGGCTCATTGAGCGGGAATGCCCCGGCGTCAGCATCGCTGGCCGTGCAGACCATGCCAACGACCGCTGTTGATACCGTCGAGATTGTACGGGTGCCGTCGTTAATTTCGACGACCTCGACACCGTGATGAAAATCACTCATCCGTTAAACTCCGTTAGTTTGGGTGAGTGATATTGTCGGGTGTACGTTTACAGGGGGCTATTTGTCAGGGTTCGCCGGTGGCTTACACAACGGGATTTGTCGCCGGAAATTTTTTATACAGCGTCGATATACCCACGTCAAAAATCAGTGCGACACGCTGTCGTGACTCCCCGGCCGCAATCAACCGGCCAGCCTGAGCCCATTCATCAGGCGTCAGCTTCGGCCTTCGACCTCCGATTCTGCCTTGTGCTCTGGCAGCATCCAGACCGGCGCGGGTTCGTTCGACAATTAGCTCGCGTTCCATTTCCGCAAGAGCGCCCATGATATGGAAGAAAAAGCGCCCCATTGGCGTTGAGGTGTCAATGCTGTCGGTCAGGCTTCGGAAATTAACCCCGCGCTGGCGAAGCTCTTCAGTCATCGAGACAAGATGACGCATGCTACGCCCGAGCCTGTCGAGCTTCCAGACAACGAGAGTATCGCCGGAATTTAATTGCCTGAGAGCGCGATTTAACCCCGGTCTGTTTGTCGATTTACCGCTGATTTTATCCTCGAATATTAGCTCACATCCTGACCGTTCCAGCGCATCACGCTGTAATGCGGTGTTTTGTTCATTTGTTGATACGCGCACATAGCCAACCTGCATCGACTTTCCCTCATGCAAAAGCCGGAATGATGCCAGCCAGGGCGCAAATCTGCATTTTCTTAAACGTTGGTCTG
>NZ_SZXC01000076.1:0-4721 GCF_005281055.1 Citrobacter sp. wls711 | reverse complement strand
AGCGGTTCATAAGTGGACGTGAATACTATGTTTATAAGGTTTTGGTGTCCACATAACTATAATGTGATTTTAAGTAGACGTCAAAGCTCTGTTTTTATGGTTTTAACGTCTACTTAGTTAATGGTCTATGTTGCTAACGTTGATGGTGATTCTGTCGTGAAACATCTAAAACGAAAACATCAATTAAGCCACGGAGATCAGCCGGTAATACTGCTTCAATACTCATTTTAAGTTCCTAAGCGGTTTTAATTCCGTGGGTTCTGCGGCCAGCAACGGTTTCGTTTTCTCCAAACCATATGACAAGAAAGATACCCTGCTGCTCGGCATCAGGATGAATGGAATAACGGTCATAGAGTGGGCTGAAGCGGCAGAATATAACTCTCTGTGCCACTGGCCTTTGACTTCCGTAACCAGCAGCCGTCTTCTTCCGCCAATCAATTTAGATGCGGTGAAATCACTCCTGTTTTTCCCTTTTAACTGATGTTCAGGAGTTATAGCGATGCCCTGAGGCTGGAGTCTTAAATTCAGGCGTTCCGCAATAATCTCTGTGGACTTTACCTCATCAAGGCGGTCATTTTTCTCATAGAAGCGATCTGCCGAGTTAAACTCCGTTTAAGGCTGGTCAGGATCTTGTTCGCGTGGCTTTCCGACCAGAACTTAAGGCAACTGGTGTGCCACGCAGTGGCGATAAATTTAAACGTGCGGGATTCATCTACTGCTGCTTTTTCTGCTTTACGCGGCTGAGAAGGGCAAATACCGGATATCAGCAGCTTACGCGCCGCATCGCGCTTTTCGCGGGCTTCTGCCGCGTAACCTGTGGGTAGGGGCCAAAGGCCAGACGATTTTCCTTACCTTCAAAACGGTAGCGGAAATACCATAGCTTAGAGCCGCTGGCGGATATCGTGAGGTACAGACCTTGTGAGTCGGTGAGTTTGTAGGATTTTGCGAGGGGTTTCGCAGCGCGGATTTTGCTGTCATTCAGGGCCATTTGAGGGGCTCTCCATTCATCGAACTGAATGACTCGCAATCTGACCCCAAATTTTCCGGATGCCTAGAGATAAACAGATACGTATCTGGAAAGATTTTAACGCTAACCTATTGAATTTAATGCACGATGGGATTCATAGAGAAGCATAAAAACAAAAAAGTGGTGCCCGGACTCGGAATCGAACCAAGGACACGGGGATTTTCAATCCCCTGCTCTACCGACTGAGCTATCCGGGCAACGAGGCGCATTAAAACCGATTCGCTTCTTTTCGTCAACGAAATTTCTTCAAATCAATGCAGACTGCACAATCTATCACCACATTGCTGGTATTGCACGCATTCTCAGGCAAAAAATGCCGTCCACGCGGCGGAAAGCGGCATGGCCAATAGCAGGGCAGGTAGCATATTCACGACGGCAAACATTTTAATTCCGCAGATACGCAAGCCGGTTGCCAGCAACAGCAAGCCACCTACGGCGCTAAAGTCAGCCATCATGGCAGGCGTCGTCAAAGGCAAGATCAGCGCGGCGCAGGCGGCGAGCGTCAACTGGATTGCCAGCATCGGCACACAAATGGCGGATACCGCAATCCCCAGCGAACAGGCGAAGATGATAGCGGTGAAGAAATCGAGAAACGACTTCGCGATTAAAATATTCGGATCGCCGGTCATTCCTTCATGTATCGCCCCAAAGATCCCGGTGCCGCTGGCACAAAACAGCACAATGATGGCGACAAAGCTTTGAATAAACGATTCGTGCGTTGCATTGGCATCTGACTTTGAGAAAAGCTGCTGCGCTTTGGCGACCGCCGCATTAATCCCTTTTTCCAGATGGCAAAGCTCGCCAATCAGTGCGCCGACCAGCGTTGCCAGCACCATAACCGGCAGGTTGGCGCATTTGATTACCAGCAAGATACCAATACCCAGAGAAGCCAGTCCGAAAATAGAGGTCATTGAGACCCGAATGCGTTCGGGTAAATGCTGGCTGAGCAGCGTGCCGAGAACGCCACCAAGTAAAATAGCGCTGGCATTAATAAAAGGTCCGATTACCACATGAGCTCCTGCATACCCGTTATCGTCTTGATGACGAAGGCAATTTTCGGGGTATATTTATGTTTTCAGATTGCATTATTATGACGCTATTGTCCGGCAAAATGCTTGTTTATCTGTGGGGATATGCATAGGATTTTGTCTTGCGCCTGGTAGTGAAAGGTGCCATGATTGCGCGAATTTTCTCCTGTCTGAATGGGGTTGCCTGGGATGAATCAATTCCCCCTACATCACCTTCAACATCGCCTTTTTGCGCGACGTTCTCCCCTTTCTACGACACATCCTCATTCTCCCTCCATGCGGTGACGGCGGCGTACGCTCACTGCAGGATAACAGTAAGATCAGAGGCTATCTGCTTTTACTGATGTCTGGCGGTCGGGGCTGGTAACCAGTTTGACCAAACATTTCGTGGGATAACGCCGTGTGGCATTGTCCGGGACTTTGACTTTCCCGAAACGGGTTTTTGCGCTTATGAAATCAATGAAAATTGCCGCCAGTGGTGAACTGGTCTCTTGTCTGTCTACCCATCGTCAGGTGGTGTCACTGGACGGTACCGATTTTACTGATGTTGCGGCAGTCGTCATTACCGTTGCGGACAGCCGCAGCGGGATCCTCGCGTTGCTTAAACGCACAGGTTTTCATTTACCGGTGTTTATTTTCTCAGAGGTTACTGTCGAATTGCCTGCGGGTGCAGAGGCGGTTATTGGCGGTAACGCACAGGACTGGCTGGAGCTGGAGTCTGCCGCATGTCGTTATGAGGACGATCTGTTGCCACCATTTTATGACACGCTGACGCAGTATGTCGAAATGGGTAACAGTACCTTTGCCTGCCCAGGCCATCAGCATGGTGAATTTTTTAAGAAACATCCTGCCGGACGGCATTTTTATGAGTTCTTTGGCGAGAATTTGTTTCGCGCGGATATGTGCAATGCTGACGTCAAGTTGGGCGATTTGCTCATTCATGAGGGGTCGGCAAAGCATGCGCAGAAGTTTGCGGCAAAAGTGTTTAATGCAGATAAAACATACTTTGTGCTGAACGGCACCTCTGCTGCCAATAAAGTCGTGACCAACGCGTTGCTGACGCGTGGCGATCTGGTGCTGTTTGACCGTAACAATCATAAATCAAACCACCATGGTGCGCTGATCCAGGCCGGTGCTACACCAGTCTATCTGGAGGCGGCGCGTAACCCGTTTGGCTTTATTGGCGGCATTGATGAGTACTGCTTTAATGAAGCGTATCTGCGCGGGCAGATACGCGACGTCGCACCACATAAAGCCGACCAGCCGCGCCCGTTCCGTCTGGCGATTATCCAGTTGGGAACCTATGATGGAACCATTTATAACGCGCGACAGGTGATCGACAAGATCGGCAGTTTGTGCGATTACATTTTGTTTGACTCTGCCTGGGTTGGCTACGAACAATTTATCCCGATGATGGCGGATGGCTCGCCATTGCTACTGGATCTCAAACCTAACGATCCGGGGATTTTTGTCACCCAGTCGGTGCACAAACAGCAGGCCGGGTTCTCACAAACCTCGCAGATCCACAAAAAAGATAACCATATTCGCGGCCAGGCGCGTTTTTGCCCGCATAAACGGTTGAACAATGCCTTTATGCTGCACGCCTCCACCAGCCCGTTTTACCCGCTATTTGCCGCGCTGGACGTTAACGCAAAAATCCATGAAGGTGAGAGCGGACGCCGGTTATGGGCGGAATGCGTGGCGTTAGGAATTGAGGCACGTAAAGCCATTATTGATCGCTGTAAGCTGATTCAGCCCTTTATTCCCCCGATGGTGGGGGGGAGGCCCTGGCAGACATACCCGACGCAGGTTATTGCCAGCGAGCGTCGCTTCTTTAGCTTTGAGCCGGGAGCAAAATGGCATGGTTTTGACGGCTATGCGAGCGATCAGTATTTTGTCGATCCGTGCAAACTGCTGCTGACCACGCCGGGCATTGATGCGCAAACTGGGCAGTATACTGACTTTGGTATACCAGCGACGATCCTCGCACACTACCTGCGAGAGAATGGTATTGTGCCGGAAAAATGCGACCTCAATTCAATCCTGTTCCTGCTGACGCCAGCAGAAAGCGCAGAGAAAATGACGCAGCTGGTGGCGATGCTGGCTCAGTTTGAACAGCACATTGAGAACGATACGCCGCTGGCAGATGTGCTGCCCACAATCTTCAACAAATACCCGATGCGCTATCGGGATTACACGCTGCGTGAACTGTGTCAGGAAATGCATGACCTGTACGTGAGCTTTGATGTGAAGGATCTGCAAAAAGCGATGTTCCGTCAGGAGAGCTTACCCGCTGTTGCCATGAACCCGCAGGATGCCAACAGTGCCTATATTCGGGGAGATGTTGAGCTGGTGCGCATTAGTGATGCTGCCGGTCGTATCGCGGCAGAAGGTGCGTTGCCTTATCCTCCCGGCGTGTTGTGCGTAGTACCCGGTGAAGTGTGGGGCGGAGCGGTGCAGCGTTACTTCCTGGCGCTGGAAGAGGGCGTTAATCTGCTGCCGGGCTTCTCACCTGAACTGCAAGGGGTTTACAGTGAAACGGATGCCGACGGCATTAAGCGTCTGTACGGATATGTTCTGAAATAAAAAACGGATCGCGCGGTCGATACATTTCCGGCAAAAAAAGGGTCACCGTCAGGTGTAATGCCAGTCAGTTAAGCAACTGA
>NZ_SZXC01000077.1:0-31051 GCF_005281055.1 Citrobacter sp. wls711 | reverse complement strand
ACCCTGATCCACCCGATCGCGATGGACGATGGTCTGCGTTTTGCAATCCGTGAAGGCGGTCGTACCGTTGGCGCAGGCGTTGTTGCCAAAGTAATGAGCTAATTGCTGATATTATTTGACGCAATGCGCAATAAAAGGGCATCATTTGATGCCCTTTTTATACGCTGTCGAACCAGAACCTGGCTCATCAGTGATTTTTTTTGCCATAATCATTGCTGAGACAGGCTCTGAAGAGGGCGTTTAGTCCGAAACGCACCAGAGCATTTCGGTTTGGATTGCCTCGCTTACGCGGGGTGAAAATGTTTGTAGAATACTTCTGACAGGTTGGTTTATGAGTGCGAATACCGAAGCTCAAGGAAGCGGGCGCGGCCTGGAAGCGATGAAGTGGGTTGTTGTCGCTGTATTGCTGCTTGTAGCTATCGTGGGCAACTACCTTTATCGTGACATGATGCTGCCGTTGCGTGCGCTGGCCGTAGTGATTCTAATTGCTGCAGCGGGTGGTGTCGCGCTGTTGACAACAAAAGGTAAAGCGACCGTTGCTTTTGCCCGTGAAGCGAGAACCGAAGTCCGTAAGGTCATTTGGCCGACTCGCCAGGAAACATTGCACACCACGTTGATTGTGGCTGCGGTTACCGCAGTTATGTCACTGATCCTGTGGGGACTGGATGGTATTCTGGTTCGCCTGGTATCCTTTATCACTGGCCTGAGGTTCTAAGATGTCTGAAGCCCCTAAAAAGCGCTGGTACGTCGTTCAGGCGTTTTCCGGTTTTGAAGGCCGCGTAGCCACATCGCTGCGTGAGTATATCAAGTTACAAAATATGGAAGAGTTGTTTGGCGAAGTCATGGTACCGACCGAAGAAGTGGTCGAAATCCGTGGTGGCCAGCGTCGCAAAAGCGAACGTAAATTCTTCCCGGGCTACGTACTGGTTCAGATGGTCATGAACGATGCGAGCTGGCACCTGGTGCGCAGCGTGCCGCGTGTGATGGGCTTCATCGGCGGTACGTCTGACCGTCCAGCTCCGATCAGCGACAAAGAAGTTGATGCGATCATGAACCGCCTGCAGCAGGTTGGCGATAAGCCACGTCCGAAAACGATGTTTGAACCGGGCGAAATGGTTCGCGTTAGCGACGGTCCGTTTGCTGACTTTAACGGCGTAGTTGAAGAAGTGGATTATGAGAAGTCTCGTCTGAAGGTTTCCGTATCTATCTTCGGTCGTGCAACGCCGGTTGAGCTGGACTTCGCTCAGGTTGAGAAAGCCTAACAAGTCGATCAAAAAAGCGGCGATTTAATCGTTGCACAAGGCGCGAGATTGGAATACAATTTCGCGCCTTTTGTTTTTATGGATAGCATCCGTAAAACGAATTTTATCACGGGGAGCCTTTTTGAGGCGCTATAACCCAACTAGAGGAATTTAGAATGGCTAAGAAAGTCCAAGCCTATGTCAAGCTGCAGGTTGCAGCTGGTATGGCTAACCCGAGCCCGCCGGTAGGTCCAGCACTGGGTCAACAAGGCGTGAACATCATGGAATTCTGCAAAGCGTTTAACGCAAAAACTGATTCTATGGAGAAAGGTCTGCCGATCCCGGTTGTTATCACCGTTTACGCTGACCGTTCTTTCACTTTCGTTACCAAAACGCCTCCGGCAGCAGTTCTGCTGAAGAAAGCGGCTGGTATCAAGTCTGGTTCCGGTAAGCCGAACAAAGACAAAGTGGGTAAAATTTCCCGCGCCCAGCTGCAGGAAATCGCGCAGACCAAAGCTGCCGACATGACTGGTTCCGACATTGAAGCGATGACTCGCTCCATTGAAGGTACTGCACGTTCCATGGGCCTGGTAGTGGAGGATTAAGAAATGGCTAAACTGACCAAGCGTATGCGCGTGATCCGTGACAAAGTTGATACAACTAAACAGTATGATATCAACGAAGCTATTGCTCTGCTGAAAGAGCTGGCCACTGCTAAATTCGTAGAAAGCGTTGACGTTGCCGTTAACCTCGGTATCGATGCTCGTAAATCTGACCAGAACGTACGTGGTGCAACTGTACTGCCGCACGGTACTGGCCGTTCCGTTCGCGTAGCCGTATTTGCCCAGGGCGCAAACGCTGAAGCTGCTAAAGCTGCTGGCGCTGAACTGGTAGGTATGGAAGATCTGGCTGACCAGATCAAGAAAGGCGAAATGAACTTTGACGTTGTTATTGCTTCCCCGGATGCAATGCGCGTTGTTGGCCAGCTGGGCCAGGTTCTGGGTCCGCGTGGCCTGATGCCAAACCCGAAAGTTGGTACTGTAACCCCTAACGTTGCTGAAGCGGTTAAGAACGCTAAAGCGGGTCAGGTTCGTTACCGTAACGACAAAAACGGCATCATCCACACTACCATCGGTAAAGTGGATTTTGACGCTGACAAACTGAAAGAAAACCTGGAATCTCTGCTGGTTGCGCTGAAAAAAGCGAAACCGACTCAGGCTAAAGGCGTGTACATCAAGAAAGTTAGCATCTCCACCACCATGGGTGCTGGTGTTGCCGTTGATCAGTCCGGTCTGACCGCGACTGTGGCGAACTAATATTCGCCTTTACGTGGGCGGTGATTTTGTCTACAATCTTACCCCCACGTTTCTGCTAATTGCAGACGTATATCCAAGATATTCAGGCTGTGGCAAGGCGACAACTGAGTGAATCGCCAGGAGCATAGTTAACTATGTGACTGGTGTGAACGAAGGCAGTCAACGCCGTCACAGATTGAATAGCGACAGATAGACAAGATTTGTTCGTTGGAGCCTGGCCTATCCAGGCCTCCGTCGAAGACCGCAGGTGTTTCGAAAGAAGCTTAATGCCCTGCGTAGACGGTGACAGAACGCTAAGATTATTTCTGATACTCTGGCTTGTTTCTGCTCACCGTATTAAGACGCTCTGTCCGTTGGGAAGAGTGAAGTGAGTTCCGGGACATGAGTCCCGGCAAACATCCAGGAGCAAAGCTAATGGCTTTAAATCTTCAAGACAAACAAGCGATTGTTGCTGAAGTCAGCGAAGTAGCCAAAGGCGCGCTGTCTGCAGTAGTTGCGGATTCCCGTGGCGTTACTGTAGACAAAATGACTGAACTGCGTAAAGCAGGTCGCGAAGCCGGCGTATACATGCGTGTTGTTCGTAACACCCTGCTGCGCCGTGTTGTTGAAGGTACTCAGTTCGAGTGCCTGAAAGACGCGTTCGTTGGTCCGACCCTGATTGCATATTCTATGGAACACCCGGGCGCAGCTGCTCGTCTGTTCAAAGATTTCGCGAAAGCGAATGCAAAATTTGAGGTCAAAGCCGCAGCCTTTGAAGGTGAATTGATCCCGGCATCGCAAATCGATCGCCTGGCAACTCTGCCGACCTACGAAGAAGCAATTGCACGCCTGATGGCAACCATGAAAGAAGCTTCGGCTGGCAAACTGGTTCGCACTCTGGCTGCTGTTCGCGATGCGAAAGAAGCTGCTTAATCGCAGTTATCTTTATTAAGCATCTGCTTACGTATAAACTTATTCTGATTTTCAGGAACAATTTAAATGTCTATCACTAAAGATCAAATCATTGAAGCAGTATCCGCTATGTCCGTAATGGACGTTGTAGAACTGATTTCTGCAATGGAAGAAAAATTCGGTGTTTCTGCTGCTGCTGCTGTAGCTGTAGCTGCGGGCCCGGCTGAAGCTGCTGAAGAAAAAACTGAATTCGACGTGATTCTGAAAGGTATCGGCGCGAACAAAGTTGCAGTAATCAAAGCAGTACGTGGCGCAACTGGCCTGGGTCTGAAAGAAGCTAAAGACCTGGTAGAATCTGCTCCGGCCGCTCTGAAAGAAGGCGTGAGCAAAGATGACGCTGAAGCACTGAAAAAATCTCTGGAAGAAGCTGGCGCTGAAGTTGAAGTTAAATAAGCCAACTTTTCTAGTTGCAGCCTAAGAAATTAGGCTGATGGCTGGTGACTTTTTAGTCACCAGCCTTTTTGCGCTGTAAGGCGCCAGTAGCATTTCACACTGTTTGACTACTGTTGTGCCTTTCAATGTTTGTTTCTATCGACGCCTTAATATATTGCGACAGAGCCTCCGCTCTGTGTAAATCGCAACGAAATGGTTTAAGCGTGATAGCAACAGGCATTGCGGAAAGTATTCGATTTTCCGGTCAACAAAATAGTGTTGCACAAACTGTCCCTTCGTCGGACAGATGGGTCGACTTGTCAGCGAGCTGAGGAACCCTAATGGTTTACTCCTATACCGAGAAAAAACGTATTCGTAAGGATTTTGGTAAACGTCCGCAAGTGTTGGACATACCTTATCTCCTTTCTATCCAGCTTGACTCGTTTCAGAAGTTCATCGAGCAAGATCCTGAAGGGCAGTATGGTCTGGAAGCAGCTTTCCGTTCCGTTTTCCCTATTAAAAGCTATAGCGGTAATTCTGAGCTGCAGTACGTCAGCTACCGCCTTGGCGAACCTGTTTTTGACGTTCAGGAATGTCAGATCCGTGGCGTGACTTATTCCGCACCGCTGCGCGTCAAACTGCGTCTGGTGATCTACGAGCGCGAAGCGCCGGAAGGCACCGTAAAAGACATTAAAGAACAAGAAGTCTACATGGGTGAAATTCCACTCATGACTGACAACGGTACCTTTGTCATCAACGGTACCGAGCGTGTTATTGTTTCCCAGTTGCACCGTAGCCCAGGCGTCTTCTTTGACTCCGATAAGGGTAAAACCCACTCTTCGGGTAAAGTGCTTTATAACGCGCGTATCATTCCTTACCGTGGTTCCTGGCTGGATTTCGAATTCGATCCGAAGGACAACCTGTTCGTACGTATTGACCGTCGCCGCAAACTGCCAGCGACCATTATTCTGCGTGCGCTGCAGTACACCACTGAACAGATCCTTGACCTGTTCTTTGAGAAAGTTGTCTTCGAAATTCGTGACAACAAGCTGCAGATGGAACTGGTGCCGGAACGCCTGCGTGGTGAAACCGCCTCCTTTGATATCGAAGCCAACGGCAAAATCTACGTCGAAAAAGGTCGTCGCATCACTGCGCGCCATATTCGTCAGCTGGAAAAAGACGATATCAAGCTTATCGAAGTTCCAGTTGAGTACATCGCGGGCAAAGTTGCGGCTAAAGACTACGTTGACGCATCAACCGGTGAGCTGATTTGCGCAGCGAACATGGAGCTGAGCCTGGATCTGCTGGCTAAGCTGAGCCAGTCTGGTCACAAGCGTATCGAAACGCTGTTTACCAACGATCTGGATCACGGTGCATATATTTCTGAAACTATACGCGTCGACCCAACCAACGATCGTCTGAGCGCGCTGGTAGAAATCTACCGTATGATGCGCCCTGGTGAGCCGCCGACTCGCGAAGCTGCTGAAAGCCTGTTCGAGAACCTGTTCTTCTCCGAAGACCGCTATGACTTGTCTGCGGTTGGTCGTATGAAGTTCAACCGTTCTCTGCTGCGTGACGAGATCGAAGGTTCCGGTATCCTGAGCAAAGACGACATCATCGAAGTGATGAAGAAGCTCATCGATATCCGTAACGGTAAAGGCGAAGTCGATGATATCGACCACCTCGGTAACCGTCGTATCCGTTCCGTTGGCGAAATGGCGGAAAACCAGTTCCGCGTTGGCCTGGTACGTGTAGAGCGTGCGGTGAAAGAGCGTCTGTCTCTGGGCGATCTGGATACCCTGATGCCTCAGGATATGATCAACGCCAAGCCGATTTCTGCCGCAGTGAAAGAGTTCTTCGGTTCCAGCCAGCTGTCTCAGTTTATGGACCAGAACAACCCGCTGTCTGAGATTACGCACAAGCGTCGTATCTCTGCCCTCGGCCCAGGCGGTTTGACCCGTGAACGTGCAGGCTTCGAAGTTCGAGACGTACACCCGACTCACTACGGTCGCGTATGTCCAATCGAAACCCCTGAAGGTCCGAACATCGGTCTGATCAACTCCCTGTCCGTGTACGCACAGACTAACGAATATGGCTTCCTTGAGACGCCGTATCGTAAAGTGACTGACGGTGTTGTTACCGACGAAATTCATTACTTGTCTGCTATCGAAGAAGGCAACTACGTTATCGCTCAGGCGAACTCCAACCTGGATGACGAAGGCCACTTTGTAGAAGACCTGGTAACATGTCGTAGCAAAGGCGAATCCAGCTTGTTCAGCCGTGACCAGGTTGACTACATGGACGTATCCACCCAGCAGGTGGTATCCGTCGGTGCGTCCCTGATCCCGTTCCTGGAACACGATGACGCCAACCGTGCATTGATGGGTGCGAACATGCAACGTCAGGCGGTTCCGACTCTGCGTGCTGATAAGCCGCTGGTTGGTACCGGTATGGAGCGTGCTGTTGCCGTTGACTCCGGTGTTACTGCTGTTGCTAAGCGTGGCGGTACCGTTCAGTACGTTGATGCTTCCCGTATCGTTATCAAAGTTAACGAAGACGAGATGCATGCGGGTGAAGCGGGTATCGACATCTATAACCTGACCAAATACACCCGTTCTAACCAGAACACCTGTATCAACCAGATGCCGTGTGTCTCTCTGGGCGAGCCGGTTGAACGTGGTGATGTGCTGGCAGACGGTCCGTCCACCGACCTTGGTGAACTGGCTTTGGGTCAGAACATGCGCGTGGCATTCATGCCATGGAACGGTTACAACTTCGAAGACTCCATCCTCGTTTCCGAGCGTGTTGTTCAGGAAGACCGTTTCACTACCATCCACATTCAGGAACTGGCATGTGTGTCCCGTGACACCAAGCTGGGGCCGGAAGAGATCACCGCTGATATCCCGAACGTGGGTGAAGCAGCGCTCTCCAAACTGGATGAGTCCGGTATCGTTTACATTGGTGCAGAAGTCACCGGCGGCGACATTCTGGTAGGTAAGGTAACGCCGAAAGGTGAAACCCAGCTGACCCCAGAAGAGAAGCTGCTGCGTGCCATCTTCGGTGAGAAAGCGTCTGATGTTAAAGACTCTTCTCTGCGTGTACCAAACGGTGTTTCCGGTACGATTATCGACGTGCAGGTCTTTACTCGCGATGGCGTAGAAAAAGACAAACGTGCGCTGGAAATCGAAGAGATGCAGTTGAAGCAGGCGAAGAAAGACCTGTCTGAAGAACTGCAGATCCTCGAAGCTGGCCTGTTTAGCCGTATCTACGCGGTGCTGGTTGCCGGTGGCGTTGAAGCTGAGAAGCTCGACAAACTGCCGCGCGATCGCTGGCTGGAACTCGGCCTGACCGACGAAGAGAAACAAAATCAGCTGGAACAGCTGGCTGAGCAGTACGACGAACTGAAACACGAATTCGAGAAAAAACTCGAAGCGAAACGCCGTAAAATCACTCAGGGCGACGATCTGGCACCAGGCGTGCTGAAGATTGTTAAGGTTTATCTGGCGGTTAAACGTCGGATCCAGCCTGGTGACAAAATGGCAGGTCGTCACGGTAACAAGGGTGTTATCTCTAAGATCAACCCGATCGAAGATATGCCACACGATGCTAACGGTACGCCGGTAGATATCGTACTGAACCCGCTGGGCGTACCATCGCGTATGAACATCGGTCAGATCCTTGAGACCCACCTGGGTATGGCTGCGAAAGGTATCGGCGAGAAAATCAACGCCATGCTGAAGCAGCAAGAAGAAGTCGCCAAACTGCGCGAATTCATCCAGCGTGCCTACGATCTGGGTACCGACGTTCGTCAGAAAGTTGACCTGAATACCTTCAGTGATGAAGAAGTTCTGCGTCTGGCTGAAAACCTGAAAAAAGGTATGCCGATCGCAACGCCGGTCTTCGACGGTGCGAAAGAGTCTGAAATCAAGGAACTGTTACAGCTGGGTGGCCTGCCGACTTCTGGTCAGATCACACTGTTCGACGGTCGTACTGGTGAGCAATTCGAGCGCCAGGTTACCGTTGGCTACATGTACATGCTGAAACTGAACCACTTGGTTGATGACAAGATGCACGCGCGTTCTACCGGTTCTTACAGCCTGGTTACTCAGCAGCCGCTGGGTGGTAAGGCTCAGTTCGGTGGTCAGCGCTTCGGGGAGATGGAAGTGTGGGCGCTGGAAGCATATGGCGCGGCATACACCCTGCAGGAAATGCTCACCGTTAAGTCTGATGACGTGAATGGTCGTACCAAGATGTATAAAAACATCGTGGACGGCAACCATCAGATGGAACCAGGCATGCCAGAATCCTTCAACGTACTGTTGAAAGAGATTCGTTCGCTGGGTATCAACATCGAGCTGGAAGACGAGTAACTCTCGCTCAAACAGGTCACTGGTGCCGGGGTAAGACCCGGCGCCAGATTGTGCTAACTCCGACGGGAGCAAATCCGTGAAAGATTTATTAAAGTTTCTGAAAGCGCAGACTAAAACCGAAGAGTTTGATGCGATCAAAATTGCTCTGGCCTCGCCAGACATGATCCGTTCATGGTCTTTCGGTGAAGTTAAGAAGCCGGAAACCATTAACTACCGTACGTTCAAACCTGAGCGTGACGGCCTTTTCTGCGCCCGTATATTTGGGCCAGTAAAAGATTACGAGTGCCTGTGCGGTAAGTACAAGCGCCTGAAACACCGTGGTGTGATCTGTGAGAAGTGCGGCGTTGAAGTGACCCAGACTAAAGTACGCCGTGAGCGTATGGGCCACATCGAGCTGGCGTCTCCGACTGCGCACATCTGGTTCCTGAAATCACTGCCGTCCCGTATCGGTCTGTTGCTCGATATGCCGCTGCGTGATATCGAACGCGTACTGTACTTCGAATCATATGTTGTTATCGAAGGCGGTATGACCAATCTGGAACGTCAACAGATCCTGACTGAAGAGCAGTATCTGGACGCGCTGGAAGAGTTCGGTGACGAATTCGACGCGAAGATGGGTGCGGAAGCTATCCAGGCCCTGCTGAAGAGCATGGATCTGGAGCAAGAGTGTGAAACTCTGCGCGAAGAGCTGAACGAAACCAACTCCGAAACCAAGCGTAAGAAGCTGACCAAGCGTATCAAACTGCTGGAAGCGTTCGTACAGTCTGGCAACAAGCCAGAGTGGATGATCCTGACCGTTCTGCCGGTTCTGCCGCCAGATCTGCGTCCGCTGGTTCCGCTGGATGGTGGTCGTTTTGCGACTTCTGACCTGAACGATCTGTATCGTCGCGTCATTAACCGTAACAACCGTCTGAAACGTCTGCTGGATCTGGCTGCGCCAGATATCATCGTACGTAACGAAAAACGTATGCTGCAGGAAGCGGTTGACGCCCTGTTGGATAACGGTCGTCGCGGTCGTGCGATCACCGGTTCTAACAAACGTCCTCTGAAATCTTTGGCCGATATGATCAAAGGTAAGCAGGGTCGTTTCCGTCAGAACCTGCTCGGTAAGCGTGTTGACTACTCCGGTCGTTCTGTTATCACCGTAGGTCCATACCTGCGTCTGCATCAGTGCGGCCTGCCGAAGAAAATGGCACTGGAACTGTTCAAACCGTTCATCTACGGCAAGCTGGAACTGCGTGGCCTCGCCACCACCATTAAAGCCGCTAAGAAAATGGTTGAGCGTGAAGAAGCTGTCGTTTGGGATATCCTGGACGAAGTTATCCGCGAACACCCGGTACTGCTGAACCGTGCACCAACACTGCACCGTCTGGGTATCCAGGCATTTGAACCGGTACTGATCGAAGGTAAAGCTATCCAGCTGCACCCGCTGGTTTGTGCGGCATATAACGCCGACTTCGATGGTGACCAGATGGCTGTTCACGTACCGCTGACGCTGGAAGCCCAGCTCGAAGCGCGTGCGCTGATGATGTCTACCAACAACATCCTGTCCCCGGCGAACGGCGAACCTATCATCGTTCCGTCTCAGGACGTTGTATTGGGTCTGTACTACATGACCCGTGACTGTGTTAACGCCAAAGGCGAAGGCATGGTGCTGACTGGCCCGAAAGAAGCTGAGCGTATCTATCGCGCTGGCCTGGCCTCTCTGCATGCGCGCGTTAAAGTGCGTATCACCGAATACGAAAAAGATGAAAACGGCGAATTCGTTGCGCATACCAGCATTAAAGACACGACCGTTGGCCGTGCTATTTTGTGGATGATCGTACCGAAAGGTCTGCCTTTCTCCATCGTCAACCAGGCGCTGGGTAAGAAAGCTATCTCCAAAATGCTGAACACCTGTTACCGCATTTTGGGCCTGAAGCCGACCGTTATCTTCGCTGACCAGACCATGTACACCGGCTTTGCCTATGCAGCGCGCTCAGGCGCATCTGTTGGTATTGACGACATGGTTATCCCAGAGAAGAAATACGAGATCATCTCAGAAGCGGAAGCTGAAGTTGCTGAGATCCAGGAGCAGTTCCAGTCTGGTCTGGTTACCGCGGGCGAACGCTACAACAAAGTTATCGATATCTGGGCTGCGGCGAACGATCGTGTATCCAAAGCGATGATGGACAACCTGCAAACCGAAACTGTTATTAACCGTGACGGCGTCGAAGAGCAGCAGGTTTCCTTCAACAGCATCTACATGATGGCCGACTCCGGTGCGCGTGGTTCTGCAGCACAGATTCGTCAGCTGGCAGGTATGCGTGGTCTGATGGCGAAGCCGGATGGCTCCATCATCGAAACGCCAATCACCGCGAACTTCCGTGAAGGTCTGAACGTACTCCAGTACTTCATCTCTACTCACGGTGCGCGTAAAGGTCTGGCGGATACCGCACTGAAAACAGCAAACTCCGGTTATCTGACACGTCGTCTGGTTGACGTCGCGCAGGATCTGGTTGTGACTGAAGATGACTGCGGCACCCTGGAAGGCATCACCATGACCCCGGTTATCGAGGGTGGTGACGTTAAAGAGCCGCTGCGCGATCGCGTATTGGGTCGTGTGACTGCTGAAGACGTTCTGAAGCCGGGCACCGCGGATATTCTGGTTCCACGCAACACGCTGCTGCACGAGCACTGGTGTGACCTGCTGGAAGAGAACTCTGTTGACTCCGTCAAAGTACGTTCCGTTGTATCCTGTGACACCGACTTTGGTGTATGTGCGCACTGCTATGGTCGTGACCTGGCACGTGGCCACATCATCAACAAAGGTGAAGCCATCGGCGTTATCGCGGCACAGTCCATCGGTGAACCGGGTACACAGCTGACGATGCGTACGTTCCACATCGGTGGTGCGGCATCTCGTGCGGCTGCTGAATCCAGCATCCAGGTGAAAAACAAAGGTAGCATCCGTCTGAGCAATGCGAAGTCGGTTGTGAACTCTGCCGGTAAACTGGTAGTGACCTCGCGTAACACCGAGCTGAAACTGATCGACGAATTCGGTCGTACCAAAGAGAGCTATAAAGTGCCTTACGGTGCTGTTATGGCGAAAGGCGATGGCGAACAGGTTACTGGCGGCGAAACCGTAGCAAACTGGGATCCGCATACCATGCCTGTCATCACTGAAGTAAGTGGTTTCATCCGCTTCACTGACATGATCGACGGCCAGACCATTACTCGTCAGACCGACGAGCTGACCGGTCTGTCTTCTCTGGTGGTTCTGGATTCTGCAGAGCGTACTGCAGGTGGTAAAGACCTGCGTCCGGCACTGAAAATTGTTGATGCTAACGGTAACGACGTTCTGATCCCAGGTACCGATATGCCTGCGCAGTACTTCCTGCCGGGTAAAGCAATCGTCCAGCTGGAAGATGGTATCCAGATCAGTGCGGGTGATGCTCTGGCGCGTATTCCTCAGGAATCAAGCGGTACCAAGGACATCACCGGTGGTCTGCCACGCGTTGCGGATCTGTTCGAAGCACGTCGTCCGAAAGAGCCCGCTATCCTTGCGGAAATCAGCGGCATCATTTCCTTCGGTAAAGAAACCAAAGGGAAACGTCGTCTGGTTATCACCCCGTTAGACGGCAGCGAACCGTACGAAGAGATGATTCCGAAATGGCGTCAGCTCAACGTGTTCGAAGGTGAACGTGTAGAACGTGGTGACGTGGTTTCCGACGGTCCGGAAGCACCGCACGACATCCTGCGTCTTCGTGGCGTACACGCGGTAACGCGTTACATCACCAACGAAGTTCAGGACGTTTACCGTCTGCAAGGCGTTAAGATTAACGATAAACACATTGAAGTTATCGTTCGTCAGATGCTGCGTAAAGCGACCATTGACAGTGCTGGTAGCTCCGACTTCCTGGAAGGCGAACAGGTTGAATACTCCCGCGTCAAGATTGCTAACCGCGATCTGGAAGCGAACGGCAAAGTTGCGGCAACTTACTCTCGCGACCTGCTGGGTATCACCAAAGCGTCTCTGGCAACCGAATCGTTCATCTCTGCCGCATCGTTCCAGGAGACCACGCGTGTCCTGACCGAAGCAGCCGTTGCGGGTAAACGCGACGAACTGCGTGGCCTGAAAGAGAACGTTATCGTGGGTCGTCTGATCCCTGCCGGTACCGGTTATGCGTACCACCAGGATCGTATGCGCCGTCGCGCAGCGGGCGAACAGCCGGCAGCGCCTCAGGTTACTGCGGAAGATGCGTCTGCCAGCCTGGCAGAACTGCTGAACGCAGGTCTGGGCGGTTCTAACAACGATTAATCGTTGCTGACCGTAATGAAAAACCCGCCTCGGCGGGTTTTTTTTTGCCTGACATGCAGTCTTATGAGTACTGTCAATAAAGACATGTCATTAAAAACAGTATTGACACTGTTTTTAAAATCCGTATGTTAATACTTAACAGCAGCGAAAGAGTAGTTAGCTGTTAAAGCAGTAAGAGTTAGTAGAGTTCGATAGGGGGTTTGCGATAAAGGCCACGAAGTATTTTGTTGTATGGGGTAGTCGACGTTGAAGTTATTTTATTTCACATCGACGATGCTTTAAGGCTACGTAGTTGATATATGTAATCGCAAAAAGTAAAGTAAGCGCGACGATGTAAGGCCATGATTTAAAAGTTAATGTTTGCGGTTTTTATGATTGAGCAATCGCAAGGGAAGTCAGGCAACGCATCAAAGAGTATATGTCGCGAGGGGAAGTGTACTTGTTTAGGCCGCCATTCTTGAGTGAATTCATCAAGCTGGCGAAATATGTTTAACGGTAAATAGAGGAAGGTTCGTTAGTAGCATTCTCCAATATTATCTGTGGTAAACGTGTACATTTAAAATGTAGTACAAACAGCAGTATCAAATTGTAAGTCAATTAATGTTAAATCTGAAGTTTGTAGTAACTTAAAGCCCTGGCTGCAACGGTCAGGGCTTTTATTATATATACATCAAGGTGTTATCTTAGGCTCTTAACCAAATCAGCTCAACATTTCACCAGTTAAGGGCATTAAATAAATTAATGCTTGCGTAATGATTAGAAGTAAGGTTACTATAGCTGCATCGGTTTGGAACACAGACCTTATGAAAGCAGTTTTAGTAAAGCAGTTCTCAGTTCAAGCGTTATCCTCAGATACTCTTCTTCATGAGCCTCCTCCTAAGTGCCCAATAAGTTAATTTCTGCAAAACAGGCCATCTTCGCTGCATAAGCGGCTCAAAATATGAAAGGAAGTATCTATGTCTAACAAAATGACTGGTTTAGTAAAATGGTTTAACTCTGAGAAAGGCTTCGGCTTTATCACTCCTCAGGACGGTAGCAAAGATGTGTTTGTGCATTTTTCCGCTATCCAGAGCAACGATTATAAAACCTTAGACGAAGGCCAAAAAGTCGAGTTCTCCGTTGAGAACGGCGCGAAAGGCCCGTCTGCTGTTAACGTTATCGCGCTGTAATCGCCGATAATCTCACCAGCGCTTACGATAGCGATGAAGGCCAGAGCCTGAGCAGATAAGTGATAGTGAATAAAAAAACCCGCGAAAGCGGGTTTTTTCGTTTTTACATCCGGATTCACTACATCTGTGACGCACGTCCGAGAAAACTATCCCAGTCTTTCCACACGGGCTGTAAACCCTGCGCACTGAGTGCTGCGGCAACATCTTCAGGGCGCCGATCATCATGCGGAGAAAACTGTTCCAGCTCCGGGTGATTGTCGGCATAGCCGCCGGGCTGCGTCTTTGAGAAGGCGCTGACGTTATTGATTGCTAGCGGAATGACGTGGTCGCGAAACCACGGTGATTCACGCGTGGAGAGCGACAGCTCGATGTCCGGCGCCAACAAGCGAAACGCACAAATGGTTTGTACCAGTTGACGCTCATCCATAATCGATGCCGGTTCAATACCTCCGGTACATGGGCGCAGGCGTGGGAACGAGATTGAATAACGGCTTTGCCAGTAATGTTGCTGCATCCATAGCAAATGCTCGGCTACCATATAGCAATCAACCCGCCAACTGTCAGACAAGCCAATCAGTGCCCCAAGGCCAATTTTGTCGATACCGGCGTGACCAAGTCGGTCCGGCGTTTCCAGCCGCCAAAAGAAGTCCTGTTTTTTTCCCTTCAGATGGTGCCGGGCATAAGTCGCCTCATGGTAGCTCTCCTGATACACCATCACACCGTCCAGACCGAGTATCTTTAGCTCAGCATATTCAGCAACTGACAGCGGTTGTACCTCCATCTGTAGCGAAGAAAACTGACGACGGATGGCGGGTAAATGGCGGCGAAAATAGTCCATGCCGACTTTCGCCTGATGCTCGCCGGTGACCAGCAACAGATGCTCAAAACCCAGCTCGCGGATCGCCGCACACTCCCGTTGAATCTCTGATTCATCCAAAGTTTTACGCTTGATGCGGTTGCTCATGGAGAAGCCGCAGTAGGAGCAGTCGTTGGCGCACAGATTCGAAAGATACAGCGGCACGTAAAAGCTGACGGTATTACCAAAGCGTTGGCGGGTCAGCTTTTGTGCTCGCTGCGCCAGCGGCTCCAGATAATCGGCGGCGGCTGGCGAGAGCAGCGCCATCAGGTCATCACGACTCAGCTGTGCAGTGTTAAGTGCGCGCTCGACATCGGCGGCGGTTTTGCCGTTAATGCGCAGATGGATATCATCCCACTCCAGCTGTCGCCAGCGATCGCTGAAGGTTTTCATGCTGAGACCTCCAGAAATCCGGTCAATGGGCTGGTGGCGCAAGCATTGGTACTTCGGCTCCCCGGAACGGCCTGACGTGCCAGAAGGCCCGCTTCAACCGCCAGCCGGAACGCCGTCGCCATCATTACCGGGTCGTCCGCTACGGCAATCGCCGTGTTGACCAACACCGCGTCGGCCCCCATTTCCAACGCCTGCGTGGCATGGCTGGGCACACCGATCCCGGCATCAACCACCACTGGGACGGTGGCCTGCTGAATAATGATCTCCAGCATGGCGCGGGTTTCCAGGCCCTGATTTGAGCCAATGGGCGCACCGAGCGGCATGACCGCCGCACAGCCCACTTCTTCCAGCCGCTTGCACAGCACCGGGTCCGCGCCGCAGTAGGGCAGCACCACGAAACCCTGCTTCACCAGCGCCTCGGCGGCTTTCAGCGTTTCGATAGGATCTGGTAACAGCCATCGAGCGTCAGGATGTATTTCTAATTTCAGCCAGTGCGTCCCCAGCGCTTCGCGCGCCAACTGCGCGGCAAAGATAGCTTCATCCGCCGTTTTCGCCCCTGAGGTATTCGGCAGCAGCGTTACCCCTGCCTCGACCAGTGGCACCAAAATGGCATCGTTGTGCTGGCGTAAATCCACGCGCTTCATTGCCAATGTCACCAGTTGGCTACCGGAGGCGCGAATGGCATCGACCATCAGTTGCGATGAGGCAAATTTCCCCGTGCCGGTGAACAGATGTGAATCAAACGTTTTGTCGGCAATACGTAGCATATCAACCCCCTGCAATAACCTGAAAAAGCAGGATCTGGTCGCCTTCCTGCACGATTTGCTGTTCCCACTGCTCGCGCGGCAGGATCTGTTGATTCAGCGCCAGCGCTATCCCCGGCTTGAGCTGATTAAGCTCTGCCAGCAGCGCGCTGATATTTTGCCCCTCGGCACACTGTACTGGCTCATCATTGAATTGGATCTGCATGTTGCCCTCCGCATACCGGACAACCGCGGGCGCGGCGTAACGCCAGGCTACGCCACTGGCTGGTTTTACCATCGAACAGGCGTAATTCACCGCTTAGGGTTTCAATACCGCTGAGAAGTTTGATGGCTTCCAGCGCCTGCAGGGTACCCATGATGCCAACGACCGGACCGACAATGCCTGCGGTACGGCAGTTGCGTTCGGGCTCGATGTCATCCGGCCACAGACAGCGGTAGCAGCCCTGTTCCCACGGCGGCGTCAGCACCATCAATTGGCCACCAAAGCCAACAGCGCTGGCAGTGATAAGCGGTGTATTCAGGGCGACGCAGACGGTATTGATCGCCTGACGCGTCGCCATATTGTCGGTGCAGTCGAGCACCACGTCAGCGCGCGCCACCGCGTGCCTGAGCGCATCGCCTTTCAGGCGCTGCTGTAGCGCGACCAGTTCGATATCCGGGTTGAGCCGTGTCAGTCTCTGTTGGGCCATCTGGGATTTTGACCGGGCGATATCATCCGTCGTGAACAGGATCTGGCGCTGAAGATTACTCAGATGCACGTCGTCGTCGTCCACCAGCGTCAATGTGCCTACTCCCGCCCCCGCCAGATACAGCGCGGCAGGGGAGCCTAATCCGCCCAAGCCAACAATCAGCACGTGGCTGTTGAGCAGCGTCTGCTGGCCCTCTATCGCAATATCACCGAGTAAAATCTGGCGGCTATAGCGCATAAAATCGCGATCATTCATCGCCTGCTCCTGCAATTGAAAGCAGCTGTGACGTGGCGCCTCGCCAGTCAGCGGCCTGCGTGATGGCGCTGACCACCGCAATGCTGCCCACCCCGGTCGCCAGCACAGCCGGTGCCCGCTCGAGGCTGATACCGCCAATGGCGACAGTAGGGTAGTCAGCCAGTCGTTCGATATGCGTGGCGAGTTGTACCAATCCCTGTGGGGCAGATGGCATCTGCTTGGTTTGTGTCGGGAAGACGTGACCCAGTGCGATGTAAGAAGGGCGGGCGGCTAGCGCCACGTCAATCTCCATATCATCGTGGGTGGATACCCCAAGACGTAACCCTGCGGCCTGAATCGCCTTCAGGTCGGTGGTTTCAAGATCTTCCTGGCCCAGATGTACCCCGTAAGCATGGTGTTTAATCGCCAGTCGCCAGTAGTCATTGATAAACAGACGGGCATCGTAGCGACGCCCCAGTTCAATAGCGGCAATCACGTCGGCTTCGACCTCTTCGTCGCGTTTATCTTTGATTCGCAGCTGGATAGTACGTACGCCTGCATCAAGCAAGCGTTCAATCCACGCAATGCTGTCGACCACCGGGTACAGTCCGAGGCGGAAAGGGACCGTTGGGAAATTAGGCTGGTACATCATGCCTCCTCTTTTTTGAGGTAGATTTCACCGCCGTTGGCGCGGAAGTTCTCCGACATACCCGCCATCCCCACTTCGATGGTTTGTGCGGCAGCGTAGTCGCGCACTTCCTGGCTGATTTTCATCGAGCAGAATTTCGGCCCGCACATTGAGCAGAAGTGAGCGACTTTGCCGGACTCCTGTGGCAGGGTTTCATCGTGGTAGGCGCGGGCGGTGAACGGGTCGAGCGCCAGATTAAACTGGTCTTCCCAGCGGAATTCGAAGCGCGCTTTTGACATGGCGTTATCGCGGATCTGCGCACCCGGATGCCCTTTAGCTAAATCGGCGGCATGCGCGGCAATCTTGTAGGTAATCAACCCCTGCTTCACGTCTTCTTTGTTCGGCAGGCCGAGGTGCTCTTTTGGCGTGACGTAGCACAGCATCGCGCAGCCAAACCAGCCAATCATTGCCGCACCAATACCGGAGGTGAAGTGGTCATAGCCTGGGGCGATATCGGTCGTTAATGGCCCTAAAGTGTAGAACGGCGCTTCATGGCAGTGTTCCAGCTCTTCGGTCATGTTGCGCTTAATCATCTGCATCGGTACGTGGCCAGGGCCTTCAATCATCACCTGCACGTCATATTCCCAGGCAATTTTGGTCAGCTCGCCCAGCGTATGCAGCTCTGAGAACTGTGCCTCGTCGTTGGCATCCTGAATAGAGCCCGGACGCAGACCATCACCCAGCGACAGAGAAACGTCATAAGCGGCGCAGATTTCACAGATTTCGTGAAAGTGCTCGTAGAGGAAGTTTTCCTGGTGATGAGAGAGGCACCATTTCGCCATAATCGAACCGCCGCGCGAGACAATACCGGTCAGGCGCCTGGCGGTCATCGGCACGTAGCGCAGCAGTACACCCGCGTGGATAGTGAAATAGTCGACACCCTGTTCGGCCTGCTCCAGCAGCGTATCGCGGAACGCTTCCCAGGTGAGATCTTCGGCGATCCCGTTGACCTTCTCCAGTGCCTGGTAGATCGGTACGGTGCCGATCGGCACCGGGCTGTTTCGCAGGATCCATTCGCGGGTTTCGTGAATATAGCGACCGGTGGACAGGTCCATCACCGTATCCGCCCCCCAGCGCGTGGACCACACCAGCTTTTCCACTTCTTCTTCGATGGAGGAAGTGACCGCTGAGTTACCGATGTTGGCATTGACCTTCACCAGGAAATTACGTCCGATGATCATCGGCTCTGATTCCGGGTGGTTGATGTTGGCGGGGATGATGGCGCGCCCGGCAGCGACTTCATCACGCACGAATTCCGCCGTGATATTTTCCGGCAGGCTGGCGCCAAAGCTCATGCCTGGATGCTGGTGGCGCAGCACTTCACTGCGAATGCGCTCGCGGCCCATATTTTCGCGGATAGCGATAAACTCCATCTCCGGAGTGACGATGCCCTGGCGCGCGTAGTGCAACTGGGTCACGCAGTGGCCGGTTTTGGCGCGCTTAGGCGTCAGCAAGCCGTTGAAACGCAGCTCGTCCAGGCCATCATCGGCCAGGCGCTCTTTGGTATAGGCGGAGCTACGGTCGTCCAGCTCTTCGCTGTCATTACGTGCGGATATCCACGGCTGGCGCAGTTTTGCCAGACCCAGCTGGACGTTAATCGCGATATCCGGATCGCCGTACGGGCCGGAGGTGTCGTACACCGGTATAGGTTCGTTCTCTTCGAACTGTGGGTTGTCTTTTGAACCCCCAGTCAGTGTCGGGCTGAGCTGGATTTCACGCATAGGAATACGGATATCTGGCTGTGAACCAGCAATATAAATACGTTTTGAGTTAGGAAAGGCGGTCCCTTCCAGGGTGTCGATAAAGTGTTGGGCCTGGGCGCGCTGTTCGCGGCGGGATGGTTTAGTAGTGGCAGACATAGCTCATTCCAAAAAAGTAAGGATATGGCTTGTCAGACGACGGATGAAGCAAGAGGGAAGATCGCCCATGGGCGATACAACTGTAGATTTACTCTTGTTCCCTTCGCAGGTATTAGCCTGATCAGGTTCCGCGGATCCCGAATTAACGGTCTCAGCCTTTTCCACTCATGCTGTTGTGGAAAATAAGCACTCCGACAAGATAATTCCCCCTCTGGCGAGGAGGAATGGTTGTAAACTACCTGTTACTCGCGCAAATCTCAAGCAGGGCGTTTGATCATTGCGCTGTCGTGTACCGCATCAAGCACCAGCATAATCAACTTATCTTCCAGCATAAACCGGGCTTCCAGCGCCTCGCCGATATCCGACAATGCCTGTTGAAATTCAAGGAAATTATCGTGGTCAATGGCGTTTTCCAGACTGGAATCATAATCGTCCATAATCTGTTGTGTATTGGCTTCCAGAAGAGGCCAAATTTTTGTGGCTTTTAAAAGCTGCCCGTTCCCTTCCAATTTATGCAGAATACGTTCATAAATACTGAAGTGTCCGGTGGAGAGGTAGTCGACCAGGCTCTGACAAAAATCATCCAGCGCTTTTTCATTGAGCCGCATGTACGATTCTTTGCCAGGCTTAATGCCAACCAGATTGTAGTAAGCCACGAGCAGGTGCTTACGTACATGTAGCCAGCGATCAACCAGTTTATTACTTCCTCCGACGTGTTCCGTCAGGCTTTCCAGCTGGTTTAGCATGATTGACTCCGCAAGGTGGTGTTGAAAAACGGCTCACCGATAAATGTAAAAATAATGTAAACAACATGCCTGTGAAGCAAAGGTTGCGCAAGAGATATGGATCGTATTATTGAAAAATTAGACAGCGGCTGGTGGATCGTCAGTCATGAACAAAAATTGTGGTTGCCTCACGGAGAGCTGCCACATGGTGACGCGGCTGGTTTTGATCTGCTGGGTCAGCGCGGGTTGCCGATAGGCGAGTGGGAAGGTGAAACCGTCTGGCTGGTGCAGCAGCAGCGTCGCCACGATATGGGCTCAGTGCGTCAGATCCTCGATCAGGATGTGGGATTGTTTCAACTGGCCGGACGCGGCGTGCAGCTGGCCGAGTTTTTCCGTTCGCATAAATTCTGCGGTTATTGCGGCCATCCGATGCACCCTAGCAAAACCGAATGGGCGATGCTGTGTAGCCACTGCCGTGAACGTTATTATCCGCAAATTGCCCCCTGCATTATTGTCGCCATCCGTCGTGAAGACTCCCTTCTGCTGGCTCAGCATGTTCGCCACCGCAACGGCGTGCATACCGTGCTGGCCGGTTTTGTTGAAGTGGGGGAGACGTTAGAACAAGCGGTAGCGCGAGAAGTGATGGAAGAAAGCGGCATTAAGGTGAAAAACCTGCGCTACGTTACCTCCCAGCCCTGGCCGTTTCCGCAGTCTTTGATGACCGCGTTTATGGCGGAATATGATAGCGGAGAGATCGTCATCGACCCGAAAGAACTGCTGGAAGCGAACTGGTATCGCTACGATGACTTACCGCTACTTCCCCCGCCGGGTACCGTCGCGCGTCGACTGATCGAAGATACCGTGGCGATGTGTCGGGCTGAGTACGAGTAAAGAACGAGTAATGATACACTGACGGCCTGACGCTAAAAGGAAGATAAAAATGACCGAACTGAAGAACGATCGTTACCTGCGTGCGCTGCTGCGCCAGCCCGTTGATGTTACTCCGGTATGGATGATGCGCCAGGCGGGCCGCTATTTGCCGGAGTACAAAGCCACTCGTGCGCAAGCGGGCGATTTCATGGCGCTGTGCAAAAACGCCGAGCTGGCCTGCGAAGTGACGCTACAACCGCTGCGCAGGTATAAACTTGATGCGGCGATCCTCTTTTCGGACATTTTGACCATCCCGGATGCGATGGGACTTGGGCTGTACTTTGAAGCTGGCGAAGGCCCACGCTTTACCTCTCCCATCACCTGTAAGGCCGATGTGGATAAGCTGCCGATCCCGGACCCGGAAGGGGAACTGGGCTACGTGATGAACGCGGTACGTACTATTCGCCGCGAGCTGAAGGGCGACGTGCCGCTGATTGGTTTCTCTGGCAGTCCGTGGACGCTGGCGACTTACATGGTGGAAGGCGGCAGCAGCAAAGCCTTCACCGTGATTAAAAAGATGATGTACGCCGATCCAACGTCGCTGCATCTGCTGCTCGATAAGCTGGCGAAAAGCGTCACGCTATACCTGAATGCGCAGATCAAAGCTGGCGCGCAGTCGGTGATGATTTTCGACACCTGGGGCGGCGTGCTGACCGGTCGCGACTATCAGCAGTTCTCTCTCTATTACATGCACAAAATTGTCGATGGCCTGCTGCGTGAAAACGACGGCCGCCGCGTGCCGGTCACCCTGTTTACCAAAGGCGGCGGACAGTGGCTGGAAGCGATGGCGGAAACTGGATGTGATGCGCTGGGTCTCGACTGGACGACAGATATTGCCGATGCGCGTCGTCGTGTCGGTCATAAAGTGGCGTTACAGGGCAATATGGACCCGTCCATGCTCTACGCACCGGCACCGCGTATCGAAGAAGAAGTCGCCACGATACTGGCGGGCTTCGGTCAAGGGGAAGGCCACGTCTTTAACCTGGGCCACGGTATCCACCAGGACGTGCCGCCGGAACATGCCGGGGTGTTTGTGGAGGCGGTACATCGCTTGTCTGAGCAGTACCACCGCTAAGGAGTCACGATGGATCTTGCGTTGCTACGCGCCCAACAGCTTGAACTGGCCTCTGCGGTGATCCGTGAAGATCGCTTTAAAAGCGATCCACCGGATCTGATCGCCGGGGCAGATGTCGGGTTTGAGCAGGGCGGAGAGGTGACGCGAGCCGCCATCGTGCTACTGAAGTATCCTTCTCTTGAGCTGGTTGAATATAAGGTGGCGCGTATCGCCACCACCATGCCGTATATCCCCGGTTTTCTCTCTTTTCGCGAATATCCTGCGCTGCTGGCTGCCTGGGAACAATTATCGCAGAAACCTGACTTAGTGTTCGTTGATGGTCACGGTATTTCCCACCCGCGTCGTCTTGGCGTTGCCAGCCATTTTGGTCTGCTGGTGGATGTCCCGACGATTGGCGTGGCGAAAAAACGGCTGTGCGGCAAGTTTGAACCCTTATCTGCTGAACCCGGGGCGCTAGCGCCACTGTTGGATAAAGGCGAGCAGCTGGCGTGGGTCTGGCGCAGCAAAGCACGCTGTAATCCACTGTTTATCTCTACCGGACATCGCGTGGGCATGGATAGCGCGCTGGCGTGGGTGCAGCGTTGTATGAACGGCTATCGCCTGCCGGAACCGACACGCTGGGCGGATGCGGTGGCATCGGAACGCCCGGCTTTTACGCGGCTTGCAGCAAAAACGCCCCATATCGGGTAAACTGCGATTAATTTCCGTATTCGAGAACTCATCATGTTACAAAACCCGATTCATCTGCGTCTGGAGAAGCTGGAAAGCTGGCAGCACGTCACCTTTATGGCCTGTCTGTGTGAGCGCATGTACCCAAACTACGCCATGTTCTGCAAGCAAACTGAGTTTGGTGATGGGCAGATTTACCGCCGAATCCTGGATTTAGTCTGGGAAGTGCTGACCGTCAAGGATGCGAAAATCAATTTCGACAGCCAGCTGGAGAAGTTTGAAGAGGCTATTCCGTCCGCAGACGACTACGATCTGTACGGCGTTTATCCGGCAATTGACGCCTGTGTTGCCCTGAGCGAAGTCATGCATTCTCGTCTGAGCGGTGAAACCCTGGAACACGCGATTGAAGTCAGTAAGGCTTCGATTACCAGCGTCGCGATGCTGGAAATGACGCAAGCGGGTCGCGAAATGACCGATGAAGAGCTGAAAGAGAACCCTGCCGTTGAGCAAGAATGGGATATTCAGTGGGAAATATTCCGACTTTTAGCCGATTGCGAAGAACGCGATCTTGAGCTGATAAAAGGGCTGCGTGCAGACCTGCGCGAGGCTGGCGAGAGCAATATTGGTATAATTTTTCAGCAATGACACCACAAAACGTGATTTAACGCCTGATTTGTCGTGCCTGAAGGCTTCCCATCCGCCCCCCGTCTGGTCTACATTTGGGGGGCGAAGAAAAGTGGCTATCGGTGCGTGTATGCAGGAGAGTGCTTTTCTGGCATTTCCGTCGCACTCGATGCTTAGCAAGCGATAAACACATTGTAAGGATAACTTATGAACAAGACTCAACTGATTGATGTAATTGCAGACAAAGCAGAACTGTCCAAAACACAGGCTAAAGCTGCTCTGGAATCCACTCTGGCTGCTATTACTGAGTCTCTGAAAGAAGGCGATGCTGTACAACTGGTTGGTTTCGGTACCTTCAAAGTGAACCACCGCGCTGAGCGTACTGGCCGCAACCCGCAGACCGGTCAAGAAATCAAAATCGCCGCAGCTAACGTACCGGCATTTGTTTCTGGTAAAGCACTGAAAGACGCGGTTAAGTAATTCGCGTGGCAGTGAACAGTTTTAACGAGGGGGCGGTTTCGCCCCTTTTGTCCATCTGGCGTCATACGCTTTGGCTTTCAGGTGTTCTGTTGCTGTCTGCCTGCAGTCGCCACTCTGAGCTTCCTCCGTTCACGGCCAGCGGTTATGTTGGCGATCACGGAGCGGTACGCGTTTGGCGTAAAGATTCCAACGATGATGTGCATCTGCTCTCCGTTTTTAGTCCGTGGCGAAGCGGCGACACAACCACCAGTGAGTACCGCTGGCAGGGTGATACCCTCTCTCTGATAGAACTCAACGTATACAGCCAACCGCCGGAGCATGTTCGCATCCGTTTCGACGATCGGGGTGAACTGAGTTTTATGCAGCGTGAAGTCGATGGACAAAAGCAGCAGCTTTCCAGCGATCAAATTGCGCTCTACCGCTACCGTGCCGATCAAACCCGTCAGACCAGCGATGCGCTGCGCCAAGGGCGTGTAGTATTACGGCAGGGGCGTTGGCATGCCGCCGAACGCACGGTCACTACGTGTGAAGGCGAGACGATCAAACCTGATTTAGATTCATGGGCGATAAACCATATCGAGCGCCGCCAGAGCCGCTCGTCGGTCGACGTGAGCGTGGCATGGCTGGAAGCGCCTGAGGGATCTCAGCTGTTGCTGGTCGCGAATTCTGATTTCTGCCGTTGGCAGCCAAAAGATAAAACATTTTAACGCCGGATGGCGACGTAAAAGCGTCTTATCCGGCTTACGGTATCCATCTGTAGGCCTGATTAGCGTGGCGCCATCAGGCATTAAGTTCTTTACCAGTGGCCCATACCCATATGACCCCCGCCACGATGGTAACTGCCGCCACCGCAACCCATGCCGGCACCGCGAGGCACGCCCGCCTCCGCCATGGCGACATCCCGTTTCACCCGTTGCTCATCCAGCGCCTGATTCAGCGATTCTATCTCTTTTGCGACGGCATTAATTTTTGCGCTGTCCAGCGGGCTGGCGGTGAGCAACGCGTTGTACTCATAACGTTTGGACGTCAACTGCTGGCGCAATGCGCGGGTCTGCGTGTAGTAATCATCAGCGATTTTCTGGGCTGCAGCCTGCTGCTCGGTGGTCATTGGCGTACCACCCTGTTGCCACATTCCCTCACCATTGCCCCAGTGATGTTGCGCCAGCGCCGGGGTGGAACCCAGAGCCATCAGCGAGAGGACCATTAGCGCCAGTTTATTATTCCGTTTCATCGTTCGTTCTCCTGTTGGTTAGCTTACTTTCTCTTTTGCATCTTCCGTGCCAACCTGGACGTCCTTGTGCTGCGGGGCTCGCGCGGCTGCCGTCCGGGCGTAAGCGAGTAAAAATGACTCGCCAGAACAGCCCGGTGGGTCATTTTTACCCACCCGTTGTGAGGGTTTGTGCCTGAGAACAGGGTTATCAGGGTGAAAAGATGGCATGATTTCTGCTGTATACCTGAAATGAAGAAAGGAACGGCGGGAAAGGGAGAACGTATGCGTCTTGATAAGGATACGGCAGCAAAGTGGCTGAGCCGGTTATTACCGGCGGCGATCCTGATTTTGGTGGGGTGGTTTTCCATCATGACCATTCGGGACTACGGCCGGGAAAGTGATGCCGCTCGACAAACGTTACTGGAAAAGGGAAGCGTGCTGATCCGCGCCCTTGAGTCCGGTACGCGTGTGGGTATGGGAATGCGTATGCATCATGCGCAGCAACAAACGCTGCTGGAGCAAATGGCGGTACAGCCGGGCGTACTCTGGTTTGCCGTTGTCGATGAGCATGGCGTGATTATCACCCACAGTGATTCCTCTATGGTTGGTAAATCCCTCTACTCGCCGGATGTCCTGCGTCAGTTAAATCCTGGGGAACAAGAACGCTGGCGGAATATCGACTCATCGCCCGATGGGCATGATCAAATACCAGCCCTGGAAATTTATCGCCAGTTCCAGCCGTTGTATGGGGCCGGGAGGCATGGTATGGCACGCTGCTCCGGTAATGACGATCATGCGAATACGCCCACGCAAACCATCTTTATCGCTTTTGATGCCAGCGACCTGGCCGCGACTCAGGCCAGAGAGTGGCGTAATACGCTGATCGTTCTGTCTGCTCTGGCGGCGGTGCTGCTGGCTACCGTGCTGACGTTTTTCTGGTACCAACGCTATCAGCGTTCTTATAAAGAGCTACAGGACGCGATGAAGCGTAAAGAAAAGCTGATGGCTCTCGGACATCTGGCGGCGGGAGTCGCGCATGAAATCCGTAATCCACTGTCATCCATCAAGGGGTTAGCGAAATATTTTGCCGAACGCACTCCGGCGGGGGGCGAGTCGCATGAACTGGCGCAGGTGATGGCGAAAGAGGCCGATCGCTTAAATCGGGTGGTGAGTGAATTGCTGGAGCTGGTGAAGCCCGCGCACCTGACGCTGCAGCGGGTCGATCTTAATGAAGTCATCACCCACTCGCTGCATTTGGTTAGCCAGGATGCTCAGAGCCGGGAAATTCAACTGCAGTTTACGCCGAATGCTGCGTTACCCGCTATTCAAGCCGATCCCGACCGACTCACGCAGGTCCTGCTGAATTTATACCTCAACGCCATTCATGCTATCGGGCATCAGGGGACGGTTACGGTTTCAGCGAGTGAAAGTGGCGCCGATCGGGTTAAAATTAGGGTTACCGACAGCGGAAAGGGAATTGCACCCGACCAGCTGGAGGCTATTTTTACTCCTTACTTTACGACGAAGGCAGACGGTACCGGGCTGGGACTGGCGGTGGTGCAAAACATCATTGAGCAGCACGGCGGAACCATTCAGGTAACCAGCGTGGAAGGTAGAGGCACCGTCTTTACTCTCTGGCTGCCGATCAATGCGAAACCACAGGATTGACAAGGATGACACACGGAAAAATCGATATTCTGGTTGTGGACGATGACGTCAGCCACTGCACTATTCTACAAGCGCTGCTGCGTGGCTGGGGCTATGACGTTGCGCTTGCCTATAGTGGACGAGAGGCGCTGGCGCAGGTGCGTGAACACGTCTTTGATCTGGTGTTGTGCGATGTGCGTATGGCGGAGATGGACGGCATTGAAACGCTGAAAGAGATCAAAGCCCTGAATCCGGCGATTCCGGTCTTGATTATGACCGCTTTTTCTAGCGTGGAGACCGCGGTGGAAGCGTTAAAAACCGGGGCGCTGGATTACTTAATCAAACCACTGGATTTTGACAGTCTGCAGCACACGCTGGAAAAGGCGCTGGCGCATACCCGGGCGACCGGCGTCGACCCCGTAGCAGCCCCGGCAGCGCAGTTTGGCATGATTGGCAACAGTCCGGCGATGCAGCACCTGCTTAACGAAATTGCGATGGTTGCGCCGTCGGATGCGACGGTGCTTATTCACGGAGACTCCGGAACGGGCAAAGAACTGGTCGCCCGGGCGCTTCACGCCAGCAGTGCGCGCAGTGATAAACCACTGGTGACGCTCAACTGCGCGGCGCTGAATGAATCTCTGCTGGAATCTGAACTGTTCGGCCATGAAAAAGGCGCGTTTACCGGTGCCGATAAACGCCGGGAAGGGCGCTTTGTGGAAGCCGACGGCGGTACGCTGTTTCTTGATGAGATTGGCGATATCTCGCCGCTGATGCAGGTGCGCCTGCTGCGGGCGATTCAGGAGCGTGAAGTTCAGCGCGTAGGCAGTAATCAGACTATTGCTGTGGATGTCCGGCTGATTGCCGCCACCCATCGCGATCTGGCACAAGAGGTCAACGCCGGACGTTTTCGCCAGGATCTCTACTATCGCCTGAACGTCGTCACTATCGAGATGCCCGCATTACGTCAACGCCGGGAAGATATTCCGCTGCTGGCCGGGCATTTTCTCCAGCGCTTTGCTGAGCGTAACCGCAAAGCGGTGAAAGGTTTTACCCCGCAGGCAATGGATCTGCTGATCCATTACGACTGGCCGGGAAACATTCG
This sequence comes from Citrobacter sp. wls711, assembly GCF_005281055.1. Lineage (NCBI taxonomy): Bacteria > Pseudomonadati > Pseudomonadota > Gammaproteobacteria > Enterobacterales > Enterobacteriaceae > Citrobacter > Citrobacter sp. wls711. The sequence continues at coordinate 3,387 of NZ_SZXC01000077.1, read as the reverse complement.
TGAGCTGGAAAATGCGATTGAGCGTGCGGTGGTTCTGCTGACGGGAGAATACATTTCTGAACGCGAGCTGCCGTTGGCGATTGCCGCGACGCCAATAAAAGCAGAGAACAGTCTGGAGATCCAACCGCTGGTGGATGTTGAAAAAGAGGTGATTCTGGCAGCACTGGAAAAAACGGGCGGCAACAAAACTGAAGCCGCCCGTCAGTTAGGCATCACGCGTAAAACGCTGTTGGCGAAAATTTCGCGTTAGCGCTGCTCGCGTTCGATGGCGCGCCAGCCGATATCGTTACGGCTAAAGCTGCCGTCCCAGCGGATGTCGGCCATTAACGCGTAAGCGCGCTTCTGCGCTTCTGCAACGGTATGACCCAGTGCGGTTGCGCACAGGACGCGGCCCCCATTGGTCAATACCGTGTCGTCGGCGGCGAGTTTAGTGCCGGCGTGGAACACTTTGCCGTCAGCGGCTTCTTCCAGCGGCAGGCCGTGGATCGCGTCTCCGGTACGGTAGTCGCCCGGATAACCCCCGGCGGCGATTACCACGCCCAGCGAGGCGCGCTCGTCCCACTCGGAGGTTTTCTCGTCCAGCTTACCGTCGCAGGCGGCGAGGCACAGATCCACCAGGTCCGACTTCATGCGCAGCATGATCGGCTGGGTTTCCGGGTCGCCGAAGCGGCAGTTAAACTCGATAACCTTCGGGTTGCCCTGTTTGTCGATCATCAGGCCTGCGTACAGGAAACCGGTGTAGGTGTTACCTTCCGCCGCCATGCCTTTTACGGTTGGCCAGATGATGCGTTCCATGGTGCGCTGGTGAACGTCATCAGTTACCACAGGCGCTGGAGAGTATGCACCCATCCCGCCGGTGTTCGGACCGGTATCGCCATTGCCCACACGTTTGTGGTCCTGACTGGTAGCCATCGGCAGGACATGCTCGCCGTCGACCATCACGATAAAGCTTGCCTCTTCGCCGTCGAGGAACTCCTCGATCACGATGCGGTGGCCCGCGTCGCCAAACGCGTTGCCTGCCAGCATGTCGTGCACGGCGGCTTCAGCTTCTTCAAGCGTCATCGCCACGATAACGCCTTTACCGGCAGCCAGGCCGTCGGCTTTAATGACGATCGGCGCGCCTTTCTCACGCAGATAGGCCAGCGCGGGCTCCACTTCAGTGAAGTTCTGGTATTCCGCCGTGGGAATATTATGGCGCGCGAGGAAATCTTTGGTGAACGCTTTAGAACCTTCCAACTGCGCAGCACCTTCGGTTGGGCCGAAGATTTTCAGACCGGCGGCACGGAAGGCATCGACCACGCCAATCACCAGCGGCGCTTCCGGACCAACGATGGTGAGATCGATCTTCTCGCTCTGGGCAAAGCTCAGCAGTGCCGGAATGTCGGTTACACCGATAGCCACGTTTTGCAGCGTCGGTTCCAGTGCGGTACCCGCATTACCCGGTGCGACATAAACGGTTGAAACCTGCGGTGACTGGGCGGCTTTCCAGGCCAGCGCGTGCTCGCGCCCGCCGTTGCCAATAACTAATACTTTCATCGTCTGCTCCGTGAATTAATGGCGGAAGTGGCGCATGTCGGTAAAGATCATCGCAATACCGTGTTCGTCGGCAGCGGCAATCACCTCGTCATCACGAATGGAGCCGCCTGGCTGGATAACACAGCTCACGCCAACGGCTGCTGCGGCATCAATCCCGTCGCGGAACGGGAAGAAGGCGTCAGACGCCATTGCCGAACCTTTGACTTCCAGACCTTCGTCGGCGGCTTTAATCCCGGCGATCTTCGCGGAATAAACGCGGCTCATCTGGCCTGCGCCTATGCCGATGGTCATGTTCTCTTTGGCGTAGACAATGGCGTTGGATTTCACGAACTTCGCGACTTTCCAGCAGAACAGCGCATCACGCAGTTCCTGCTCAGTAGGTTGACGTTTGGACACTACGCGCAGTTCACCCTCGGTGACCATACCCAGGTCACGATCCTGAACCAGCAGTCCGCCGTTCACGCGTTTGAAATCCAGGCTCGCAACACGCTCAGCCCACTGACCGCAGGTCAGGACGCGAACGTTCTGCTTAGCCGCCGTAATCTTCAGCGCTTCCTCAGTTGCTGACGGGGCGATGATCACCTCAACAAACTGGCGGGAGATAATGGCCTGCGCCGTTTCAGCATCCAGTTCGCGGTTAAAAGCGATGATGCCGCCGAACGCGGAGGTTGGGTCGGTTTTGTACGCGCGGTCATAGGCATCAAGAATAGAGGAGCTGACTGCCACGCCGCACGGGTTGGCGTGCTTAACGATAACGCAGGCTGGCTCGTTGAACTCTTTCACGCACTCGAGCGCGGCGTCGGTATCGGCGATGTTGTTATAAGAGAGCGCTTTGCCCTGGACCTGCGTAGCGGTGGCAACGGACGCCTCTTTAACATTCTCTTCTATATAGAAGGCAGCCTGCTGGTGGCTGTTTTCGCCGTAGCGCATATCCTGCTTCTTAATGAAGTTCAGGTTAAGAGTACGCGGGAAGCGACCTGCAGCGTCTTTGCTTTCACCGTGATAGGCCGGGACCATGCTGCCGAAGTAGTTGGCAATCATGCTGTCGTAGGCGGCGGTGTGTTCGAACGCTTTAATGGCGAGATCGAAACGGGTGTCGAGGGTCAGAGAACCTTCGTTGGCATCCATCTCTTTAATAATGGCGTCGTAGTCATTGCTCTTTACCACGATAGCCACATCTTTATGGTTCTTGGCGGCCGAGCGCACCATGGTTGGGCCGCCGATATCGATATTCTCTACCGCATCTTCCAGCGAGCAGCCAACGCGAGCCACGGTCTCGGCGAACGGGTACAGGTTAACAACCACCATATCGATAGGGTCGATACCGTGTTGTTCCATTATTCCGTCATCCTGACCGCGACGGCCAAGAATGCCGCCGTGTACTTTTGGATGCAGGGTCTTCACGCGTCCATCCATCATTTCCGGGAAACCGGTGTAATCGGAAACTTCGGTCACTGGCAGACCTTTCTCTGCTAACAGGCGCGCAGTGCCACCTGTAGACAGCAGCTCCACACCGCGTGCGGAAAGTGCCTGAGCGAATTCGATAATACCTGCTTTGTCAGAAACACTGAGCAGAGCGCGGCGGACTGGACGACGTTGTTGCATGGTAAATCCCCTGGATTTGACTATAACAGAGAGCGTTAGCTGAGTTTTTGCGTAAAAACTCAGCTAACGCCCCTTACGGGGCATCCTTGTTTTGCCGCAGCATTGTAACGAAAACGTTTGCGCAACGCTCGCGAATTTTTCTTTTTCAATGTTGACCCTTATTTCGAGAGCTTAAAACCGTATATAGGTAGACAGGATCGCCGAAATGATGGGGATGTTTGTGGATAACTCTGTGTGCAAATGGGT
>NZ_SZXC01000074.1:0-3926 GCF_005281055.1 Citrobacter sp. wls711 | reverse complement strand
GAGAGTAGGGAACTGCCAGGCATCAAACAGAAACAAAAGGCTCAGTCGAAAGACTGGGCCTTTTGTTTTATCTGTTGTCTGTCGGTGAGCGCTCAATATCCCACTCTTCCATAACACAAGCCATCCTGAGGCATATGCGGTAAACTAAGCACGATTTTGCATCAGGAAAGCGTCTATGAATCACTCCCTTAAAGTCTGGAACACCTTCGGTATTGATCAGTATGCTAATGAACTTGTCTGCGCCGAAAATGAGCAACAATTACTGAATGCCTGGCAATCAGCCAATGCATTACAACATCCAGTGCTGATCCTCGGTGAAGGGAGTAACGTCCTGTTTCTTGATGCCTTCTATGGAACGGTGATTGTTAACCGTATTAAGGGCATTCAGGTCACAGAACAGCCTGATGCCTGGCATTTGCACGTAGGTGCGGGGGAAAACTGGCATCATCTGGTACAGCATACTCTGCAACTGGGCATGCCAGGGCTGGAAAACCTTGCGCTCATCCCCGGTTGTGTCGGTTCATCACCGATCCAGAATATCGGTGCTTACGGCGTAGAACTACAGCGTGTCTGTGAATATGTTGATTGCGTTGAACTGTCGACGGGCAAACATTTACGCGTCGCAGCAGCGGAATGCCGTTTTGGCTATCGTGATAGTATCTTCAAACATGAATACCAGGATCGCTTTGCGATCGTTGCAGTTGGGCTGAAACTACCAAAACAATGGCAGCCGGTGCTGACCTACGGCGACTTAACTCGCCTGGATCCCTCGACGGTGACGCCGCAGCAAGTGTTTGATGCCGTCTGTCATATGCGTACAACTAAACTACCTGACCCTAAAATACAGGGTAACGCGGGGAGCTTCTTTAAAAATCCCGTCGTTACCGCAGAAGTTGCTCAGGTGCTGCTGTCACAATTTCCGACAGCGCCTCATTACCCTCAAAAAGATGGCTCTGTGAAACTGGCTGCTGGCTGGCTTATCGATCAATGTCAGCTAAAAGGGGCGAGTATAGGTGGTGCTGCGGTACATCAGCAACAGGCGCTGGTACTCATTAACGCCAACGATGCAACAAGCCAGGATGTGGTGCAGCTTGCCCATCACGTTCGCCAGAAAGTGGGTGCGAAATTTAATGTCTGGCTTGAGCCTGAGGTCCGATTTATTGGACCGAAAGGGGAAATGAACGCCGTGGAGATCATAGCATGAAGGATCATACTGTACCTCTGACGCTTATTTCATTGCTGGCTGATGGTGAATTTCATTCGGGTGAACAGCTAGGTGAAAAGCTTGGCATGAGTCGTGCGGCTATCAATAAACACATCCAGACGTTACGTGACTGGGGTGTTGATGTCTTTACCGTTCCCGGTAAAGGATACAGCTTACCGGAACCTATTCAGCTCCTGAATTCATCAGTTATTCATTCCCAACTGGATGGTGGAAATATTACCGTCCTGCCAGTCATTGATTCGACCAACCAATACCTTTTGGATCGTATTGGGCAACTGGAATCAGGTGATGCCTGCGTCGCTGAATATCAGCAGGCCGGACGTGGCCGTCGTGGGCGTAAATGGTTTTCTCCGTTTGGAGCAAACCTTTACCTCTCAATGTTCTGGCGTCTGGAGCAGGGACCGGCGGCTGCGATTGGCCTGAGCCTGGTCATTGGTATCGTCATGGCAGAAGTATTACGCGATCTGGGTGCCGATAAGGTGCGCGTGAAATGGCCCAACGACCTCTATCTGCTCGATCGTAAACTCGCCGGCATTCTGGTGGAGCTTACCGGTAAAACGGGTGACGCTGCGCAAATTGTTATTGGCGCGGGTATTAATATGGCGATGCGTCGGGTGGAAGAGAGTGTGGTTAATCAGGGCTGGATTAACCTGCAGGAAGCGGGAATTAACATTGATCGTAACACCCTTGCTGCTCGGTTGATCCGTGAGCTGCGTGCGGCACTCGTACTGTTTGAGCAAGAAGGGCTAACGCCTTATTTACCACGTTGGAAGACGCTGGATAATTTTATCAATCGTCCCGTTAAATTGATTATCGGTGATAAAGAAATATTTGGTGTATCCCGGGGAATAGATGCGCAAGGTGCACTATTACTTGAACAGGATGGCGTGATCAAACCGTGGATGGGTGGAGAAATATCACTCAGAAGCGCAGGGTAATAAAAAGGGGAGCGATTGCTCCCCTTTTTGTTTATTTCCGTAATCTCACTTGTTCAACAGCATGGTTGGCGCTTTTAGTCATGATTAAGCTGGCTCGCTCACGCGTTGGTAAGATATTTTGTTTTAAATTCAGCCAGTTAATTTCTTTCCAAAGTGTTGTGGCGGTATTGATAGCCTCATCTTCAGACAGTTTGGCGTAGTTATGGAAATAAGAGTCGGGGTTGGTAAATGCCCCTTCACGGAATTTCAGGAAACGATTGATATACCACGTCTGGAGTAATTCTTCTGGTGCGTCAACGTAAATAGAGAAGTCGACAAAGTCAGAAACAAATACATGATGTGGATCGTGAGGGTAATCCATTCCACTTTGTAATACGTTTAATCCTTCGAGAATTAAAATATCGGGTTGTGCGACGGTCTTGTCTCCATCAGGGATCACATCATAGATAAGATGTGAATAAACCGGCGCCGTGACGTTAGGGACACCTGACTTGAGGTCGGAAACGAATTTTACCAGACGGTGCATATCGTAGGACTGAGGGAAGCCTTTCTTCTTCATAAGTCCACGGTCTTTCAACACCTGGTTAGGGTGAAGAAAGCCATCGGTGGTAATCAACTCAACCTTGCGATGCTCAGGCCAGCGACTCAACAATGCTTGCAGGACGCGTGCAGTGGTACTTTTTCCTACCGCGACGCTGCCAGCAATACTGATGATATAAGGAATACGCTCGCCGTTGGTGCCTAAAAATTGCTCCAGCACAGCCTGACGGCGCAGGTTTGAACTGATGTAAAAGTTTAGCAAACGCGATAAGGGCAAATAAATCTCGGCAACTTCTTCCAGCGATAAGTCTTCATTAATGCCTTTCAGACGAGCAATCTCTTCCTCGGTCAGGGTCATCGGCACGGAATCACGAAGCGCAGCCCACTGGTTGCGATCAAACTGTAGGTAAGGCGTCATTAACGCTTGCTCTTTTATACTCATACGCATGGTCTGGCTGTCATTGCGATATCAGGTCAGTAATAAAAAATGAATTCATCCCTGGCACGCAATGGCACGTCACATTTCAGTTAATTTGGACAATGGGCAGGAGGGTAACACCAGATGGGAGGGAATAATAAGAAAAAATCATCCCCTGAAAAGCAATGTGACGGGTATTCCAGATGTAAAAAGAGGCACTTTGCATCAGTTGGTATACATATGATGGAGTAAAACACCTTCTGGATGGTCGTGAGACGTTGTAAATTTGTACAGGCAGGCGTGGAAATAGATTGTTTATCGGTCGTATAGTGTAAAATATGAGCGATAGAACGTTTTATGCGATTTTTTAGTTGCATGAAAGCGCAGGTCTCCATAAAATGCGCGCTACTTGATGCCGACTTAGCTCAGTAGGTAGAGCAACTGACTTGTAATCAGTAGGTCACCAGTTCGATTCCGGTAGTCGGCACCATCAAGTCCGGTGGGGTTCCCGAGCGGCCAAAGGGAGCAGACTGTAAATCTGCCGTCACAGACTTCGAAGGTTCGAATCCTTCCCCCACCACCACTTTCTGGCAGCGTTATCGCCGCCTGGGTTGGTTAGAAAAATTAACCAGCTCAAACAGAAAAGAGAGAAATCTCTTTTTTGTTACAGAAAGAACTGGGTAGCCGAGTTTCAGGATGCGGGCATCGTATAATGGCTATTACCTCAGCCTTCCAAGCTGATGATGCGGGTTCGATTCCCGCTGCCCGCTCCAGACGTGCTGATATGGCTCAGTTGGTAGAGCGC
>NZ_SZXC01000075.1:0-10486 GCF_005281055.1 Citrobacter sp. wls711 | reverse complement strand
CCGTGAGGCTTAACCTTACAACGCCAAAGATGTTTTGGCGAAAGAAAGACATCAATTCAGCTTGATACAGATAAAATCAGAACGCAAAAGCGGTCTGATAACAGAATTTGCCTGGCGGCTGTAGCGCGGTGGTCCCACCTGACCCCATGCCGAACTCAGAAGTGAAACGCCGTAGCGCCGATGGTAGTGTGGGGTCTCCCCATGCGAGAGTAGGGAACTGCCAGGCATCAAACAAGTGAAGAAGCCCATCCTGACGGATGGGCTTTTTTGCGTCTGTTGTATGTGAAAGCGGGTGGATAGCCGCGTCAGCGCCTTATCTGTCCAGCGAAAGCCTCTCTTCTGTCCACGTAAAATGTCCTTTATCCTGTCCGTGAACGACTAAGCATTCTCCTTTGATTATAAAATCTAACTGCCCATAAATTTATGAGGGGTAGCAGCGATGGTTGCGGGTAATTGATAAGGAGATGGCTTGGGATTGGCTGAAAAGTTTTGGGAAATACAATAGCAGAAAACCAGCCTGTAGGCTGGTTCTTCTAAATAGTGGTGCTGGACTCGGAATCGAACCAAGGACACGGGGATTATCAAAACTCATGTCAAATTTGGCTGTTAAATATCCATCTTGCCAGTGTACCCTATTTAGCTTCGATCCTATCGCGAAATAACTTCTTTCAAGGAAGTCATCTGAATTTTCCGCGCGTCCTTACATTCCGACGTTATCCAGTAAAATCTCCAGGAAATCCGAGGCTATTCCGTATATCCAGTCAGGAAAATCATAATTTAAACCGCATAAAGGAGTTTAACATTACATATAATGGCTTCATTTATGTTGGTAATGATATATTAATATAGTTTAGCTCCGGAATTTCAGCGGTGCGGTAATGAGGATGTATTATTTTTATTGTCGCCATTTAAACTTTTATATCATTTTTATTAGTGCGGCTTGATGGGTGTTCAATTTTTTCTTTATGATTTATTCAATGCTTGTCTGGGTGGTTTTTTGTATGGTTTTGAATTTAAAGGTAATTAAAGCGTGACTGTTAACGCAGTGATGACCGATTAAATTCTGGGTGATGTATTAGCTGTGTAATATTGATGCTTTTTTTGCCATTCGAAATTTAAAAATAGTTGCTACTAATTGATGGATGTTATTTTTTTGGCTTTATTCAATATTAAGGGGTCGCTTGTCTGAAGCCTGCTATCAGTTTGGCAAAGTAAGTCGTCGCGATTTTCCAGTGGGGGCTGAGCATATCTATCATAGGGTCTTTTGTGACGTTAAAGGGTGATATATAGGTTGTGCGTCCACCCGGAGCTCGAAGTCGCTCTACCTATTCGCTCAGTTAGCAATTCCAGGCGCGTAATTCGAGTGCCGCTTACCGGCTTCGCCTTTTCGTGCCTTTCATAATCATTACTGAGAGAAATGAAAATGAAGAATGTCATAAACCTGACCTGAAATATACCCTCAAACAAATATCTATAGCACAAACGGATGTCGACGATCTCAACTTCAATATATTATCTAACCGTCTTGTACCATTCAGTATGCGAAACTTCGATGCTAGCTTTAACAACCTGGTTACAGGGCAAGGCAAGTTTGGTGCCACAGACTTTTCCTTCCTGCGCTTTTTTGATTCCTCATTTCAGGCGGGATACGCTGGGATATGGTCGGTTATAGATCCGCCGTCATGGATTATCAGCAACCGGACCGCCAATTTCTTATCCGCAGTTGAAGTGAACAAAGAGACCGATCCGGTGCTCGGCATAAGTCTGGATGATGTGTTTGGCACGCCGACGCCGCAGGAAGTTATTGAGCTGGCACCGAGATCCAAGGCTTCTACGCTAACTCAGGACAAGATCACGGTGCATGATGGCATAAACACCAAGTTGAAATCTACCGATCCCATTGTCTTAGCACGTAAGGAAACGTCGACGGAAGCCGATGACGATGACAATGATGATGTCGGCGGCGACGGTGCTTTCCCTCTCACCGCCAGTGATGTCGCCAACCTGAAGAATCTCGTCAACGGGCTTGAAGGAGGGGAAGACAACGATGCGCTCGGGATCCGAGATCTCGAAGGTACTGGTAATAACCGGGTTCACCTTGACTATGGTTCAGCCGATCAGCCGTTCATACGGCTCACCGACGCGCACTACGGCGCCTGGAATGAGACGACCCAAAACCGCGACATCAACCCCTTGTTCTCCGGGCTGGATCCGCGAGCCATCAGCGATGCCCTTGGTGCACAGGAAGCAAACCTGTCCGGCAATGCCGCTGGCGTGAACAGCTTATTCACGGCCTTCGGTCAGTACTTCGATCACGGTCTCGATTTCCTCGGTAAGGGAGGTAACGGAACGATCCAGATTGGCGCTCCGGGCTCGGTTCCAAACCCCGCGGACCTGACTCGCGGCACCGTTGACAGTATTGATGCCAATGGAATCCCGCAGCATCTCAATAAGACATCGCCATTCGCTGACCAGAACCAAACTTATGGCTCTAACGAACTCGTCGGCCAGTTCCTGCGAGAAGGTGATGGACTGGGCGGGTTTACGGGCAAGCTGTTAGAGGGCGGAGTGGATCCATCAAATCCAAATTTCAAGCTACTGCCCACGCTGAGTGAACTGATCCTGCATCACTGGAACAACAACACGCTGTTCACCGACAGCTCGCTGCCTGGCGACCACCGCGTATCCTTCCGGGAGTACTTCGCCGGACTGGTCGACAGCAATGGCGTTATCAACCAAGCGATGCTTCCTGCCATGACCTCTAATTTCATGGGAAGTGGCTTTGCGCTGCTGCTCGACACCAACCCCTTTATCAACCTGCTCGACCACTACGTGGCGGGTGATGGACGTGCGAACGAGAACATCGCACTAACCGCGATCCACAACATCTGGGAACGGAATCACAACTTCCATGTCAACGCATTGCTCGAAGCCGGATTTAATGGAACAGCTGAAGAGCTGTTCCAGGCTGCCAAGATCATTAACGAAGCTGAATATCAGCGCGTTATTTACACCGACTTTGCCGACAAGTTGCTTGGTGGCATGAGAGGTGAGGGCGATCACGGCTTCGCCGAGTACAATCCGGAAGTGGATGCACGAGTCTCGCACGAGTTCGCGGTTGCCGCTTACCGGTTCGGGCATTCGCTGATAGGGCAGACGCTGACGGTGCTCGACGCTGAGGGCAATGCAACGCAGGTGCCGCTGTTCGACGCGTTCCTCAACCCGACCAACGATACGAGCGCGTTCAACTTCCCCAAATCGCAATTGCCTTACTCTCCACAGCCAGGTTATGAGCAACTGGGTGCCGCCGGGATTATTGCCGGGGGTGTTGTCCAGCCTGCGGAAGAAGTCGACGTCAATATCGTCGATGCTGTGCGCAACGACCTCGTTCGTATGAGTGCTGACGTGTTCGCCTTCGACGTCGCCCGCGAGTGGGACGTTGGTCTGGGTTCGATGAACCAGATCCGGGCTGACCTGATGGCCTCTCTCGATCCGTACGTCAAAGAGGCGGTCAGCTTTGCTGGCGATCTCACACCCTACGGTTCATGGGAAGACTTCCAGGCACGGAACAATCTCAGCGACACCGTCATTGCGCAATTCAAGAAGGCCTATCCTGACCTCGTACTAGAGGATAGTCAAATTGCAGACTTCCTGGCGGCGAATCCTGGCTATAAATTGGTCAACGGAAACACCGTCAAAGGCATCGACAGAGTGGATCTGTTCGTTGGCGGACTCGCCGAGAAGCACATCAATGGTGGTGTGGTTGGCCAGACCTTCTGGGTCATCATCCACGAGCAACTTGACCGCATCCAGGAAGGTGACCGGCTGTATTATCCCGATCGCGTGGAGCATCTGGACCTCTACGAGGTTATCGAGGAACAGGGTTTTGCCGGGATCGTGGCACGCAACACGGGCCTGACTAATCTTCCCGAGAATATCTTCGGGACGAGTCAGCTCGATCAACCGCCGGTCATTGCCCACAATAACGTCGTCCTGAATGGTGGAAACGGCATTGACATCCTGAATGGTGGGCTCGGCAACGACGTCCTGAATGGCGGGGGCGGCAACGATACGCTCAACGGTGGGGCTGGCAACGATATCCTCAACGGCGGCCTCGGGGCCGATGTGATGGTGGGCGGTGTCGGCAATGACATCTATATTGTTGATAATAATGGCGATGTCGTCACCGAAGGTCTTAATGGCGGGACAGATGCTGTCCAGACCACCCTCCATAATTACACGTTGACCAATAACGTTGAAACCCTGGTGTTCACCGGGACAGGCGCGTTTACCGGCAGAGGGAATGCCATTGCCAACACCATCACCGGTGGCAGCGGTAATGACTTTTTGTATGGGATGGGAGGAAACAACACGCTCTACGGTGGCGCAGGAAATGACGCCCTTGATGGGGGTGACGGTGCCGATAACCTTCAGGGCGGGGCCGGTAACGATAAACTGACAGGTGGAGCGGGTAACGACAGACTCGAGGGTGGCCAGGGTGACGATATCATGACCGGTGGTGCCGGAAATGACACCTTCGTCTTTAGCGCAGGCTTTGGGCGAGACCGTATTACCAGCGGCTTCGACAGTAACCCCAGCGGCGGACAGGATTACCTCGATGTGAGTTTATTCGGCATTGGTGTGGCGAATTTTGCCAGCAGCGTCAAGATTGCCGGGGGAACCGGTAACAGTACCGTAATTACCATCGGCGATCCTGTTAATGCCAATGTCATTACTTTAGAAAACGTAAACTCTAAAAGCGTCAATATTGATGATTTTATTCTAATCGGATAAGGAGACGACGATGTCGCGCCAGCATACGCCAACAACACTAAATAAGTTATTAAAGGGAACGAAAGCTACCTTTATAACGCTGTTTTTTAGTCGCGTTATCCATTTGCTTATGCTGGCGCCTCTACCGATGTGAATAGGTTCTATACCCAAAACCGAGGCTATCAAGATAAGGCGTTCAGGATTATTTTATTCCGAAAGCAATATAGTTTAATGCTCTCCATTAAATCTGAATGAGCCACAAGGAAGCGCAAAGAATTTACAGAAATCCTGAGTGGACAACTTAAATTTTTCAGTGCCATCAACATCCTCAGACTGGATGGCGGAAGCTAGGTAATGACATCAGCGGTCAAAGTGACCAGAAATCTACCGTAACCCCAGAAAGCAAAAAACCAGCCCGTAGGCTGGTTTTTCTAAATAGTGGAGCCCGGACTCGGGAACATTCAATTACTTACCAATTTGATTTCTATCATCAATTCTTCTGCTACTTATTGTCAAGACCCAGAGATTGACACTCATTTCTTCTTGTAAATCATAACGATGGATTAAAATAAGTAGAAAACCTTTCGGTTCGATACTCCGATTCGATTCCTTCTAGATTTATCGTAATGACATCTGCGTTACACATGTTGTATACTTAATATACACAGAAACACAAGAGGACAACACCATGCCAGCCGCAAACAGTATGGCGATGAAACGCGAAACTCTGAACCTGCGCATCAAGCCCGCTGAGCGCGATCTTATCGATCGGGCGGCGAAAGCCAGAGGGAAAAACCGCACTGACTTTGTGTTGGAAGCTGCCCGCGCCGCCGCAGAGGAAGCGCTGATCGAACAACGTATCATTATGGCCGATCCGCAGGCTTATCAGGAATTTCTGACTCGTCTGGATCAGGCTCCTGCGCCTAATGCCGCACTGCGTAAAACAATGCAGACTCCTGCGCCGTGGGAACAGGAAAAATGATCTCCGCCCCTGAGCCGCTTCATGCCGGGCATATTCTTACCCCGTTTTGCTGCGGCGTGGATTCTATGGATAACTGGCTGAAACAACGGGCGATGAAGAACCAGCTTTCCGGCGCATCCCGCACGTTTGTCTGCTGCGATGATGTTAAGGTGATGGCTTACTACTCGCTGGCATCCAGCGCCGTAACGACAAATACGGCACCCGGTCGTTTTCGCCGTAATATGCCTGACCCAATCCCGGTGGTGGTGCTGGGGCGTCTGGCGGTGGATAAGTCGTTGCACGGGCAGGGCTTAGGGCGGGCGTTGATGAGGGATGCCGGGCTACGGGTAATTCAGGTGGCGGAGACTATCGGCATTCGCGGAATGCTGGTTCATGCCTTGTCGGATGAAGCGCGGGAGTTTTACCTGCGGGTGGGGTTTGAGCCGTCGCCAATGGACCCGATGATGCTGATGGTGACGCTGGGGGATTTGGTGGGAAGTGTTTGATCGCAGTGCCCTTACCATTTTGTATTAACTGCCTATCTCATCAGGCGATTTACCTGCCAGATCCCAACATCTTCACGTAGTTCATGTCAGCGGCTTGGCATTTATCTCAAACCGCGCCCCCACTAAATTGATATGTCGGATTAGGCACTTTTGAGATAATGTTTGACGATGTTGATTATTATTTATTGCATTATATAAGTATTTTCATCTATTTTTGAGATGTAATCATGGGGCGGTTGAGATAACCAAACATCATGGCTCAATTTAATCCCTTTGAACCAGAGCTAAAAATACTGCTCCAGAACCCCCTCCAGCTTACTCACCGTCACCGCATACTTGGCCGAATTCTTTTCCTTCAGTACCGCCAGATTACGCAGCTTCCAGCGAATAGCTTGTAGGTGTTGAATTTCAGGATAGCGATACAGCGACCAGTCGGCACTATTTTGCTTATAACTGAGCAAGAACGGTAATCCCCCCGAAAAACCGGTGTGTTCATAAATAGAATTCTCTCGTAATCTGAACCGGGGAGATCTCTATGAAAAAATCACGTTTTACTGACAGCCAGATCATGTCCATTCTGAAGTAAGCCGAGGCCGGAAAGGCAGCATGATGATGTTCTGGCATTACAGGTCATGGATTGTGGGGGGAAGGAGAACCGACATTCTCCGGTCTGTCTCTGGTCTCCCCGTAACTTACCCGGTGAGATTACTGAAAACGGTAGGTGAAAAAACGTCGTGCCATAAAGATTTGACTGGATATCCCCGTTTCTCCGTAAAAAATGTGCTAGGGTGACTGTTAATGAAAGTGGCTGATATGCGATTGACATAGAGTGATGACTAGGAAAGGTGCTAACTGATAAGTGATAATTCATATTAATAATATATAAATGAAATCGTTTATTACTCCGCGAATTATGTTGGTTAGTGCGTGTTGGTTATATTAATCCCTAGGTCAAATGTTAAACTCGTGGAGTTTCTACGCTTATCTGCCACCATAATGTAAGCCACGGAAGATGAATGACTAATCTGTTGAAAATATTATATGAAAAGGTACGCTGTCAGCGTGATATTTTTATCGTTTAAACTATGGTATTTATTCGAGTGAAATTATTATTGCTTTATAAATATGTGTGTTGATAACCGAAGGTAAGTGTTTATGTACACCCTGTGAAAATGAAGCGGGAAAACGGGGGAGTTTCGAGCAAAGTGATAGTATATAAGGAATGCGTGATTCTCTGTGGAGGGAAAACTACGGGGTAGTTGCGGGAAAGGTTCCGTATTGGTTTTTTCTGGTTTGCGATTATTCATACCGTGAACAGCGTTAATATGGTGAAAATCGTTCGCCAAAAAGTTAAGACAATAAATACCATATAGCAGTATCCAACCGTACTTCCAGATAGTGTTACGCAATAGCTTATATCTTTAACGATCATCAGCTCCGCGGTGGTAATTTATGCATACCATACTCAAAAACTATTGTGACGTTTTCAATGTTATCCATATTCCCTTGAAGAATGTTCATCACTTTTATTTCCCGCTCGATCTCATCGATGTCAGCGTGAATTTGGCCAAGATTGTTATTTCTGACATAGTTAAGCACTCTTTTAATTGATTGATTTTCTTTCATATTCTGGATGAGGCTAGTATGTGTCCCTTGAGAATAACATTCAGCGTATAGGGTGCGGTAGTTAGCATACTTAGTATAGATTTCAGGTATGTTGGCGCAATCCAATGTGGGAGACTCTAAGATCTCATCTATTGTTTGCGGGTTCTGCTCAGCCATTTGTCGGATCGCAGCCGGAAGGGATGTATCTTTTTTACCGCTTTTAGAGCCTACACTTTCGAATGTTAAGCCGTTTAAAGCATCAGCCGCCAATGCATTGGCGTACAAATTGATGAGCTGATCGACATCTTTTTGTGGTATAGAGTTATGTTTATCTAAGTACCAGTACTGTCCTTTCTTGGTCATTGCGGTTTGTAATTTAAATTTCAGACATTGACCTGCTACTAACCTATAATGATTTGCATTTGCTAATCCTTGATTTGCTCGCCCCTCCAACTGGATAAAAGAATCATTATTGAACGGTCCTGTTATTTTATCAACCAATAAACTTTGTAAAGCTTGGGTGTGTGTGATAGCCCCAATTTGGTTGTATTTTAGGATCTTGAGACCGGGGCTGTCGATGTCTTCGCTACGTCGATCTAACATTTCAGCAAACATGCCATCCGAGTATTTCACCATTTTATCAATCAGGAGATCAAGATTTTTGACCACTTTGCGAATAGCTTCAGGTTGATGATAAAGAATGTTGGTGTACAGTTCCGCGAGATATCCACCGTATTCTTCGCTGAAAGCAAAGTCTTTACGCGGGTAGAATACTCTCAAATCGGTAGACCATGCATCATTGACCAATGCCAATTGTCGAATGAAGGTAGGGCTTGCTTTATGTAGGTGAGCTAGGAGGTAAAGGCATTTGAGCATATCTTCGTGATGTGGCTTATCGGCATCTGCTTCTTTGCCTTGCTTTAAATAGGTTTTACGCCAATCTTTATCCCGACTGATAACCTTAGTTGTACCCAAAATGGTATTTAAGTGCGTTTTGAGTGCAGAATCACTGAAGTTCTTCCAAAAGTCATGGTGAGTTTTCTCATCATTCAGCGGCCATAGTTCTTTTCTAAGCCCTTTGAGACTCAGTTTTCCCGCTTTATCCGCGGTTTTCAGATGATCATAATCTGATAGGGACGCGAAAAATGACTGAGGTTTCGAATGCAATAAGACTTCATATGGTAGGAGATAGATTTCCCCGTTGCTCACCGGTCTATAGTTACCGCAATGTCTGCGACGTAACTCATCTTTGTTCGTAACACACTGCTTTTCTTTGTTCGTTGAGTCCATGAATTTCTCGCTTATTAATTTTTTCTGCTTTTTGGCTCGCAGGTTTGTTCTAGTATCGATACCAGAGTAACGAGCCAGGTCTTGCTAGTTGCTAGAAACAACAAAACTATCTGACAAAGAGGTAAGCAATATGGTTAACATTGTACAGCGTAACTTGCAGCGAAGCTTGGCTAAAACTATCTCAGAAATCGAACAAGAGACAGGGATACCACAAGACCAATTAGTAGATATTCTTAACGAAGAGTATGGGTATGTATCCCAAGATGACTCAGAGTCAATTGCTAACTTAAACAAGCAAATTGAGTTAGACAAAGCCGCCGAGCGTCATGCCAAGGAAAAGAAGGTAAAGGTCAGTAAAAGAGCTGTGGTTAAAACCATCTACGACCGTGAAACGGGTAAATTGGCTAGAGATTTCAAAGAGAATAATGCAGGTAAAGAGCCTAGCTAGCAGGCTTGATAAGTAGTGAACCATTGAATCTGGTCATTCGGTATCGCTGATTTCCTTGGTAATTAGCGAGTAAGTCAGCATTGCTTGGTGTTATGGGCATGTCAAAAAGGATTGATGTACTGTTTCTTCAGACCGGACAAAGACCGGATGTCACTTGTGGTGATGGGACCAGTCGAAGGCTGTACATGGTGGGTATAGTGTTTGTTGGCAATTTGAAGCCTAACAGACAACAGCACCGTGACCGGAAGGGTAGGGAGTCGCTAAAGGGAAATGCTCAGGCTGGATGGAAGAGGCAGGGCAGTGGCACTTACGATCAGCACGACCAGAAATCTCCCGGAACGCCAGAAAGCAAAAAACCAGCCCGTAGGCTGGTTTCTTTAAATAGTGGTGCCGGACTCGGAAACATTCAGCTATCTAGTAAATTGAAAATTATCATAAATCTGTTTTTGGTAAATTGTCAAGACCCGGAGTTTGACCCGTATTTTTACTTGTAAATCAAAACAGTGACTTTAAACGTATAAAAAACCGTTTGGTTCGATACTCTGGTTCGATTCCCTTGAATGTCTTAGCCCGCCATAATTTTCAAAACTCTGGCGCAGAATTACCCTGAAAATCCCGTTGTACCTGCTGCAATAATCCTGTGATTTCTGCCGTTAAAAACACGAAAAACTTCTCTTTATGCAGTGTACGCTCCTGTACGTCCTGCGGGATAAAACGCGCCATTTCGTTACGGAAGGCATCGCCTTTAATAATTTCTGGCAGGCGCTCCAGCATGGCAGCCAGCTTTTGCGGGTAATCGCCAATGAAATAATCGGCCACTTTATTGCGTATCCAGTCAATACGTACCCTCGCTCCCTGCTGCTTCAGCCAGCGTAGATCCCAGATATCGCGGTGGCGTACATA
>NZ_SZXC01000052.1:0-78042 GCF_005281055.1 Citrobacter sp. wls711 | reverse complement strand
CCAAAACGCGAACGCCACTTATAGAAACTCGGGGGGATTACCTTCATGTCATTCAGGAAAAGACCGGGAGCAAAATCGCTATCCCCCTTTCTCTTCGCCTCAATGCGATTAACTGGAGTTTACGCGATGTAGTAGCTTGCTGTCGTGACTATGCAGTCAGCCCATACTTAGTGCATTTTTTCCGTTCAACTTCACAGGCAGAACGTGGCGCACAAGTTAAATCGAATACATTGACGATGAATTTTAGTAAAGCAAGAGATTTAGCAGGAATTGACTGGGGGGAAGGTTCACCTGCCACATTCCATGAACAAAGGTCTTTATCTGAACGCCTGTACAAAGAACAGGGGCTAGATACGCAAAAATTACTTGGTCATAAAACCCAACAGCAAACCGATCGTTACCATGATGACCGAGGGAAAGGTTGGAGCAAAGTAGCGTTGTGAAAATTTAAGCGTTTCAACGCCATCTTGATTTTCTTAACTCTCATGTAAAGGAACTAAACAGTCCGCTTTGAGCTGTGAGTTCAATGGATCGATGCAACGCTATCCTTAATCAAGGGGGACGTTGCCATGAAACGAAGAACTCGGATTAACTACACGCCAGAGCAGAAGGCAATTATCTGGGACAGATATAAGCAAGGTGATTCTCTACATGATATCGCCAGAATGTTCGACAGATATCTGAAGTGGTCAACAAAAACTGGCCACCGCGTTAAAGTTTTTCCAGTATCGGTTTTCCGATTCGTTTGGTGGTAACCCACCATTATATTCGTGCGGTCTTAGTACGCTGTAATATCCAACGATATAGTCCGTTATTGCGTGAGCTGCATCGCTGAAGCTTACATAGCCCGTCACCGGTACCCATTCGTTCTTCAGACTCCTGAAGAAGCGCTCCATTGGGCTGTTGTCCCAGCAGTTTCCCCAAACTACCAGGGGGTTTTGATAACTTGTTTTGATAAAATTTTGATAACCGTTAGCAGCCTAACAAAAAACAACGGGAGCGTTACGCTCCCGTTAATAAATTTAACAATTACCGCATTACATGTTTTCGATGATTGCGTCGCCAAACTCTGAACATTTCAGCAGCTTAGCGCCGTCCATCAGACGTTCGAAATCGTAAGTGACGGTTTTCGCGTTGATCGCGCCTTCCATACCTTTAACAATCAGGTCAGCCGCTTCGACCCAACCCATGTGGCGCAGCATCATTTCAGCAGACAGGATGATGGAACCTGGGTTCACTTTATCCTGACCCGCATACTTCGGTGCAGTACCGTGGGTGGCTTCGAACAGTGCACATTCGTCACCGATGTTTGCACCCGGCGCGATACCAATACCGCCAACCTGCGCTGCCAGGGCATCAGAGATGTAGTCACCGTTCAGGTTCATACAGGCGATAACATCATACTCTGCCGGACGCAGCAGGATCTGCTGCAGGAACGCATCGGCGATAACGTCCTTAACAACGATCTCTTTCCCGGTTTTCGGGTTCTTGATTTTCACCCACGGGCCGCCGTCGATCAGTTCACCACCAAACTCTTCACGCGCTAACTGGTAACCCCAGTCTTTGAACGCGCCTTCGGTGAACTTCATGATGTTACCTTTATGTACCAGGGTAACAGAATCACGATCGTTGGCGATGGCGTATTCAATCGCCGCACGCACCAGACGTTTTGTCCCGTCTTCGGAACACGGTTTGATACCGATACCGCAATGTTCCGGGAAGCGAATTTTCTTCACGCCCATCTCTTCGCGCAGGAATTTAATCACTTTCTCTGCATCAGCAGAGTCGGCTTTCCACTCGATACCGGCGTAGATGTCTTCAGAGTTTTCACGGAAGATGACCATGTCGGTCAGTTCAGGATGTTTAACCGGGCTTGGGGTGCCCTGGTAGTAACGAACCGGACGCAGGCACACGTACAGGTCAAGTTCCTGACGCAGTGCAACGTTCAGTGAGCGAATACCGCCGCCAACTGGGGTAGTCAGTGGGCCTTTAATAGCAACACGGTAGTCGCGAATCAGATCAAGTGTTTCAGCAGGCAGCCAGACGTCCTGGCCGTAGACCTGAGTGGATTTCTCGCCGGTGTAGATTTCCATCCAGGAGATTTTACGCTCGCCTTTATAGGCTTTCTCGACAGCAGCATCGACAACTTTGATCATCGGTGGGGTTACATCAACGCCGATACCGTCGCCTTCAATGAACGGGATAATCGGATTTTCAGGAACGTTGAGTTTGCCGTTTTGCAGGGTGATCTTCTTACCTTCCGCCGGAACAACTACTTTGCTTTCCATTCACCTCTCCTTCGAGCGCTTCTGGTTCTGCTCGTCTGTCATCACGCTGCATGTGCATTTGCGTCCTGCTACACGGATGCGTTAGAGCAACTTTTTGTTAATGATTTGTAATGAGCGTGTCAATACTACCCTATTGTTCGCCGCCATGAAAGACACTCGTTCTTCGGCTATAATGCGGCAATTGATATAATCTGAAAATACCATGCAAAAAACTTCTTTTAGAAATCACCGGGTTGAGCGATTCAGCTCACGACAAGTCACTAAACAGCGTAAAGAAAACCAGCCAAAACGCGTGGTTTTGTTCAATAAACCCTACGATGTTTTGCCACAATTTACTGACGAAGCGGGTCGCAGCACGTTAAAAGATTTTATTCCCGTACAGGGCGTCTATGCTGCGGGGCGCCTGGACAGGGATAGCGAAGGCCTGTTGGTACTGACCAATGACGGTGCATTACAGGCCCGATTGACGCAGCCGGGTAAGCGCACCGGAAAAATTTATTACGTGCAGGTCGAAGGAGAGCCGACGCCAGAGGCGCTGGATGCCCTGCGCAATGGCGTGACGCTCAATGATGGCCCAACGTTGCCGGCAGGCGTTGAGGTTGTTGCCGAACCTGACTGGCTGTGGCCGCGAAATCCACCGATTCGCGAGCGCAAAAGCATTCCCACCCGCTGGTTGAAAATCACGTTGTATGAGGGGCGTAACCGTCAGGTGAGACGCATGACGGCGCACGTGGGTTTCCCCACGCTGCGGTTAATTCGCTATGCCATGGGTGATTACACGCTGGATAACCTCGCCAACGGCGAATGGCGTGAGCTGCAGCCGTAGCATCCATTTTTAACGCAACTATTAACAGGGAAGAACACGGCATATGGATAAACGGATCGTTGCAGCGCTCATGTTGTGCGGAGTTTCACCATTTTGTTATGCAAAACAGGACTGTGAAACGCTCGCCGGGATCGCGGCGGGAGAGGCAAATTATCTTTACGCCACTGCTAACGTCAGCGCTGACTCTCGTCTGCATTTCTACTCTGCACCGGCCAGCGGATGCCAGCTCCCGGCGTTTTTGGTCAATAGCGACACTGTAGAGGTACTCAGAAGTTCGCAGCGTTATGAAAGCACAGGCATGCTGTCCAAAGACGAACCTTTTCGTTACGTCCGCTACCGGGGCGCAAACGGCACTTTCGCTACCGGTTGGGTTACCGCTGACGGACTCACGCCGTTAGCTAACCCGCTTCCTGTTAGCCCTGCCTGCCAGACATGGGCCAATAAAGCGATGTCACAACGCGAAAAAATGCCCCCCGCCGCCAGCAACCATTATCAGGTCATCGGCAGCTCGCGCGCTGGATTCTATTCAATGCCAAATGCACAGTGTCGTAACGGTTCCGTGTTCCTGGTTCCCGGCGACGTGGTTTCTGCTCAGGAAGAGTCCAAAGACGATTTTATTGAGGTGGTCTATTACACTGCCGATCGTCATAGCGTGCGCGGCTGGTTGAAAAAATCACAGCTGCAACCTTTAAACAGCGGTGACCGCTATCGCGACGACATCAATCCACTCTCTACAGATACAGCCACGCGGGTCGCCACTCTCAGTTTGCGTTATGACTATCAATGTGTTTTTTATGAGAGCTGGAATGCGAAAAACGCGATTGAAATCATCGTGCGCGAAGACCACCAAACCGAATTTTGCCGGGGTGCCGCCGATCCACAAACCTCCCCTCCGGTGGCCTATATCAGTATCGATAAAGCCACGGGTGAGATCAGCTGGCCAGATGTGTCTGAAGGCTTTAAAGAAGAATAAGAGGTGAACCATGTTCAAACCGCACGTCACCGTCGCCTGCATTGTGCATGCCGAGGATAAGTTTTTAGTCGTTGAGGAAACCATCAACGGCAAAGCGTTATGGAACCAGCCTGCCGGGCATCTGGAAGCGGACGAAACCTTGGTACAAGCCGCTGCACGCGAACTGTGGGAAGAAACCGGCATCACCGCGCAACCGCAGCATTTTATTCGCATGCATCAATGGATAGCCCCGGACAGAACCCCGTTCTTGCGTTTTCTGTTTTCTATTGAGCTTGCCAATATGTGCGCTACTGAGCCGCATGACAACGATATAGATTGCTGTCGTTGGGTCAGCGCTGAAGCGATTTTATCTGCACCGAACCTGCGTTCGCCGCTGGTTGCTGAGAGCCTTCGCTGTTATCAGAGCGGGCAACGGTATCCGCTGGCAATGATCGGAGAATTTAACTGGCCGTTTACAGAGGGTGTCAAGTAAAGGGCTGCGTGATAGAATATGCCGCCTTTAAGTTCAATGTCGTGAGTATTCCTATGTCTGAAAGCCCAAAAAAAGTGATCGTCGGCATGTCCGGCGGTGTCGATTCCTCCGTTTCTGCCTGGCTGTTGCAACAACAGGGTTATCAGGTTGAAGGCCTGTTCATGAAGAACTGGGAAGAGGACGACGGTGAGGAATACTGTACCGCTGCTGCCGATCTTGCAGATGCGCAGGCAGTCTGCGACAAACTCGGCATTGAACTGCATACCGTTAACTTTGCCGCAGAATACTGGGACAACGTCTTTGAGTTGTTCCTTGAAGAGTACAAAGCGGGTCGTACGCCAAACCCGGATATTCTGTGCAACAAAGAAATTAAGTTTAAAGCCTTCCTCGAATTTGCCGCTGAAGATTTAGGTGCCGATTTCATCGCCACCGGTCACTACGTGCGCCGCGCGGACGTCGACGGCAAAAGCCGCCTGCTGCGTGGACTCGACGGCAATAAAGACCAAAGCTATTTCCTCTATACGCTCGGTCACGAGCAGATCGCCCAAAGCTTGTTCCCGGTCGGTGAACTGGAAAAACCGCAGGTGCGCAAAATCGCCGAAGATCTGGGCCTGATTACCGCGAAGAAAAAAGACTCCACCGGCATCTGCTTTATTGGTGAACGTAAATTCCGCGAGTTCCTTGGCCGTTACCTTCCGGCTCAGCCAGGAAAAATCATCACCGTGGATGGCGAAGAAATCGGCCAGCACCAGGGGCTGATGTATCACACTCTGGGCCAACGTAAAGGTCTGGGTATCGGCGGAACCAAAGAAGGGACCGAGGATCCATGGTATGTGGTCGATAAGGACGTTGAGAACAACATTCTGGTTGTCGCTCAGGGTCACGATCACCCGCGTCTGATGTCTGTTGGCCTAATCGCTCAACAGCTGCACTGGGTCGATCGCGAACCCTTCTCCGGCACAATGCGCTGTACGGTGAAGACCCGCTATCGTCAGACCGATATTCCGTGCACCGTTAAGTCGCTGGATGACGAACGTATTGAAGTGATTTTTGACGAGCCGGTTGCGGCGGTGACGCCAGGTCAGTCGGCCGTCTTTTACCGCGGCGAAGTGTGCCTCGGTGGCGGAATTATCGAGCAGCGCCTGCCTCTGCCGGTATAATTTATCTACATATCTAATACAAGGAAGCAGTGAACGTGGCAAAGAATTATTATGACATCACCCTCGCTCTGGCAGGCATTTGCCAGTCGGCTCGCCTGGTGCAACAACTGGCACACCAGGGGCACTGTGATGCCGATGCACTACACGTTTCACTCAACAGTGTTATTGATATGAATCCCAATTCTACGCTGGGCGTGTTTGGTGGCAGTGAAGCCAATCTGCGTCTGGGCCTTGAAACGCTGCTCGGTGTACTGAACGCCAGCAGTCGTCAGGGACTGAACGCGGAACTCACCCGCTATACCCTGAGCCTGATGGTGCTGGAGCGCAAGCTGTCGGCCGCCAAGGGCGCAATGGACACGCTGGGGGACCGTATTAATGGCCTGCAGCGCCAGCTAGACCATTTCGATTTGCAGTCAGAAACGTTAATGAGCGCAATGGCGGGCATTTATGTTGACGTCATCAGCCCGCTCGGCCCACGTATTCAGGTCACGGGATCCCCAGCTATCCTCCAGAGCCCGCAGGTTCAGGCCAAAGTCCGCACGTCGCTTCTGGCTGGTATTCGTGCTGCCGTACTCTGGCACCAGGTCGGTGGCGGTCGTCTGCAACTCATGTTTTCTCGTAATCGCCTGACCACTCAGGCAAAACAAATTCTTGCTCATTTAACCCCGGAGTTGTGATCTATGGAATTATCCTCACTGACCGCCGTTTCCCCTGTCGATGGACGCTACGGCGATAAAGTCAGCGCGCTGCGCGGGATTTTCAGCGAATACGGTTTGCTGAAATTCCGTGTACAGGTTGAAGTACGCTGGCTGCAAAAACTGGCCGCGCACGCAGCGATCAAGGAAGTTCCTGCTTTTGCTGCCGACGCAATCGGTTTCCTTGATACGATCGTCGCTAACTTCAATGAAGAAGATGCCGCGCGCATCAAAACCATTGAACGCACGACCAACCACGATGTGAAGGCCGTTGAGTATTTCCTGAAAGAGAAAGTCGCTGATATCCCGGAACTGCACGCTGTTTCCGAGTTTATCCACTTCGCCTGTACCTCAGAAGATATCAACAACCTGTCTCATGCGCTGATGCTGAAAACCGCCCGCGATGAAGTGATCCTGCCTTACTGGCGCAAGCTTATCGATGCGGTAAAAGACCTGTCCGTGCAGTATCGTGACATTCCCCTGCTCTCCCGTACGCACGGCCAGCCGGCAACACCCTCTACGTTGGGCAAAGAAATGGCTAACGTGGCATACCGTATGGAGCGCCAGTATCGCCAGCTAAACCAGGTAGAAATTCTCGGTAAAATCAACGGTGCCGTCGGTAACTATAACGCCCACATCGCCGCTTATCCGGAAGTTGACTGGCATCAGTTCAGTGAAGAATTCGTCACTTCGCTGGGTATTCAGTGGAACCCGTACACCACGCAGATTGAGCCGCACGACTACATTGCTGAGCTGTTCGATTGCGTCGCGCGTTTTAACACCATCCTGATCGATTTTGACCGCGACGTCTGGGGCTATGTGGCGCTGAACCACTTCAAACAGAAAACCATTGCCGGTGAAATTGGTTCTTCCACCATGCCGCACAAGGTTAACCCTATCGACTTCGAAAACTCCGAAGGCAACCTGGGCCTGTCTAATGCGGTACTGCAGCACCTGGCAAGCAAACTACCGGTTTCCCGCTGGCAGCGTGACCTGACGGATTCTACCGTTCTGCGTAACCTGGGCGTGGGAATTGGCTACGCGTTGATCGCGTATCAGTCCACACTGAAGGGTGTGAGCAAACTGGAAGTAAACCGCGATCATCTGCTGGATGAACTGGACCATAACTGGGAAGTGCTGGCCGAGCCGATTCAGACCGTTATGCGTCGTTACGGCATTGAAAAACCGTACGAGAAGCTGAAAGAGCTGACCCGCGGCAAGCGCGTTGACGCCGAAGGCATGAAGCAGTTTATCGACGGACTGGCCCTGCCAGAAGACGAGAAAACGCGCCTGAAAGCGATGACGCCAGCCAACTATATTGGTCGCGCCATCACCATGGTTGATGAGTTGAAGTAATCAATCCTTCGCCAGATGGCGCTCACGCTTATCTGGCCTACATTTATCCCGCGTAGGCCAGATGTGGCGTTCATGCCACCTTCCGACATTCCCCTCGGTTTATTAAATGTTTATCCCCACAGCCACATAATCAGCGTTAAACTATTCATACCGTCAATTTAGGGAGAAACGAAGATGCGCGTACTGGTTGTTGAGGATAATGCCTTATTACGTCACCACCTGAAGGTTCAGTTACAGGATGCAGGCCACCAGGTTGATGATGCTGAGGATGCAAAGGAAGCAGATTATTACCTTAACGAACATCTGCCAGATATTGCGATCGTCGACTTAGGTCTGCCCGATGAAGATGGCTTGTCACTGATCCGCCGCTGGCGCAGCAATGACGTTTCGCTCCCCATTCTGGTGTTGACCGCCCGCGAAGGCTGGCAGGATAAAGTGGAAGTGCTCAGCGCTGGGGCTGATGACTACGTGACAAAACCTTTCCATATTGAAGAGGTGGTCGCCCGCATGCAGGCACTGATGCGCCGCAATAGCGGCCTGGCCTCGCAAATTATCTCGCTGCCGCCTTTTCAGGTTGACCTTTCCCGCCGCGAATTATCAGTGAATGATGAGGTTATCAAACTCACCGCGTTTGAATACACCATCATGGAAACGCTGATCCGCAATAACGGCAAAGTGGTCAGCAAAGACTCACTGATGCTACAACTTTATCCGGATGCAGAACTGCGTGAAAGCCACACCATCGATGTACTGATGGGACGTCTGCGCAAAAAAATTCAGGCGCAATATCCGGATGACGTGATCACCACCGTACGTGGACAGGGCTACCTCTTCGAACTGCGCTAATGAACAAATTATTGCGTCATTTTCTCCCGTTATCGCTGCGTGTACGCTTTTTGCTGGCGACCGCTGGCGTTGTCCTTGTGCTTTCACTGGCCTATGGCATGGTCGCGCTGGTGGGTTACAGCGTAAGCTTTGATAAGACCACATTTCGTCTTCTGCGCGGTGAAAGTAACTTGTTTTACACCCTCGCGAAATGGGAAGACGGCAAGCTCCAGGTCGAACTGCCTGAACATCTCGATATGCAAAGCCCCACCATGTCGCTGATCTACGATGAAAATGGCAAATTGCTGTGGGCACAACGCGATGTTCCCTGGCTGACGCACAGTATTCAGCCGGACTGGTTAAAAACGAATGGTTTTCATGAAATAGAAGCCGATGTCGATGCCACCAGCACGTTACTGCGCGAAGATCACTCCGCGCAACAGCAGCTTAAAGAAGTCAGAGAAGATGATAACGATGCCGAAATGACCCACTCGGTGGCGGTAAACGTCTACCCTGAGACCGCCCGCATGCCTCAGCTTACCATTGTCGTTGTCGACACTATCCCCATTGAGCTCAAGCGCTCGTATATGGTCTGGAGCTGGTTTATCTATGTATTGGTCGCCAACTTGCTGCTCGTGATCCCGCTGCTATGGGTCGCCGCCTGGTGGAGTTTACGGCCTATCGAGTCACTGGCGCGTGAGGTCCGAGAACTTGAGGAGCATCACCGTGAGATGCTCAATCCCGCCACCACGCGGGAACTAACTAGCCTGGTACGTAACCTCAACCGACTGCTGAAAAGTGAGCGTGAGCGTTACGATAAATACCGCACGACCTTAACCGATCTCACCCATAGCCTGAAAACACCGCTGGCGGTATTGCAAAGCACGCTACGCTCGATGCGCAATGAAAAGATGAGCGTAACGGATGCCGAGCCCGTGATGCTGGAACAAATTAGCCGCATTTCCCAGCAAATTGGCTACTACTTGCATCGCGCCAGCATGCGCGGTGGTAACGCCCTGCTCAGCCGCGAACTGCACCCGGTTGCCCCTTTGCTGGATAAGCTAACCTCCGCCCTCAATAAGGTGTATCAGCGTAAAGGCGTCACTATTAGTCTCGATATCTCACCCGAAATCAGTTTTGTCGGCGAGCAGAATGATTTTGTCGAGGTCATGGGTAACGTGCTGGATAACGCCTGTAAATACTGTCTGGAGTTCGTCGAGATCTCCGCTCACCTGTCCGACGATCGCCTACATATTCTGGTGGAAGATGACGGTCCAGGCATTCCACAAGCCAAGCGCGAAGTGGTTTTTGATCGCGGCCAGCGTGTGGATACCTTACGCCCCGGGCAAGGCGTGGGGCTGGCGGTAGCTCGCGAAATTACCGAGCAGTATGACGGGCAAATTATCGCAGGCGACAGCCTGTTAGGCGGCGCGCGCATGGAGGTCATTTTTGGCCGTCAGCATCCGGGGCATAAAGACGAGTAAGTTGTTTGTAATATTTATGTACCGGGATCACTTATCCGGTTAAGCATCCGTTATAATCGGAGCAACCAACAGTCTGCGGATGCGCATTATGGAATACCAATTAAACCTCAACTGGCCCGACTTTCTCGAACGCCACTGGCAAAAGCGCCCGGTGGTCTTAAAGCGTGGTTTTACAAACTTTATCGATCCGCTGTCCCCTGATGAACTGGCCGGACTGGCGATGGAAAGTGAAGTCGACAGCCGACTGGTCAGCCATCAGGACGGTAAATGGCAGGTGAGCCACGGTCCATTCGAAAGCTATGACCATCTCGGCGAGAACAACTGGTCGCTGCTGGTCCAGGCCGTCAACCACTGGCACGAACCGACCGCCGCGCTGATGCGTCCGTTTCGCGAATTACCGGACTGGCGTATTGATGATCTGATGATCTCCTTTTCCGTGCCCGGCGGCGGCGTTGGTCCGCACCTGGATCAGTACGATGTGTTTATCATTCAAGGCACCGGTCGTCGTCGCTGGCGCGTAGGCGAAAAACTCCAGCTAAAACAACACTGCCCACACCCGGATCTGCTGCAGGTTGATCCGTTCGAGGCCATCATTGATGAGGAGCTGGAGCCGGGTGATATTCTGTATATCCCGCCAGGATTCCCGCACGAAGGCTACGCGCTGGAAAACGCGATGAACTATTCTGTCGGTTTCCGCGCCCCGAACGCCCGGGAGTTAATCAGCGGATTCGCCGATTACGTTCTGCAACGTGAGCTGGGCAGCACCTATTACAGCGACCCGGACCTGCCGCCCCGTGACCATCCGGCGGATGTTTTGCCACAAGAAATGGATAAACTGCGTGAAATGATGCTGGGGCTGATTAATCAACCTGAACATTTCAAACAGTGGTTTGGTGAGTTTATTTCCCAGTCGCGTCATGAGCTGGATGTCGCCCCGCCGGAGCCACCTTATCAGCCCGACGAAATCTACGACGCACTGAAACAAGGGGATGTGCTGGTACGTCTGGGCGGATTACGCGTTATCCGTGTCGGCGACGAGGTTTACGTCAACGGTGAAAAAATTAACTCACCGCATCGCCCTGCCCTCGAGGCGCTGGCCAGCCATATTGTGCTGACAGCCGAGAACTTTGAAGATGCGCTGGAAGATCCGTCTTTCCTCGCCATGCTGGCCGCGCTGGTTAACAGCGGATACTGGTTCTTCGAAGGGTAAATTAGTAGTGACTGCGCCGGATGGCGCTTCGCTTATCCGGCCCACGGAATGAGGTATCTGTAGGCCGGATAAGGCGCAAGCCACCATCCGGCCTCTACACACTCTTTATTTTTGTTTCGCGGCCAATTCGGCAATACGCACGATCACCTGCACCGCTTTTTCCATTCCTTCCAGCGTCACAAACTCATGTTTACCATGATAGTTGTAGCCGCCGGTGAACAGATTCGGGCACGGTAATCCCATAAACGACAGCTGAGCACCGTCAGTGCCGCCACGAATAGGTTTCAGCACAGGTTCAATGTCGCAATCACGCATCGCCTGCTGGGCAATATCCAGCACGTGGGGGTGCTCAATCACTTTCTCGCGCATATTGTAATAGCTATCTTCAATCACCAGTTCGATATAGCAGTCTGGGTGTAATCCTTTGCCAACCTTTTTGGCGATCTCCATAATTTTACGTTTGCGCGCTTCAAACTGTTTACGGTCAAAATCACGGATAATGTAGTGCATGTCCGCCCGATCAACGGTGCCTTTCATGCTCGCCAGATGGTAAAAACCTTCGTAACCTTCGGTCGTTTCCGGGCTTTCATCTGCCGGAACCTCTGCGTGGATACGAGCAGCCAGCGACAGCGCATTCACCATCACCCCTTTTGCAGTACCAGGGTGCACATTGTTACCAACGATTTTGATATTGACCGACGCCGCGTTGAAGTTTTCAAACTCCAGTTCACCCACGCCCCCCCCATCAACGGTGTAAGCCCACTTCGCATCAAATGCGGCGACGTCAAAGTGCTTCGCCCCTTTACCCACCTCTTCGTCGGGTGTAAAGGCCACACGAATATCGCCATGGGGAATGTTTTTATGCTTCAACACAGCCAGCGCGGTCACTATCTCCGCCACTCCGGCTTTGTCGTCCGCGCCCAGCAGGGTTTTACCGTCGGTGGTGATCAACGTTTGTCCCAAAAGTTGATGTAACACCGGGAACATCACCGGCGACAGAACTTCATCACCAATGCCTAACGCAATATCACCCCCACGGTAGTTTTCAACAATTTGCGGGTTGACGTTTTTACCCGTGAAATCCGGTGAGGTATCGACATGAGAAATGAAGCCAATCGCGGGAATATCACCGGCAACGTTTGCGGGTAACGTTGCCATCAGAGTTCCCTTCTCACTTAATGAAACGTTAACCAGCCCCATTTCTTCAAGCTGTTGTTTGAGCAGCTGTAATAGCTTCCACTGACCCTCAGTGCTGGGTACCTGCCGCACACCCGATTTGGACTGAGTGTCCAGCGACACGTAGTGTAAAAAACGCTCAAGTAGTTTATCCATGCAGTCACCCTCACTTTTCGTGACAACATTATCAATAAGCAAGAAAAGACAAATATTGCGTCAGGTCATTTTTATCCCCGCAAGTGAGAATATTTGTCTCTGACACACCTTCTGACTATAAGGGTAAGTCAGTAATTCGCAACAAGGATTGGCGATTACAATGGTTTGCCGTAGAATAATCGCCCTCATTAAGAGTCATCAAGGTGGTTAACCACAAACCCCGCAGCGGTCAGCCATCCGTTGCGTTTACATGGGACAGAGTAAAAAATTGAATAAACAACCGCGTTCGCTTTCTCCACTGGTGCAATTAGCGGGAATTCGCAAAAGTTTCGATGGTAAAGAGGTGATTTCCGACCTGGATTTGACCATCAACAATGGCGAATTTCTCACGCTGCTCGGCCCCTCTGGCTGCGGTAAAACAACCGTTCTTCGCCTGATTGCGGGTCTTGAAACGGTTGATTCCGGTCATATCATGCTGGACAACCAGGATATCACTCACGTACCTGCGGAAAACCGCTACGTGAACACCGTATTCCAAAGTTATGCGTTATTCCCCCACATGACCGTGTTCGAGAATGTGGCCTTCGGTTTGCGCATGCAAAAGACCCCGACTGCCGACATTCAACCTCGCGTCACCGAAGCCTTGCGCATGGTGCAACTGGAAGAGTTTGCCCAGCGTAAACCCCATCAACTCTCCGGTGGACAGCAGCAGCGTGTGGCGATTGCCCGTGCAGTGGTCAACAAACCTCGTTTGCTATTGTTAGATGAATCGCTCTCCGCGCTGGACTACAAACTGCGCAAGCAGATGCAGAACGAACTGAAAGCGCTGCAGCGTAAGCTCGGTATCACCTTTGTCTTTGTCACTCACGATCAAGAAGAAGCGCTGACCATGTCAGACCGTATCGTGGTGATGCGTGACGGCAAAATTGAGCAGGACGGCACGCCGCGAGAAATTTACGAAGAGCCGAAAAATCTGTTCGTCGCCGGGTTTATCGGTGAGATCAATATGTTCAACGCGACGGTGATTGAACGTCTGGATGAACAACGCGTTCGTGCTAACGTTGAAGGTCGTGAGTGCAACATCTACGTGAATTTCGCCGTTACGCCGGGACAAAAACTGCATGTTTTGCTGCGTCCGGAAGATCTACGCGTAGATGAGATCAACGATGACAACCACATCGAAGGACTTATCGGCTACGTGCGTGAGCGCAACTACAAAGGCATGACGCTGGAGTCGGTTGTCGAACTGGAAAATGGCAAGATGGTGATGGTTAGCGAATTCTTCAACGAAGACGATCCTGACTTCGATCACTCTCTGGACCAGAAAATGGCCATTAACTGGGTAGAAAGTTGGGAGGTCGTACTGGCTGATGAAGAACACAAGTAAATTCCAGAGTGTGGTGATCGTCACCATTGTCGGTTGGCTTGTGTTATTTGTCTTCCTGCCCAACCTGATGATCATTGGCACCAGCTTTTTGACCCGTGACGATGCGAATTTCGTCAAAATGGTCTTTACGCTGGAAAACTATGCTCGCCTGCTCGATCCGCTCTACTTTGAGGTGTTGATTCACTCCCTCAATATGGCGCTGATTGCCACGTTCGCCTGCCTGGTGCTCGGCTATCCGTTTGCCTGGTTTTTGGTAAAACTGCCGGAAAAAGTGCGTCCACTGCTGCTGTTCCTGCTGATTGTTCCGTTCTGGACCAACTCGCTTATTCGCATCTATGGACTCAAAATTTTCCTCAGTACCAAAGGCTATCTCAACGAGTTTCTGCTGTGGCTCGGGGTCATTGATACCCCCATTCGCATTATGTTCACCCCCAGCGCGGTCATTATCGGCCTCGTTTACATCCTGCTGCCGTTTATGGTTATGCCGCTTTATTCCAGCATTGAGAAACTCGATAAGCCGCTACTGGAAGCCGCGCGCGATCTGGGTGCCAGCAAATTTCAGACCTTCACCCGCATCATCATTCCGCTGACCATGCCGGGAATTATCGCCGGTTGCCTGCTGGTGATGCTGCCAGCCATGGGGTTATTTTACGTGTCTGATCTAATGGGCGGCGCGAAAAACCTACTGATTGGTAACGTGATAAAAGTTCAGTTCCTGAACATTCGTGACTGGCCGTTTGGTGCCGCCACCAGCATTACCCTGACCATCGTGATGGGACTGATGTTATTAGTTTACTGGCGCGCCTCCCGCTTGCTGAATAAAAAGGTGGAACTCGAATGATCGGTCGACTGCTTCGCGGTGGTTTCATGACCGCCATCTACGCGTATCTGTACATTCCAATCATTATTTTGATTGTGAACTCCTTTAACAGCTCGCGCTTTGGCATCAACTGGCAAGGCTTTACCACCAAATGGTACGGCCTGCTGATGAACAACGACAGCCTGCTGCAGGCGGCGCAACACTCGCTGACGATGGCCATATTATCCGCAACCTTTGCCACCCTGATCGGCTCACTGACGGCGGTTGCGCTTTACCGCTACCGTTTTCGCGGTAAACCGTTTGTCAGCGGTATGCTGTTCGTGGTGATGATGTCGCCGGATATCGTGATGGCGATTTCACTGCTGGTGCTGTTTATGCTGATCGGTATTCAACTGGGGTTCTGGTCGTTGTTGTTCTCGCATATCACCTTCTGTTTGCCTTTTGTGGTGGTGACGGTGTACTCACGCCTGAAAGGATTCGATGTGCGTATGCTTGAAGCCGCAAAAGATCTGGGCGCCAGCGAAGTCACCATTCTGCGCAAAATCATTCTGCCGCTGGCGATGCCCGCGGTCGCTGCGGGCTGGTTACTGAGCTTTACCCTGTCGATGGATGACGTGGTTGTTTCATCGTTCGTCACTGGACCAGGTTATGAAATTCTGCCGTTAAAAATCTACTCAATGGTTAAAGTCGGCGTGTCACCAGAAGTTAATGCGCTGGCCACCATTTTGTTGGTTCTGTCGCTGGTCATGGTTATCGCCAGCCAGCTTATTGCACGTGATAAAACTAAAGGCCGCTAACAGGCCCATACCCTATGGATTTCGAGTTGCATTGAGGCGGCAAGCTCGTGAGTCCCCAGGAACATAGATAACTATGTGACTGGGGTGAACTAGCGTAGCCAACAAAAATGCGGCTTGAAAGACGACGGGTATGTTATTCAGGGGACGTTAAATGATGAAACAATGGTCACGCCACCTGCTCGCCGCGGGTGCTCTGGCACTGGGTATGAACACCGCCACAGCCTCCGACAACAACACGCTCTATTTCTACAACTGGACCGAATACGTTCCGCCAGGACTGCTGGAGCAGTTCACTAAAGAGACCGGTATTAAGGTTATCTATTCGACCTACGAGTCGAACGAAACCATGTATGCCAAACTCAAAACGTATAAAGACGGCGCCTACGATCTGGTGGTTCCCTCCACCTACTACGTGGATAAAATGCGCAAAGAAGGCATGATCCAGAAGATTGATAAGACCAAGCTCACCAACTTCAACAATCTCGATCCGGACATGCTCAACAAGCCGTTTGACCCAAATAACGACTACTCCATTCCGTATATCTGGGGAGCAACGGCTATTGGCGTCAACAGCGATGTCATTGATCCGAAAACCGTGACCAGCTGGGCCGATCTGTGGAAACCGGAATACAAAGGCAGCCTGCTGTTAACCGATGATGCGCGTGAAGTGTTCCAGGTAGCGCTGCGCAAGCTGGGCTACTCCGGTAACACCACCGACCCGAAAGAGATTGAAGCCGCGTATAACGAGCTGAAGAAACTGATGCCTAACGTCGCGGCGTTTAACTCAGACAACCCGGCAAACCCGTATATGGAAGGTGAAGTCAACCTCGGTATGGTGTGGAACGGCTCGGCATTCGTCGCGCGTCAGGCGGGCACGCCGCTGGAAGTCGTGTGGCCGAAAGAAGGCGGCATTTTCTGGATGGACAGTCTGTCTATTCCGGCGAACGCCAAAAACAAAGAAGGCGCGCTGAAGCTGATTAACTTCCTGCTGCGCCCGGATGTCGCGAAAGAAGTGGCTGAAACCATCGGTTACCCAACGCCAAACCTGGCGGCACGTAAGTTGCTCAGCCCGGAGGTGGCTAATGATAAAACGCTGTATCCGGATGCAGAGACTATCAATAAAGGGGAGTGGCAGAACGATGTCGGCTCCGCCAGTGCAATCTATGAAGAGTACTATCAGAAGCTGAAAGCAGGACGCTAATTGCCGTCCCGTAGGCCGGATAAGACGCGCCAGCGTCGCCATCCGGCGAATCATTGCCCGATGGCGCTACGCTTATCGGGCCTACGCCATCCGGCAAAAAAAATCACAACCCTTTCAATAACCTCTCAACAAACTCGGGCACCACCTGGCTTGCCGGACCGTAATATTTTTCTTCGAACTCGCTGCCTACCTGGCTCGGCTCAAGGTTAAGTTCCACCGTATGCGCCCCGTGCAGGCGCGCTTCGTGTACAAATCCGGCCGCCGGATAAACATGCCCGGACGTACCGATCGCGATGAACACATCCGCCATCGCCAGCGCCATATAGATTTCATCCATCCCCAGGGGCATTTCGCCAAACCACACGACGTGCGGGCGCAACGGTGCCGGAAACTGGCAGCAATGGCACTTATCTTCCGGGGTCACATCTCCCGTCCAGTCCAGGATCTGCCCGCTTTGCGAACAGCGCACTTTGAGCAGTTCACCGTGCATATGGATGACGTTCTGGCTACCGGCGCGCTCATGCAGGTTATCGATATTCTGCGTCACCAGTAAAAAGCGGTCGCCCAGCTCCGCTTCAAGTTTTGCCAGCGCAATGTGCGCCGCGTTAGGTTGGATTTCAGGCTGTTGTAGCTGAAGACGACGTGCGTTATAAAACGACTGCACAAGCCCGGGGTTACGCGAAAATCCTTCCGGAGTCGCCACGTCTTCTACCCGATGTTCTTCCCAGAGACCATCCGCAGCGCGGAAGGTACGAATACCCGATTCGGCGGAGATCCCCGCCCCCGTCAGGACTAATACTCTTGGTTTTTCCATCAATTCAGGCACCACTCTGTCTCTGAAAAAGATCCGTTGACGCAGGCGATCGCGCATATGGCGTTTATTTTTACGAAAACGGCTTAACCGATGACCCCGACGCGACAGCATAACAACCTCTTTGTATTAATCGGTAAGATGTAGGAAAGCAGCTCCACGCATTCCACCCGCATCACCATGGCGTGCCCGTTCAATACGCGGCACGCGGGCAACCGGCAATAAATGGCGTGGCAAACGGTCTGCCAGTTGCGCCGTTATCGCGGTAAAATTCGACAAACCACCGCCAATGACCACTAAATCCGGATCAACGATAGTCAGAATATTCCCCAGACACACCGCCAGCAAATCGAGATAGCGTTCGACGTGGGCAAGCGCCTGTTCATCACCCTGTTCCCAGAGTGCGATAATTTCGCGGGCGTCCAACGGTTGATGGGTGTAATGCTGGTACAGCCAGGCAAATCCGCCACCGGAAAGGTAGCTCTCGATGCAGCCTAACTGACCGCATCCACAGCGACGTAGCGGGAAGTCAAATCCCATTAGCGTTAACGCATCTACCGGCAGGCGTATGTGACCAAACTCACCGGTAATATAGCTGCGTCCGGTGATAGATTTCCCGTTCAGCACCAGGCCGCCACCAACCCCCGTGCCGAGGATTAACCCCATCACTAACGGGTACTGGGTGAATTCATCATCCCAGGCTTCGGAGAGGGCAAAACAGTTAGCATCGTTGTCCAGACGCACATCGCGGTCCAGTCGCGCACTGAGGTCGGTACGCAGCGGTTTTCCACTGGCAGCAGGAACGTTAGCGGCATACAACGTACCGTCTTCGGTTTCTGGCATACCGGGAATACCAATTCCCACTGAACCTTTAACGCCAAATCGCTGGTCGGCCTCCGTCACCAGGTCGCACACCGCATCGAGGAAAGCATCATAGCTATCGCGCGGCGTAGGAACACGTTTTTCCCATTGCAAACGGCGTTGATTATCGAAGACGCCTAACGCAATTTTTGTCCCGCCAATATCAAACCCGTAGTACATCACCGCTCCTTTTTATTGTTACTGGCCGCTTAGCACTCTCGCAGGATCAATATTACTGGCGCGACGCGCCGGATACCAACTCGCCAACAGACTCAGCAATAATGCTGTAACCAGCACATAAATAACGTCCAGCCAGTGTAATTCCGATGGTAAGAAGTCAATAAAATAGATATCACCGGACAGGAACTGATGGCCAATAAGCGCCTCAATACCGTTAATAATCGGCGTCAGTTGCAGCGAAACGACGATGCCAATCACGACGCCAATCAGGCTACCAAACAGTCCTGCCAGCAAGCCATACCAGACAAAAATGGCACGGATCAGCCCGTCTTTCGCGCCCAATGTTCTTAATACCGCAATATCGCCGCTCTTGTCTTTTACCGCCATCACTAACGTCGAAACAATATTAAAACAGGCGACACCAATCACCAGCACCATCGCCAGGTACATAATGGCGCGGATCATCTGAATATCACGATACATATAGCCGTAAGTACCAATCCAGCTTTTAATGTAAACGTAATTATTGGTCACTTCACCGGCATCTCTGACCAGCTTATTCGCATTGAAGACGTCGTTAACCTTCAGCGCAATACCCGACACGCTGGACCCCATATCCAGATACTGCTGCGCATCTTCCATTGGGATCATTGCAAAGCTGTGGTCAAGCTGGCCGCTCAACTGCAAAATACCGATGACGTGTAACCGTACGCGCTTGGGTTGCATCAGCTTGTGATCGGCACTGGCGTTAGGGATCATGATTGACACCCAGTCACCCTGCTTCACCTTCAGCGCATCAGCAATCCCTTTCCCTATGATTATCTGCTGCTCACCGGCTTTGAAATTATCCCAGGCATGGTTCTGTACAAACGTAGGCAGCGCACTCAAACGTTGTTCCTGTTTGGGATCGACACCTTTCACCTGCACCGCGCGTAAATTTGCGCCACTTTCCACCAGCCCGGTAAAGTTGATATAGGGCGCCGCAGCGGCAATGCCCGGCACTTTCTGTACTTTATCCAGCGCTTCCTGCCAGTTGTTCCAGGGCTGGTTAACCGCTTCAATCTCGCCGTGCGGGACAACGGCCAGAATGCGGTTGTTCAACTCGCGCTCAAATCCGTTCATCGCGCTCAAACCGACAATCAAGACCGCCACACCCAACGCGATACCGATGGTAGAAATCACAGAGATCAGCGAGACCATGCCCCCACGCCGCCGACCACGGCTAAAGCGTAAGCCAATCAATAACGATAAAGGCGCAGCCATTACTCAGCTCCCATCAGGCTCAGTTCGGCCGTCAGGCGACCATCGCGCATTTCAAGCTGGCGGCTCATGCGCTTCGCCAACTGCAGATCGTGGGTCACCACCAAAAATGCCGTCCCCTGAGAGCGATTCAGCTCACCCAGAAGCTCGAAAATACTGTCAGCGTTGCGCGCATCAAGGTTACCGGTGGGTTCATCCGCCAGCACCAGACGTGGGTTATTGACCAGCGCACGGGCAATCGCCACGCGCTGGCGCTCACCGCCCGACAGCTCTGACGGGCGATGGCTGGCACGATGATCCAAGCCTACCGCTTTCAGCATATTTCGTGCCTGCTCGGTAATTTCAGCCGGTTTTTTCTTGCCAATAAGTAGCGGCATCGCCACGTTTTCCAGTGCGGTAAAGTCCGGCAGCAGATGGTGAAACTGGTAAATAAAGCCGAGCTTTTGATTACGCAGTTCCGCTTTTGCCGTCGAAGAGAGTTTACTCATCGGCTGTCCGCTAAAAATAACGTCGCCCGACGTTGGCGTATCCAGTCCGCCCAGCAGATGCAGCAACGTACTCTTACCGGATCCAGAGCTGCCGACAATCGCCACCGTTTCACCCTCACCAACGCTAAAATTGACATCGTGCAGCACATCAGTTTGCACGGTGCCTTCCTGATAGCGTTTGCACAGGTTGTCGCATTGCAACAGGATCTTATTCATAACGTAAAGCCTCAGCGGGTTGAGTGGCGGCGGCGCGCCAGGAAGGATAAAGCGTAGACAGCAGCGCAATGGCCATGGCCACCAGCGCAATGACGACAACCTGTAACGGCTCAATGGCAACCGGCAGCGCAGCGCCATCCAGTAATGCCCCAATGATCGGCATCAGGTTGTTCAGTTGGCTGGCAAGTAATGCCCCCAACGCGGCACCCAGTAGCGCGCCAATAATCCCGGCGCTGGCCCCCTGCACCATAAACACCATCATGATTTGCCGCGGCGTAAGTCCCTGGGTTTGTAAAATCGCCACTTCGCCTTGCTTCTCCATGACCATCAGGCCCAACGAGGTAATAATGTTAAACGCCGCGACCGCCACGATCAGGCTCAACAGCAGCCCCATCATGTTTTTTTCCATCCGCACAGCCTGGAATAATTCCCCTTTGCGCTCACGCCAATCCTGCCATTTGGTGCCTTGCGGCAGCGTTTGCTGGCTCAACGTGTCGACCTTCAGCGGTTCATTCAGCCACAAACGCCAGCCGGTAATATTGCCCGCCGGGTAGCGCATCAGGCGTGACGCATCCTGAATATTGGTCAACATCTGATAGCCATCGACTTCACTGTTGGCGGCAAAGGTGCCAATTACCGTAAACAAACGCTGGCTTGGCAGACGTCCCATCGGCGTGAACTGGCTGGCTGACGGCACCATAACGCGGATTTGATCGCCACGATTCACGCCCAACTGACCGGCAAGCTGCTCGCCAAGGATGACATTATACTTACCCGGCTCGAGATCGGTTTGCTTCACATTGACCAAATACGGCGTAAGCGGATCTTTTTGCGTCGGGTCGATGCCCAGTATCACGCCAACCGCTACGCTGCGCGCGCTTTGCAGAACCACATCACCGGTTGTCAGCGGGGCAATACGATTGACACCGCTCAGCTTCACCGCGTTTTCCGGCAGCTGTTGCGGGTTCAGGGAACCCTGCTCTGACGAGAGAATGGCCTGAGGCATCAGGCCAAGAATATTATTTTGCAGCTCACGCTCGAAACCGTTCATCACCGACAATACCGTGACCAGCGCCATTACCCCAAGAGTAATGCCAATGGTGGAAAGCCAGGAAACAAAACGACCGAAGCGATCTGCTGCACGCCCACGCATATAACGCAGGCCGATGAATAGAGCGACAGGTTGATACATGAAATCCGTCTGGTTGCTGTTAGCAAAGTCACGAGTATATAAGCGAAAGCGGAATGGGTAAATGACTGAACCGTAAGTGTTCGTCAGCATTATTCTGAAAAGCATAAACAAATCAATTCGCTAAAGTGAACCACCTGCTCATCAAGCCTAATACCTGATCTTTATCTGAAAAAACAAAAATGCAGACGGTTACGCATTACAGCGACGCCTGCCATCCGCAGGATAGCAGGTTATGTTTAACACTACGGATACGTCGACGTAATGATAAAAAAAGAGCTATGGATTAACCAAATCAAAGGGTTATGTATTTGCCTGGTGGTCATTTACCATTCCGTGATTACCTTTTACCCCCATCTCACCAGTTTTCAGCATCCGCTGTCAGAACTGCTGACCAAGTGCTGGATTTACCTCAATCTTTACCTGGCTCCGTTTCGCATGCCGGTGTTTTTCTTTATTTCGGGATATCTGATCCGTCGATACATCGATGGCGTGGGCTGGACGACCTGCGTAGATAAACGGATCTGGAATATTGCCTGGGTACTGCTGCTGTGGGGAATGGTGCAATGGCTGGCACTCACCATGCTCAATCACTGGCTGGCAC
The DNA here is from genome assembly GCF_005281055.1 of Citrobacter sp. wls711. Classification (NCBI taxonomy): domain Bacteria; kingdom Pseudomonadati; phylum Pseudomonadota; class Gammaproteobacteria; order Enterobacterales; family Enterobacteriaceae; genus Citrobacter; species Citrobacter sp. wls711. The sequence continues at coordinate 55,607 of NZ_SZXC01000052.1, read as the reverse complement.
CAGAACGCGATCTGAGCCAGGCCGCCAACGCCGCGTATGCCGGTTCCGTCGGCGACTTTTCCTGGGGCATGCTGACCGCCAGCACCAGCTTATGGTATCTGTATGCGCTGATCGTCTACTTCATTCTGTGCAAACTTTTCAGCCGCTGGGCGCTGCCGCTGCTGGCTCTGTTCGTATTGCTCAGTGTGGCGGTCAGTTTTTTTCCGACGCCGTGGTGGGGAATGAATAGCGTGATACGTAATCTGGCGTATTACAGTCTCGGGGCATGGTTTGGCAGCACGCTGATGGCAGGGATTAAAGAGGTTCCGCTGCGCCGCCACCCGATCCTGTTCTCGTTGACGATGATTCTGGCGGTCATCGGATGGCTGGCCAACGTTTCGCTGCTGCTTTCATTGGTTTCCATTGTGTTGATCATGAAGCTGTTTTATCAGTTCGAGCAACGCTTAGGTATGCGTGCGGCTAGCCCATTAAGCGTGATCGGCTCTAACACAATCGCCATCTACACAACCCACCGAATTTTGGTCGAACTGTTCAGCTTAACGCTGATTCCCGTCATCAATCATGCTAAATGGTCTGCGCATGCAGAACTGGCCCTGCTGCTGATTTATCCGTTTGTCTGTTTGCTGCTGTGTACCTTGTTTGGCCTGCTGGTACGCAAAATTTCACAAAAAACCGTTGCCGACCTGCTGTTTTCCCCACCCTCTTTATCGGCCGCCTCGCGCTAACCTTAACGCGCTTTTTGCCCCCGTCAGGGGGCGAATCAATTTGCTTATGAGAAACGTTTGCGGATAATAAGAACATTGCTTATCAGACGTATATCTAAACGAGATCCTGACAACCGAATGCCTGAACAACATCGTTACACGCTCCCGGCAAAAGCCGGCGATCAGCGCCAGTTAGGTGAACTTACCGGTGCTGCCTGCGCCACGCTGGTGGCAGACATTGCCGAACACCACGCCGGCCCCGTGGTACTCATCGCACCGGATATGCAAAATGCCCTGCGCCTGCATGACGAAATTCGCCAGTTTACCGACCAGATGGTGATGAACCTCGCGGACTGGGAAACGCTCCCGTACGACAGTTTTTCTCCACATCAGGAAATCATCTCCTCGCGGCTCTCCACGCTATATCAACTGCCTTCTATGCAGCGCGGCGTGCTGATCGTGCCGGTCAACACGCTGATGCAACGTGTGTGCCCACACAGCTATCTGCACGGTCACGCGCTGGTGATGAAAAAAGGTCAGCGTTTATCGCGTGACGCCCTGCGTGAGCAACTGGAAAGTGCCGGTTATCGCCACGTTGATCAGGTCATGGAACACGGTGAATATGCCACACGCGGTGCGCTGCTGGACCTGTTCCCGATGGGCAGCGAACTGCCTTACCGTCTTGATTTCTTTGATGATGAAATTGACAGTTTGCGTCTGTTTGATACCGATACCCAACGCACTCTGGAAGAAGTCGACGCTATTAATCTGCTACCCGCACACGAATTCCCCACCGATAAAACGGCCATCGAACTGTTCCGCAGTCAGTGGCGCGACACCTTTGAGGTGAAACGCGACGCTGAACATATTTATCAGCAGGTCAGTAAAGGCACGCTGCCTGCCGGGATCGAATACTGGCAGTCGCTGTTTTTCAGCGAGCCGTTGCCGCCGCTATTCAGCTACTTCCCGGCCAATACACTGCTGGTGAATACCGGCGACCTGGAAACCAGCGCCGAGCGCTTTCAGGCCGACACGCTGTCGCGCTTTGAGAATCGGGGCGTTGACCCGATGCGTCCACTTCTGCCGCCGGAATCACTGTGGCTGCGGGTGGATGAGCTGTTCTCTGAACTTAAACGCTGGCCCCGCGTTCAGCTGAAAACCGAGAGCCTGCCGAAAAAAGCGGCGAATACCAACCTCGGGTTCCAGAAGCTGCCAGACCTGGCCATCCAGGCGCAGCAAAAAGCGCCGTTGGATGCATTACGTAAGTTCCTTGAAGCCTTTACCGGTCCGGTGATTTTCTCGGTAGAAAGTGAAGGCCGTCGTGAAGCTCTCGGTGAACTGCTCGCCCGTATCAAGATTGCGCCGAAGCGCATTTTGCGCCTCGATGAAGCGGTCGATGCCGGTCGTTATCTGATGATTGGCTCGGCGGAACACGGGTTTATTGATAGCAAACGAAATCTGGCGCTGATCTGCGAAAGCGATCTCCTCGGCGAGCGCGTGGCGCGCCGTCGTCAGGATTCGCGTCGCACCATCAACCCCGATACCTTAATCCGCAACCTGGCGGAGTTGCACCCCGGTCAGCCGGTGGTGCATCTGGAGCACGGCGTGGGGCGCTACGCCGGCATGACCACGCTGGAAGCAGGCGGTATCACCGCTGAATACCTGATGCTCACCTACGCCAACGACGCCAAACTGTATGTACCCGTGTCGTCATTACACTTAATCAGCCGTTACGCCGGTGGTGCAGAAGAAAATGCGCCGCTGCATAAACTCGGCGGTGACGCCTGGTCACGTGCGCGGCAGAAAGCCGCCGAGAAAGTGCGCGATGTGGCAGCAGAGCTGCTGGACATCTACGCCCAGCGTGCGGCGAAAGAAGGCTTTGCCTTTAAGCATGACCGCGAACAGTACCAGCTGTTTTGCGACAGCTTCCCGTTTGAAACCACGCCCGATCAGGCGCAGGCCATTAACGCGGTACTCAGCGATATGTGTCAGCCGCTGGCGATGGATCGACTAGTCTGCGGCGACGTTGGCTTCGGTAAAACCGAAGTAGCGATGCGCGCCGCCTTCCTCGCCGTCGAGAACCACAAACAGGTCGCCGTACTGGTACCGACCACCCTGCTTGCTCAACAGCACTTCGACAACTTCCGTGACCGCTTTGCCAACTGGCCGGTACGCATTGAGATGTTGTCGCGTTTTCGTAGCGCCAAAGAGCAAGCGCAGATCCTGGAGCAGGTCGCTGAAGGTAAAATCGATATTCTTATCGGTACTCACAAACTGCTACAAAGCGATGTGAAGCTAAAAGATTTAGGTCTGCTGATCGTCGATGAAGAGCACCGCTTCGGCGTGCGGCATAAAGAACGAATCAAAGCGATGCGCGCTGACGTGGATATTCTGACGCTAACCGCAACGCCGATCCCTCGCACGCTGAATATGGCGATGAGCGGTATGCGCGATCTGTCGATCATTGCCACGCCGCCCGCCCGCCGTCTGGCGGTCAAAACCTTTGTGCGCGAGTATGACAATCTGGTGGTACGCGAAGCCATTCTGCGTGAAGTGCTGCGTGGTGGTCAGGTCTATTATCTGTTCAACGACGTTGAGAACATCCAGAAAACTGCCGACAGGCTGGCAGAACTGGTGCCGGAAGCGCGTATTGCCATCGGGCATGGACAGATGCGCGAGCGCGAGCTGGAACGCGTGATGAACGATTTCCACCACCAGCGATTTAACGTGCTGGTGTGTACCACCATTATCGAAACCGGGATCGACATTCCGACTGCCAACACGATTATCATCGAACGTGCGGACCACTTCGGTCTGGCGCAGCTGCATCAGCTACGTGGTCGCGTGGGACGCTCGCATCACCAGGCCTACGCCTGGCTGCTGACACCGCACCCGAAAGCCATGACCACCGACGCACAAAAACGCCTCGAAGCCATTGCCTCACTGGAAGATTTGGGTGCAGGTTTTGCGCTGGCGACCCACGACCTCGAGATTCGCGGGGCAGGCGAACTGCTGGGTGAAGACCAGAGCGGCTCAATGGAAACCATCGGTTTCTCGCTGTATATGGAGCTGCTGGAGAACGCGGTGGATGCGCTCAAAGAAGGGCGTGAACCGTCGCTGGAAGATCTCACCAGTCAACAAACCGAAGTGGAACTGCGCATGCCGTCGCTGTTGCCGGATGATTTCATTCCCGATGTGAACACGCGACTGTCATTCTATAAACGCATTGCCAGTGCAAAGGGTGAAAATGAACTGGAAGAGATCAAGGTCGAGCTAATCGACCGCTTTGGCCTGCTGCCCGATCCTGCCCGCACGCTGCTGGATATTGCCCGTCTACGCCAGCAGGCGCAAAAGCTGGGTATCAGAAAGCTCGAGGGTAATGAAAAAGGCGGTACCATTGAATTTGCAGAGAAAAACCACGTCAACCCAGTGTGGCTGATCGGTTTGCTGCAAAAACAACCACAGCACTTCCGCCTGGACGGTCCCACGCGCCTGAAGTTTATTCAGGACCTTGCTGACCGTAAAACGCGTATGGAGTGGGTGCGTCAGTTTATGCGCCAACTGGAAGAAAACGCCGTAGCATAGCCATCAGGCCGGGTGCAGTTCACCGTGCTCACCCGGCCGGTTGAATTTACAAACTCTTTGCACTTCCCTGCACTTCCCGACACAGCAAACCGCCATAATTCCTGTTTACTTTTATATGATAAAAACCACGTAAAAACAATGGACTTATGGCAATGTTAAACAATAAGCAATTCTCTCGCTGGCTGACGTATTTTACGCTTGCCGCGTCTCTTGCGCTGGCGCTTCCGGCCCAGGCGAACACCTGGCCGCTGCCTCCGCCAGGAAGCAGACTGGTGGGTGAAAATACCGTACACGTTGTCGAAGATAACGGCGGTTCACTGGAAGCCATTGCGAAAAAGTACAATGTGGGTTTTTTAGCGCTGCTACAGGCTAACCCCGGCGTCGACCCTTTCGTGCCAAGAGCCGGTAGCGTATTAACCATTCCGCTGCAAACCCTGCTACCGGATGCCCCGCGCGAAGGGATTGTGATTAATCTTGCCGAGTTGCGTCTGTACTATTATCACCCAGGTAAAAATTCGGTGACCGTGTATCCGATTGGTATTGGTCAACTGGGCGGAGATACCCTGACCCCCACCATGGTAACCAGTATCTCTGATAAACGTGCCAACCCGACCTGGACCCCAACGGCCAATATCCGCGCCCGTTACAAAGCCAATGGTATCGACCTGCCTGCCGTCGTCCCTGCGGGTCCGGAAAACCCGATGGGCCATCATGCCATCCGCCTGGCGGCTTACGGTGGAGTCTATTTACTTCATGGTACCAACGCTGATTTTGGTATCGGTATGCGCGTCAGCTCTGGCTGTATTCGCCTGCGCGACGGTGATATTGAAACCTTATTCCGTCAGGTTACGCCAGGTACCAAGGTCAATATTATCAACACGCCGATCAAAGCCTCTGTTGAACCCAACGGCGTGCGCCTGGTAGAAGTGCATCAGCCGTTGTCGGAAAATATTGATGACGATCCGCAGGTGCTGCCGATCGTACTGAACGCGTCGATGAAGACGTTTAAGAATGCGGCACAAACGGATGCCTCCGTCATGGAACACGCTATGGAACTGCGTTCCGGGATGCCGGTAGACGTAACGCGTCATCACGACGTCAGTCAGCAGTCACTGTAAACAGTTGCCCATAAAAAACCCCCGCTGGATGTTATTCCGCGGGGGTTTTTTTAGTTAACTCGCAGTGGCATTGCGATGGGTTAAAACTTATTTGTAGATTACCGCTGTACCATGAAGAGTGTTAGGACCGGTCACAGAGGTAATACGGAACGATTTCGCCCCCATTTCATCTGCTTTCTGCGCCAGTTGATCTTCCAGAGAACCTAAGTTAGTCCCCGCATTCGCAGAGATAATCCCTACCTTCTGTTGGCCTTCAGGCGTGGCCTGAACTTCTACAGCGGCAAAGCTGGCAAATGAAAGTGAGCTCAGAACCGTAGCAAGTAGCAGCGTTTTTACGTTTTTCATAATAGTGACCTTATGCAGATGAATGTCTGTCGAAAAGATTAACTTAACGATCGATAGGGAAATCATAGATGTGATCCATGTCACACGTCAATGTTTTTTATAACGATCGTTATATAAAATGCAAAGGTCTTATTTTTCATATCAATAGGAACAAATTATTTTTATCGTGAATACACTGGAGAGTGTGGGAAAATATTTTTATAATGATTGTTCAATAAACACAACCAGGTACGACGGCACCATGACAACTGAAACGACAGGTTGTGCAAAAAAAAGCCGTGGCCGACCAAAAGTGTTCGACAGGGAAGCCGCGCTTGATAAGGCCATGACACTCTTCTGGCAGCACGGATATGAAGCGACCTCGCTCGCCGATCTCGTGGAAGCAACCGGTGCCAAAGCGCCCACGCTGTATGCGGAATTCACCAATAAGGAAGGGTTATTTCGTGCCGTGCTGGACCGCTACATCACCTGCTTCGCTGCAAAGCACGAAGCCCAACTCTTTTGCGAAGAAAAAAGCCTCACCTGTGCGCTGGAAGACTATTTCACGGCAATCGCCAGCTGCTTCACCAGCAAAGACACGCCAGCAGGATGTTTTATGATTAATACCTCCGCAACGCTTGCCGCCTCTTCCCGCGATATTGCGCACACGGTGAAATCCCGCCATGCCATGCAGGAGCAAACGCTGACCCAGTTTCTTCGCCAGCGCCAGCAACATGGCGAAATTCCGGCACACTGCGATCCGCAGAAACTGGCCGAATTTCTGAACTGTATTTTACAAGGCATGTCGATCAGCGCCCGCGAAGGGGCAACTTTTGAGAAATTGATGCAGATAACCCGGACCACGCTGCGTCTGTGGCCTGAACTGCTGAAAGAAGAAACCGCGCCTCTGGCCTGAACTCCGCATTAACCTTCTGATAAAAAAAGCCCCCCAGCCTGAGCGAATGGGGGGCTAATTAATGTACAGAGCAAGACTATTTTACGCGTTGTTATTCAGCACCAACTGGCCGTTGTTATCCAGTGGGATTTGCGAGCCAGGGTCTTTATCCATGCGGATTTTGCCCTGCTGATCGCCAATTTTGTAGGTCACGTCGTAACCCAGCATTTTTTCCGATTTGTCATACACTGTTTTACAGCGCTGCTGCGTACTGGTGTAAGTATCGTTTTCCTGCATCGAACCCTGGATCTGGTTACCGGCATAACCGCCACCTAATGCCCCTGCAACGGTGGCAATATCTTTACCGCGTCCGCCACCAAACTGATGACCGATAACCCCACCCGCAACAGCACCCAGAACTGAACCCGCAATACGATTTTCATCCTGCACCGGCTTACGGTGGGTAACCGTCACGTTACGGCATTCCTGACGCGGCGTTTTTACCGTTTCTTTAATCGGGGTCGCAGAGACAACATGTGCATATTGTGGGCCACGCTCAAACACGTTAAGACTGGCCACCGCTGCTACACCCAGCGCAGCAGCTACGCCAATCCCTATACCCGCCAACATTGATTTATTCACGGGACTTCCTCCTTTTTTGCTATTAGCAACAACTTTGCAACAGGAGATGAAAAATGCCAATCAGATTACGGATGAAAATAGCGGAACAAGGAAGCAAAGCAGCAGGATTCAGAGAACTCTTAAGGAAGGGGCCGGATGAACAGCGTCATCCGGCATCACACATCGATATTAGTGCAGTTTCAGGCGCGGGCGAATTACACGGTTGATGCTACCCACCAGCATCATCAGGCCGGTTTTGAAATAGCCGTGCAGCGCAATCTGGTGCATACGGTACAGCGAAATGTAGACAAAGCGCGCAATACGCCCTTCCACCATCATCGAACCGCGCGTCAGGTTGCCCATCAGGCTACCAACGGTAGAGAAGTTAGACAGTGAAACCAGCGAGCCGTGATCTTTATACTGATACGCCTTCAGCGGCTTGCCGTTCATCTGCGCCAGAATGTTGCTCATTGCGCACGATGCCATCTGGTGTGCAGCCTGGGCGCGCGGCGGGACAAAGCCCCCTTCCGGACGCGCGCAGGAGGCACAGTCACCAATCGCGTACACGTCAGGGTCGCGCGACGTCTGCAGAGTCGGTTCAACCACCAGCTGATTAATACGGTTCGTTTCCAGACCGCCAATATCCTTCATAAAGTCTGGCGCTTTGATACCTGCCGCCCAGACCATCAGATCGGCTTCAATATACTCGCCGTCTTTGGTGTGCAGACCGCCTTCATCAGCGCTGGTCACCATCGTCTGCGTCAGCACACGCACGCCCAGCTTGGTCAGCTCATTATGAGCCGCGCTGGAAATACGTGGCGGCAACGCAGGCAGAATACGCTCACCGGCTTCCACCAGCGTCACGTTCAGCGCTTCGTTGGTTAACCCTTTGTAGCCGTAGCTGTGCAGCTGTTTCACCGCATTATGCAGTTCAGCCGACAGCTCCACACCCGTCGCACCACCACCGACAATAGCGATATTCACTTTGCCGTTGGCGCCCAAATTCGCCGAATACTTCAGAAACAGGTTCAGCATTTCCTGATGGAAACGGCGAGCCTGATGCGGGTTATCAAGGAAGATGCAATGATCTTTGACGCCCGGCGTGTTGAAATCATTGGAGGTACTGCCCAACGCCATTACCAGCGTGTCATACGCCACTTTGCGCTCAGGAACCAGCAGTTCACCTTTCTCATCGCGCAGCTCAGCGATAGTAATAGTCTTCGCTTCGCGATCGATATCCATAACCGAACCCAGCTGGAATTCAAAGCCGTGGTTACGGGCATGCGCCAGATAGCTCAGTGCATCAACACCCTCATCCAGCGATCCGGTTGCCACTTCGTGCAGCAACGGTTTCCATAGATGGCTGTGATTTCTGTCTACCAGTGTGATTTTGGCCTTCTTCTTGCGCCCCAGCTTTTTACCGAGCTGCGTCGCCATTTCCAGTCCGCCAGCACCGCCGCCGACAATCACGATCCTTCTCAATGGTGTAGTCAACGTGACCCCCTTAAATTTTATTAACCAATTGTTAATTAAACGTTATAGGCATAGCCTTTAATTAACAACACGTTACGATAATGAAAATGCCCTTCGAGACTGAGAATAACACGAACGGTGCATTGGTCATACCAAATTTGATGTGCATCAAGTTTTGATGCTGAAAAGATAGACAACTGGAATTTTAAAGATAAAAAAACCAGCCCGCAGGCTGGCTTTGTTAAACGTGGGTGAGTGACTAACCTAACGTCTTAAAGGCTTTGATTCGCTGCAAATGTGGGGAGATATTTTTAAATTTATGGGTCTGATCTTCGTCCCATACAATTTCATAGTAGTGATGCAGTTCTTCGGAAGCACGCTGGCTGTTCAGCGCTTCATCATGCCGTGACAGAATGACCAGACACCGGTCGCGATTCTTCTCACGGAAATTGGTCACACATTTCGTGGCGATGTCAGCGTACTCTTCCGGCCTGTCGATTTTTCCTTCCATGTTCTCATTCGGGAACAAGTTAGGGTTAAACACCACCTGGCGAATATCACACAGAAAACCAATCCTTTCTGCCCAGTAGCCACCCAGACCCACACCGCAAATCAGCGGTCGGTCGTCGACATTAAGCTGCAACATTTTATCTACTTCTTTCAGCAGATGCTGCATATCATGTTTAGGATGCCGTGTACTGTAGCTAATCAGCCTGACATCCGGGTCAATAAACTGTAATTGCAACACTTTCTCGTGGTTGCCCGGACTGTTAGAGTCAAAACCGTGTAAATAGATAATCATCGCATCCTCGCAAACTTGCGTTAATGACCTGCTTTCTCTTCCTGCCAGCGTTCATGAAGCTGGTTGAGCTGGGCGCTGATTGTTTTCCAGCGATCCGAGTCCATCAGTTCCTGACGCGAAAATGAACCTTTATGATACAAACGTGTAACACGCTCTGCATTGATCGGCGACAGATTATCTAACACACTGACTGCCCCTTTACGATTATTGCAGACCAGGATCATATCGCAACCTGCATCCAGCGATGCCTGGCCTCGCTCTGCATAGCTCCCCATGATTGCCGCACCTTCCATCGACAGATCGTCAGAGAAAATCACACCGTCAAAACCAAGCTCCTGACGCAGGACCGTTTTTAGCCAGTGCGGTGAACCACTCGCCGGGCGGGAGTCTACTTCGCTATAAATAACGTGCGCAGGCATAATCGCGTCGAGTTTGTTTTCCGTAATAAGCGCCTGGAACACCGACATATCGTTAGCGCGAATTTCAGCTTCCGGTCGCGGATCGGTGGGCGTTTCTTTGTGCGAATCCGCCGTCACTGCCCCATGTCCAGGGAAATGTTTCCCGGTGGTTTTCATGCCTGCCGCGTGCATACCGTCGATAAAGCGCGTCGCCATCGCCAGCGCTTTTAGCGGATCGGCATGATACGAGCGCTCGCCAATCGCGGCACTGATATGGCCGACATCCAAAACGGGGGCAAAACTGATATCGATGTCCATCGCAATCATCTCGCTGGCCATCAACCATCCTGCGTTTTCAGCCAGCTTTCCACCCTCTTCCAGACCGTGCAGTGCGGCAAAGGATTGTGCCGCTGGCAGGCGGGTAAAACCTTCACGAAAACGCTGCACGCGCCCGCCTTCCTGATCCACCGCCACCACCAGATGATTACGTGACGCCGCGCGGATCTGACGCACTAATTCACGTAACTGTTCCGGGTCGTGGTAATTGCGGGTAAAGAGGATTAAACCACCCACCAACGGGTGCGCCAAAATCTCACGCTCTTCCGCGTCCAGCTCATACCCTTCAACATCCAACATTACTGGACCCACACTGCTCTCCTTATCCTTTCATGGTTAGCTGCCGCCAGGTGTCATCGGCCAGCCTGATAAATTGTCGATCGCCAGTCTGTTGCCAGCGATACTCAAACCACCCCGCCTTCAGCATCAGTATCCAGGGTTGCCACTGTCTGATCTGCCGCCACAGAACGTTTGGGTCAATATGCGCATGGCGGGCATAGGCGTTGACCAACTCGCGATGTTGCGACTCGTCAGCGACCCACACCGCCGCCAACTCGAGGGCGATATCACCGTCCCCGGCATACTCCCAGTCAATCAACCGCAGACCTGATGCCGTATGCACAATGTTGTCGCCGTGGACATCCATATGCAAGGGCCCCAAACGCAAGGGATGAGGTTCCCGTCGTTTTCTCAGACGCTTCAGCACACGTAACCAGCGCGATGTGCGACGCGTCGGATCACAACACTGCCAGTACTGTTCCAGCAACGGCAGCAGACGCACTCGCCAGCCAAAATGGGGTTGTTGGTGAAGATGATACAGTAAGCGCGCGAGTTCGTCGGCTTCCGGTAATCTGGAATCGACCTTACCGTGAAAATAGTCGATGGCCATCCACCCGCGCGTATAAAAACGAGGTTCAGGAGCCAGACTGTCCGGCAGGCGTTTTAGCGCATGATAGTGGCGTAAAAAATGCGACTCTGGCGCGTCAGGATCGTGATGACGGCGCAGTACGAGGCGATGGGAATGATGTTCAATGACGCAGCTCCCGCCGCTCAAGCCAAGCTTACCAGCTGCGACGGGACGATACTGCGGGAAATAGCGCGACAACACCTCATCGCGCGTCAATGGCTTATTGTTGCTGAACGGCACCTTTACCTGACCAGATTATCTCACCCGTTTGTACCAGCATTAATTGCATTTGCAGTGATGGCGTATTGACGTTACCGGATGCGCTGGAATACAGCACATACTGGGCACCGACGTTACGGGCAATGCCAATCGCTTTGCTGCGCGTGCCTAAGCTGTCGTGCGGTGATAAACCGAGTTGCTGCTTCGCTATCGCCAGTTGCTGCGCCGAAACCAGGGTAAATTTGCCGTTATTCGCCAGCGCATTGCGCAGCGTCTCGGTGGCTTCCCCTGCATTAAGTGAACCGTTAGTGCGGTTGTTCACGCTGTCCACCAGCAGAACGCCCCCAGCTTTTACGCCATCCGCCTGCAGCATTTTGCCCACCATCGGCTGCATCGCCCCGTTCCAGTCATAATGACGTACTCGCGGAGCGGGCTGCGCCGTTTGATCCTCATGTTCAATCGGACCCGGCTGCTGCGGAATGGTCGGCACTGTAGGTACAACCGGCACAGGCTGTTGCGGCTGCGCGGGCTGTTCCGGTACCGGTTTTACTTCATCTACCGGTGCAGGCTCACGTTGCGCCACACAACCAGAGAGAAATATCGCCAGCGCAGCAACCACGGCGTAGCGATTCAATTTGATCATCAAGATTCACCTCTTACAAATAAAGATAAAGTCTAACCTTGTGCGCCCCCAGAAAATTGGCGCTGCCATACAATGTCACCGACGAACGTGCCGGAATCGTAACGCTACGTGGCGCCTCCAGAGGGTGCATTTCCAGCCCTCTGGCGTCATACCAGTAAAACCGATAATGAACGGTGACGGGTTCTTGCCTTTCGTTATAGAGTCGTGAGGATGCCGAAGGCTGAATATCAGACGTGGTTAACGCAGGTTGTTCTGCTGTTATACCCGCGGCCAGTATTGTTGATTCCATCACCAGAGACTGTTCATCACTGACCGGAATTTCGGGGTGTGAACGACAGCCAGCCAGCAACAGTAAGCCCAGCGTCAGCGCGATGCATCCTCTGGTCATTATCATAGACCTTTATGTGCAAGCATTGGCCCCAACACACGGCCCCCAAGCAGATGCATGTGGATGTGATACACCTCTTGTCCACCGTGGCGATTGGTATTCATGATCAAACGGTAGCCATCTTCGGCAATACCTTCCTGCTCGGCGATTTTGGCCGCCACGGTGATCATTCGGCCCAGCGCCTGTTCATGTTCTGCCGTTACATCGTTAACGGTTGGGATCAGAACGTTGGGAATGATCAGGATATGCGTGGGTGCCTGAGGTGAAATATCACGAAACGCGGTTACCAGTTCGTCCTGATACACGATGTCTGAGGGAATTTCACGACGAATAATTTTGCTGAATATAGTTTCTTCTGCCACGACGTTTTCCTTTTTCATTAACAGCCCATGCGTTGTGCCATGCTACGCCGAGCGACTCTGCGAGTATAGAGTATGAGCGAGTTACTCACGCTCTTTCAACTTTAACCCCCGATTTTTTAAGCAAAAAGCGCCCTCTCCGCTGTTCTTATAACCATTTACCGCCGCTATTGCTCAGACATAGTACTGAAACAATATTTCATTTATCTCTGTAGCATCTGTTTACACGTTGAATATGAATGCGTATATTTCGCATTTGCATTTACATACAAATTTAATAGTTAACAACAAAAGGGTTCATCACCCGCAACGGTGATTAGAACTTAATATTAATAATTATCAAGGACTTATTGATGTCTTTCACAACATACAACCGGGACTCTCAGCGTCAACCCGCACTCGCCCCTTCCTTGCTTGCTGTCTGTATTGCCATGGCTTTTATTCCCGCTTCAGGCTTCGCCGCCAACGAAGATACAGTGATCGTTGATGGTTCAGCCACCGCAGACTCGGCATCCGGCGAAGAACAAGATTACAGCGTGAAGTCGACGACAGCGGGCACCAAAATGCAGATGACCCAGCGCGATATACCTCAGTCGGTCACTATCGTTAGCCAGCAGCGCATGGAAGATCAGCAGTTACAGACTCTCGGTGATGTGATGGACAATACGCTCGGTATCAGTAAAAGCCAGGCTGACTCCGATCGTAACAGCTATTTTTCCCGCGGTTTTGAGATTGATAACTATATGGTCGACGGGATCCCGACCTATTTTGAATCCCGCTGGAACCTCGGCGATGCACTTTCCGACACCGCCTTGTTTGAACGCGTAGAAGTGGTGCGCGGAGCGAACGGTTTGATGACCGGAACGGGCAATCCTTCAGCCTCCATTAACATGATTCGTAAACACGCCACCAGCCGCGAGTTCACCGGTAACGTGTCGGCAGAATACGGCAGCTGGAATAAACAGCGCTATGTCACTGATTTACAGAGTCCGTTAACCGAAGATGGCAATGTGCGCGCCCGCATCGTCGCCGGATATCAGAATAACGACTCCTGGCTTGACCGCTACAACAGCGAAAAAATGTTCTTCTCCGGTATTGTCGATGCGGATCTGGGTGACACCACCAGCCTGTCTGCCGGTTATGAATACCAGCGTATTGACGTTAACAGCCCAACCTGGGGTGGCCTGCCGCGCTGGAATACCGACGGCAGCAAAAACAGCTATGACCGTTCGCGCAGCACGGCTCCGGACTGGGCCTACAATGACAAAGACATCAACAAAGTCTTTGTCACGTTGAAACAGCGTTTTGCCGATACCTGGCAGACAACCCTGAACGCTACCCACTCTGAGGTTAAGTTCGACAGCAAAACAATGTACATCGATGCCTATGTCGACAAAAACACCGGTATGCTGGTCGGCCCCTATGCTAACGTCGGCGGTACGGGATGGAACAGCGGCAAGCGTAAGATCGATGCGGTTGATCTGTTCGCCGACGGTGGCTACGACCTGTTTGGTCGTCAACATAACCTGATGCTCGGCGGCAGCTACAGCAAACAGAACAACCGTTATGTCAATGCCTGGGATAACGTGTATCCGAACGAAGTGGGGAATTTCAATAACTTCGACGGTAATATCCCTGAGACTAACTGGCGTCCACAATCGCTGGCCCAGGACGATACCACCCACATGAAATCGCTCTACGCGGCGACGCGTGTTTCGCTGGCCGACCCGCTGCACTTGATCCTCGGCGCGCGTTATACCAACTGGCGTATCGACACCCTGACCTACAGCATGGAAAAAAATCACACCACACCGTATGCCGGTCTGGTGTATGACATTGATGATAACTGGTCAACCTACGCCAGCTATACCTCTATTTTCCAGCCACAGAACAAACGTGACAGCTCGGGTAAATACCTCTCTCCGATCACCGGTAACAACTATGAGATGGGGTTAAAGTCGGACTGGATGAACAGTCGCCTGACCACCACCCTTGCAATATTCCGTATCGAGCAGGATAACCTGGCACAGTCTACCGGTACGCCAATTGCCGGCAGCAATGGCGAAACAGCCTATAAGTCGAGCAATGGTACGGTCAGCAAAGGGGTTGAATTCGAAGTGAACGGTGCAATCACCGATAACTGGCAGATGACGTTTGGCGCAACGCGCTACGTTGCCGAAGATAACGAAGGCAAGGCGGTGAACCCAAACCTGCCACGTACTACGGTGAAACTGTTCACCCGTTATCGTCTGCCAGCGATACCGGAGCTGACCGTCGGCGGTGGTGTTAACTGGCAGAATCGCGTTTACAGCGATACCGTGACGCCGTACGGGACGTTCCGTGCCGAACAGGGTAGCTACGCATTGGTAGATTTATTCACCCGTTACCAGGTGACAAAAAACTTCTCCCTGCAGGGCAATTTGAACAACCTGTTCGATAAAACTTACGACACCAACATTGACGGCTCTATCGTCTATGGTGAACCGCGTAACGTCAGCGTCACCGCCAGCTATCAGTTCTGATAAGAACATTGTGCCCGGCGTTGTCTCCCCGATGACAACGCCGGTAACCCGACGCCCGCTTGCCCCGAGCTAACTCGCTGATTTCGGCTTCAGATCTTCATCAAACTCCAGCCGTTTTCTGTCGGGTTCCGCTTCGGTCAGCGGTTGCACTTCAGAAAGCGTGTGCTGACAGCGCTCTACCAGCAGGGGGATTTCCCGGCGTGAACAAACCCGATGGTGCGTTCCAGTCGCACCATCGGGCATTTTACGATTTACTGCTTCGCACCTTCTACCGCTTCGCGAGCCAGTTTGGTAATGCGATCGTAGTCACCCGCTTCCAGCGCATCCGCCGGAACCAGCCAGGAGCCGCCGATACACAGTACGCTTTTCAGCGCCAGATAGTCACGGTAGTTGGCCGGAGAAATACCGCCAGTCGGGCAGAAACGCACCTGGGAGAACGGACCCGCAATCGCCTGCAGCGCTTTTGTCCCGCCGTTCGCTTCAGCCGGGAAGAATTTGAATTCTTTCAAGCCGTAATCCATGCCCAACATCAGTTCAGAAACGGTGCTGATGCCTGGGATCAGAGGAATCGTCCCTTCGGTTGCCGCTTTCAGCAGAGGCTCGGTCAGTCCTGGGCTAATAGCAAACTGCGCACCAGCTTCCGTCACTTCCGCGAGCTGCTGCGGGTTCAGTACGGTACCTGCACCGACGATCGCATCCGGCACTTCTTTGGCGATAGCACGAATGGCATCCATCGCACATGCGGTACGTAAGGTCACTTCCAGAACACGAACCCCCCCTGCAACCAGCGCTTTTGCCATCGGCACCGCGTGTTCCAGTTTATTCACCACGATAACCGGTACAACCGGGCCAGTGGTCAGGATTGCTTCTGCACTTGTCTTCCAGTTTTTCATCAGAGTTTCTTCTCTCGCCTGATTACAAAATGAGTCTTAAAAATCGATACAGGTTGCGCCCTGCTCCGCACCGGACAGCTTTTCGCGCAACGCACTGAACATCTCACGCCCTGTTCCTACCCGCGATGCGCTGAGGTCAGGAATGTGGGGCTGACGAGAGGCAAGTTCCTCTTCATCGACCAGCAGCGTCAATTCACCTGCCTGTCCATTCACTCGAATGATGTCGCCATCGCGTACTTTTGCCAGTAGCCCGCCATCATAAGCTTCCGGTGTTACATGGATTGCTGAAGGCACTTTACCTGAAGCACCTGAAAGTCGTCCATCGGTAACTAACGCAATTTTGAAACAACGGTCCAATAATACACCAAGAGGCGGCATGAGTTTATGTAATTCTGGCATACCGTTCGCTTTTGGCCCCTGATGGCGAACGACCACCACGCAGTCACGGTCAAGCAGGCCCGCATCAAAGGCCGGTAACACATCATGCTGACTCTCAAAGACAATTGCCGGGGCTTCGATGATCTGGTTTTCAACCGGTACCGCGGAAGTTTTCATCACCGCGCGCCCCAGGTTGCCGCTCAGCACTTTGGTGCCACCATGATGCGAGAACGGCTGATCAAAGGTAGCAATCACGCTGCTATCCAGCGACTTCTCAGCCCCTTCACGCCAGTCCAGTTCGCCGTTGTTCAGCCACGGTTCCTGGGTATAACGCGACAAGCCGAAGCCCGCGACGGTGTTGACATCTTCATGCAGCAGACCCGCATTGAGCAACTCACGCATCAACACCGGTACACCGCCCGCGGCCTGGAAGTGGTTAATATCAGCCGGACCGTTAGGGTACAGACGCGCCATCAGCGGCACGATATCGGACAGATCGGAGAAGTCATCCCAGTTGATGAGAATGCCTGCCGCGCGCGCCATCGCCACCAGGTGCATCGTATGGTTGGTGGACCCCCCGGTCGCCAGCAGGGCCACAATACCGTTCACCACCACTTTTTCATCAATCATTTTACCGATAGGCATCCACTCGTTGCCGTTACCGGTCAGGCGTGTGACCTGACGCGCCGCCGCCGCGGTCAGCGCTTCACGCAGGGGGGCATCAGGATGCACGAAAGAGGAACCCGGCAACTGCATGCCCATAAACTCCACCACCATCTGGTTGGTGTTTGCGGTACCGTAGAAAGTACAGGTTCCCGGCGCGTGATAAGACGCGGCTTCGGATTCCAGTAGCGCCATACGGTCAACTTTGCCTTCGGCATAGAGCTGGCGGATACGGACTTTTTCTTTGTTCGCCAGACCACTCGCCATCGGGCCTGAAGGGATAAAGATGGACGGCAGATGACCAAACGACAGCGCCGCCATCACCAGTCCCGGGACAATTTTGTCACACACGCCGAGGAACAGCGCGCCATCGAACATGTTATGAGACAAGCCAATAGCCGCCGACATTGCAATCACTTCGCGGCTCAGCAGGGAAAGCTCCATCCCGTCCTGTCCCTGAGTGACGCCATCACACATCGCCGGCACGCCACCCGCAACCTGGCCTACCGCATTGGCTGCATGCAAGGCTTTGCGAATGATATCCGGATAATGCTCATACGGCTGATGCGCAGAAAGCATGTCGTTATAGGAGGTAATGATCGCGATATTGTTACGCAGCATGCTTTTCAGAGATGCTTTATCTTCTGGCTGACAGGCGGCAAAACCGTGGGCCAGATTCCCGCACGCCAGCTGCGAACGATGAACGGTGTTCGTCTTGGCCTGTTCGATACGGGCGAGGTAGTCAGAACGCGTCTTTTGAGAACGTTCAACGATGCGTTGTGTTACGCGTAACAAATTCGGATTCATAGAGGCTCCTAAAATTTATCTGTCAGAGCATTAGGATTAACAATGCGTTTCAGCAAGGTAACACCATGCTAAATAGCTTGCTGGCCGCAGCTCAGGGGCAAAATCGTTTCAGGCAGTGTAATAAAAAAAGCCCCGCGGGTGAATCCACGCGAGGCTTAAAAGTGCAAAAATTATTCTACAATCTGTGTTAGATCATGTTACCGGTAAAATAACACCTAATGGCTAGATGGAATTTTACTCGAATTCGTTCCAGGAACGACCGTCACGGGTGATCATGGCCACCGAGGCAACCGGTCCCCAGGTCCCTGCCTGATACGGCTTCGGTGCGTCGTTGTCCATCGCCCAGGCTTCGGTGATGGAGTCCACCCACTTCCATGCTTCTTCGACTTCATCACGGCGCACGAACAGCGCCTGAATACCGCGCATAGTTTCCAACAGCAAGCGCTCGTAGGCATCTGCCAGGTGCGTTTGATTGAAGGTTTCGGAATAGCTCAGATCCAGCTTGGTTATCTGCAGATTATGCTTGTGGTCCAGACCCGGCACTTTGTTAAGCACCTGGATATCGACACCTTCGTCCGGCTGCAAACGGATGGTCAGCTTGTTCTGCGGCAGATCCTGCCAGGATTCTTTAAACAGGTTAAGTTCAGGCGTTTTGAAGTACACCACCACTTCAGAGCATTTGGTCGGCAGACGCTTACCGGTACGCAGGTAAAACGGCACGCCCGCCCAGCGCCAGTTGTCAATATCCACACGGATAGCGACAAAGGTTTCGGTGTTGCTGCTCTTGTTCGCACCCTCTTCTTCCAGGTATCCCGGTACTTTTTTACCTTGCGCAAAACCGGTGGTGTACTGACCACGCACCGTTTTTTCACGCACGTTCGTACGATCGATACGGCGCAGTGATTTCAGGACCTTCACTTTCTCATCACGGATGCTGTCGGCGCTCAGATCAGACGGCGGCGACATGGCGATCATGCACAGAATCTGCAGCAGGTGGTTCTGGATCATGTCGCGCATCTGACCGGCCTGGTCAAAATAACCCCAACGGCCTTCGATACCCACCTCTTCCGCCACGGTAATTTCGACGTGATCGATGGTGCGGTTATCCCAGTTGTTCACAAACAGGGAGTTGGCAAAGCGCAGTGCCAGCAGGTTTAGTACCGTTTCTTTGCCCAGATAGTGGTCAATACGGTAAACCTGACATTCTTCAAAATATTGACCGACCTGGTCGTTAATTTCGCGGGAGGTTGCCAGCGACGTTCCCAGCGGCTTTTCCATCACCACGCGCGCCGGTTTAGCGTTCAATTTCGCTTCCCCTAAGCCTTTGCAGATCGCGCCAAACGTGCTTGGCGGCATGGCAAAGTAGTTAATCGTGGTGCGTGCTTTTTGATCCAGCATGTCACCCAGACGGCTAAAGGCAGCGGTATCATTGACGTCCAGGTTACAAAACTCCAGACGACCACTGAGGGTTTCCCACAAACTTTCATCGATTTTTTCTTTCATGAAAGTTTCGAGCGCTTCGCGTACAACCTTGGTATAGGCTGCTTTGTCCCAGTCAGCGCGACCAACGCCAATAATGCGGGTGTCCGGGTTAATCTGGCCGGCTTTTTCCAGCTGATACAGGGAAGGCAGCAATTTTCGACGTGCAAGGTCGCCCTTCGCGCCGAAAATGACCAGGTCACATGCCTGGGCTGTTTGCGTTACCGCCATGTCATTCTCCTCAGTTGAGTGTCGGGTATTCATGCCCGACACTGAATGTAATTTTATTACAGTGCACTGTACTGCTTTTACGTGATTCCGTGAACCGTAAACGCTTATCCAGCCGTGCTGTTACCGTGAACAGCGGCGTTATTGACGTTTACCGCCGCAAAATGGATAAAAAAGTCGCTTTTTTACGTGACCATGAAGGCGTAAGAAAACCCGACTCCGATCATGTATTGAAAAAAAACAACAACTTTTCTGTCCATTTTGCCCCGAATGTCGGTTCACAGAGGTAATATCTACCAGAGTTACCGCTCGATTTCCCCATATCGCTGAAATCGTTTTTGCCCATGGCCGATGAGTCTACTCACATCATGAATATGCTGGAAAAAATCCAGTTAAAACTGGAACATCTGAGCAAGTCAGAACGTAAGGTCGCCGATGTTATTCTGACCTCACCTGACCGGGCTATCCATTCAAGTATTGCCACGCTGGCTCTGGAAGCCAACGTCAGTGAGCCGACCGTGAATCGCTTCTGTCGCAGCATGGACACACGAGGCTTCCCTGATTTTAAACTGCATTTGGCACAAAGTCTGGCTAATGGTACCCCGTATGTTAATCGTAATGTCGATGAGGATGATAGCGTCGAGTCCTATACCGGGAAAATCTTCGAATCTGCCATGGCAAGCCTGGACCACGTCCGTCAGTCGCTGGATAACGCGGCGGTCAATCGGGCGGTAGATTTATTAACCCAGGCAAAGAAAATCGCCTTTTTCGGTCTGGGTTCGTCCGCAGCCGTGGCGCACGACGCCATGAATAAATTTTTCCGCTTTAACGTACCGGTTATCTATTCCGACGATATTGTACTGCAACGTATGAGCTGTATGAATTGTAGCGATGACGACGTCATTGTCCTTATTTCACATACCGGCAGAACAAAGAGTCTGGTTGAACTGGCGCAGCTGGCGCGGGAAAACGATGCCATGGTGATCGCCCTTACTTCCCCCGGAACGCCGCTGGCGCGTGAAGCCACGCTGGCAATTACCCTGGATGTACCGGAAGATACTGACATTTATATGCCTATGGTCTCTCGACTTGCTCAACTGACCGTGATAGATGTGCTGGCTACGGGATTTACTTTGCGCCGTGGGGCAAAATTTAGAGATAACTTGAAGCGTGTCAAGGAAGCGCTCAAGGAATCGCGTTTTGATAAAGAATTACTCATCAAGAGTGATGACCGCTAAAAGCAATAACGATGTTCTACCCTTTTATCATCCGGGTCGTTCATTTCTACCGTTATGTTTCAGAACGGCCGGATCAATGTTCACACGCAACACCTAGTTGTTTCAGTCAACGGAGTATTACATGTCCAGAAGGCTTCGCAGAACCAAAATCGTTACCACGTTAGGCCCAGCAACTGACCGCGATAACAACCTTGAAAAGATTATCGCCGCGGGCGCAAACGTTGTACGTATGAACTTTTCGCACGGCTCTCCAGAAGATCACAAACTGCGGGCGGATAAAGTCCGTGAAATTGCCGCCAAACTGGGACGTCATGTCGCTATTTTGGGTGACCTGCAGGGACCTAAAATACGCGTATCAACCTTCAAAGAAGGCAAAGTATTCCTCAATATTGGCGACAAGTTCCTGTTAGATGCCAACCTGGGTAAAGGCGAAGGCGATAAAGAAAAAGTCGGTATTGACTATAAAGGCCTACCTGCTGACGTAGTGCCGGGCGACATCCTGCTGCTGGATGACGGTCGCGTACAGCTCAAAGTACTGGAAGTTCAGGGCATGAAGGTCTTCACCGAAGTGACCGTCGGTGGCCCGCTTTCCAATAACAAAGGCATCAACAAACTGGGCGGCGGTCTCTCTGCAGAAGCACTGACCGAAAAAGACAAAGCTGACATCATCACCGCGGCGCAAATCAGCGTTGACTATCTGGCCGTCTCCTTCCCGCGCTGCGGCGAAGATCTGAACTATGCCCGCCGTCTGGCGCGCGATGCAGGCTGCGATGCGAAAATTGTTGCCAAGGTGGAGCGTGCAGAAGCCGTGTGCGACCAGAATGCGATGGATGACATCATCCTGGCATCTGACGTCGTGATGGTTGCTCGTGGCGACCTGGGCGTTGAAATTGGCGATCCGGAGCTGGTCGGTATTCAGAAAGCCCTGATCCGTCGTGCGCGTCAGCTGAACCGTGCGGTCATTACCGCCACGCAGATGATGGAGTCGATGATCACCAACCCGATGCCGACCCGTGCAGAAGTGATGGACGTGGCGAACGCCGTACTCGACGGCACCGACGCCGTTATGCTGTCGGCAGAAACCGCCGCAGGCCAGTATCCGGCTGAAACCGTTGCCGCCATGGCGCGTGTCTGCCTGGGCGCGGAAAAAATCCCGAGCATTAATGTCTCCAAACACCGCCTCGACGTGCAGTTTGATAACGTTGAAGAAGCGATTGCCATGTCCGCAATGTATGCAGCGAACCACCTGAAAGGGGTCACCGCCATCATCGCGATGACAGAATCCGGTCGTACCGCGCTGATGACGTCCCGTATCAGCTCCGGCCTGCCGATTTTCGCCATGTCGCGTCATGAGCGTACGCTGAACCTGACCTCCCTGTACCGCGGCGTTACTCCGGTTCACTTTGACAGCGAAACCGACGGTGTGGTTGCCGCCAGCGAAGCGGTGAACCTGCTGCGTGATAAAGGCTATCTGGTTTCTGGCGATCTGGTGATTGTCACCCAGGGCGACGTCATGAGCACCATTGGCTCCACCAACACCACGCGTATTCTGACCGTAGAATAATAGCGTCGCTCAATGCCTGATATTGCTTTGCTCATCAGGCCTACAGGTGGTACCTGATACAGAAAGCCTCTCAAGTGAGAGGCTTTTTTTATTTCTTCTTTTTATTTCTTCGGGTAGAGATCTTTACGTTTATACGGCTCAATCTCACCGGGTTTGCGGGTTTTCAGCAGTTTTAAAATCCAGGTGTACTGCTCGAGGTGCGGCGCGACAAAAATCTCCACCTCTTCATTCATGCGTCTGGCAATGGTGTGGTCATCTGCAGTCAGGATGTCATCCATCGGCGGGCGGACCTGAATCGTCAGGCGATGTGTTTTCCCGTCATACACCGGGAACAGCGGCACAACTCGCGCATGGCAAACCTTCATCAGGCGACCAATCGCCGGCAATGTTGCTTTGTAGGTGGCAAAAAAATCAACAAATTCGCTGTGCTCGGGACCATGATCCTGATCCGGCAAATAGTATCCCCAATAGCCCTGACGCACGGACTGAATAAAGGGTTTGATGCCATCATTACGCGCATGCAAACGACCACCAAAACGACGGCGTACCGTGTTCCAGACGTAATCAAAAACAGGATTACCCTGGTTATGGAACATCGCGGCCATTTTCTGGCCCTGCGAGGCCATCAGCATGGCTGGAATGTCTACACCCCAACCGTGCGGGACGAGAAAAATGACCTTTTCCTCGTTGCGGCGCATCTCTTCTATGATCTCCAGACCTTGCCAGTCAACCCGGTTTTGGATTTTCTCCGGGCCACGCAGGGCAAGCTCTGCCATCATCACCATCGCCTGCGGAGCCGTTGCAAACATCTCATCGACGATGGCTTCGCGCTCGGCTTCGCTGCGTTCTGGAAAACACAGGGATAAATTAATCAGCGCTCTGCGGCGCGAGCTTTTCCCCAACCTTCCGGCAAGACGTCCCAGCTTCGCCAGCACAGGATCGCGAAACGATGCGGGCGTTAACGCAATCCCTGCTATCGCCGCCACACCCAGCCAGGCACCCCAGTAGCGCGGATGACGGAATGATTTTTCAAATTCAGGGATATATTCAATATTCTTTTTTTTCGTTTCCATGCTCTTCCAGTGTCTGGTACCGCGAAAAATAAATCTGTTGATAGTGTAGCGGCGCGTCGTGCCACGTACAAAATAAAAAAGCCGGCACGCATCGCGTACCGGCTTTGTCAGTATGCTGATTAATCGAAGCGCAACTGAGGCAGAACCTCTTTCACCTGCGCCAGATACTCGGTACGATCCGAGCCGGTCAGCCCTTCTGTACGCGGCAGCTTCGCCGTTAACGGGTTCACGGCCTGCTGGTTAACCCAGACTTCGTAGTGCAAGTGTGGTCCGGTTGAACGTCCGGTGTTACCTGACAGCGCAATACGATCGCCGCGTTTTACTTTTTGTCCTGGTTTGACTAACAGTTTACGCAGGTGCATGTAGCGGGTGGTGTAGGTACGACCATGGCGCACCGCGACATAGTAGCCTGCAGCGCCGCTGCGCTTCGCAACAACGACTTCACCATCACCTACCGACAGTACCGGCGTACCCTGCGGCATCGCGAAGTCAACGCCTTTGTGCGGTGCCACGCGTCCGGTTACCGGATTCAGGCGACGCGGATTAAAGTTTGACGAGATGCGGAACTGTTTCGCGGTCGGGAAACGCATAAACCCTTTCGCCAGGCCGGTACCGTTACGGTCATAGAACTTACCGTCTTCGGCACGGATCGCGTAATAGTCTTTACCTTCAGAGCGCAAACGAACGCCCAGCAGTTGGCTTTGCTCACGCTTGCCGTCCAACATCTCGCGAGACATCAGCACCGAGAACTCATCGCCTTTTTTCAGTTTGCGGAAGTCCATCTGCCACTGCATAGCCTTAATCACCGCACTGATTTCAGAACTGGTCAGCCCGGCCTCTTTGGCGCTGGCGACGAAACTGCCGCCGACGGTGCCCTTGATACGGCTGTTAACCCAGTCGCCCTGCTGCATTTCACTGCTCATTTTGAAGCCCGTCGCAGTACGATCGTACGTGCGGGTTTCACGGCGAGAAACTTCCCAGGTCAGGCGCTGCAAATCACCGTCAGAGGTCAGCGTCCAGGAAAGCTGTTGGCCAATCTTCAGGTTACGCAACTCTTTGTCCGAGGCGGCAAGCTGGCTGATATCGCCCATATCGATACCATACTGATTCAGGATGCTGCTCAGCGTATCACCGGTCGAGACTACATATTCGTGAACGCCCACCTCACCGGAGGTTTTATCATCCAGTTCATCCTGAGGAATCGCTTCATCTTCCTGAGCAGCCTGATCGATGGGTTCACTGGCCTCAGGCAACAGCGAACGAATCTCGCTTTTTTCAAGTTCGATGGTTTTGACAATCGGTGCAGCATCGGGATGGTAAACGTAAGGCCGCCAAACGGCGACGGCCAATGTAAGAACGGTCAGCGACCCCAGCATAACGCGATGGGGTCGGGGCAGATTATTAAATGCCAGAGCGACAGAGCGGGCTATCTGTTGCACGTATTCACTTCCTCATTAATCTCCTTTCAGGCAGCTCGCATACTGGTTGGCTAATTGGTTCAGAAACGCAGAATAGCTTGTTTTACCCAGTTTGATGTTTGTTCCGAGGGGATCCAACGTTCCCATTCGAACGGATGTCCCTCTCGCAACGGCTTCAACGACCGCTGGCCTGAACTGTGGCTCAGCAAAAACGCAGGTTGCTTTTTGCTCAACCAACTGTGTTCTTATTTCATGTAAACGCTGCGCACCAGGTTGAATCTCAGGGTTCACGGTAAAGTGACCAAGCGGTGTTAGTCCGTAATGTTTTTCGTAGTAGCCGTAGGCGTCATGAAAAACGAAATACCCTTTCCCCTTGAGCGGTGCGAGCTCGTTACCTACCTGCTTATCGGTTGCGGCTAATTGTGCCTCAAAATCCTTCAGGTTGGCGTCAAGTTTGGCTCGACTTTGCGGCATAAGTTCCACTAATTTTTCATGGATTGCAACCGCTGAGGCCCGCGCTATCTCTGGGGAAAGCCAAAGATGCATGTTGTAGTCGCCATGATGGTGATGTTCGTCACTTTTTTCACCGTGGGCGTCATTGTGTCCATGATCGTCATCATCATCGTCGCCCCCTTTCATGAGCAACGGTTTCACGTCATTGAGTTGCGCAATCGTTACCTGTTTCGCGTTAGGAATATTCTTGACAGATTTTTCCATAAACGCTTCCATCTCGGGGCCAATCCAAACAACTAAGTCCGCGCCCTGTAAGCGTTTTACGTCTGACGGACGCAATGAGTAATCATGTTCGGATGCGCCATCAGGCAGGAGAACCTCGGTATCCGTAACCCCATCAGCAATCGCTGAAGCGATAAACCCTAACGGCTTAAGCGAGGCAACGACGGCGGCATTTGCTGCCTGTGTTGCACTCCCCCAAAGAGCAGCGGATAATGCTGCGAAAAGAAGCGTATTTTTATGTAACATAATGCGACCAATCATCGTAATGAATGTAAGAAATGTGATATTATAACATTCTATAACTTCTGCAAGACTAAAATTGATATGACGACTTTGGTTTCACTGGAAAATGTCTCGGTCTCTTATGGTCAACGCCGCGTCCTTTCTGACGTTTCGCTTGAACTACGGCCCGGCAAAATTTTAACGCTTCTTGGTCCGAACGGTGCCGGGAAGTCTACGCTGGTGCGCGTTGTCCTCGGGCTGGTAGCAGCAGATGCAGGCGTTATCAAGCGTAACGGACAGCTGCGGATAGGCTATGTCCCGCAAAAACTGTATCTCGATACCACGCTGCCCCTGACGGTCAGCCGCTTTTTGCGCTTACGTCCGGATACAAAGAAGGACGATATTCTCCCGGCGCTCAAGCGCGTTCAGGCCGGACATCTGATGGATGCGCCGATGCAAAAACTGTCCGGCGGGGAAACGCAGCGCGTCCTGCTGGCTCGCGCATTGCTGAATAAACCACAGCTGCTGGTGCTGGATGAACCCACTCAGGGTGTGGATGTCAATGGTCAGGTCGCATTGTATGACCTTATCGACCAGCTTCGCCGTGAACTCGATTGCGCCGTACTGATGGTCTCGCATGATTTGCATCTGGTGATGGCGAAGACCGACGAAGTGCTGTGCCTCAACCACCATATTTGCTGCTCCGGCACGCCGGAAGTGGTCTCTATGCACCCGGAATTTATCTCTATGTTCGGGCAACGCGGTGCCGAGCAACTCGGAATTTACCGTCACAATCATAATCATCGCCATGATTTACAGGGTCGTATCGTATTACGCCGGGGAAATGGTCACTCATGATTGAATTGTTATTACCCGGTTGGTTAGCCGGGATCATGCTGGCCTGCGCCGCTGGCCCGCTGGGATCGTTTGTGGTCTGGCGTCGGATGTCTTATTTTGGCGACACGCTGGCGCACGCGTCACTGCTGGGTGTGGCCTTTGGTCTGCTGTTAGATGTAAACCCGTTCTATGCGGTTATCGCAGTCACGCTGATGCTGGCAGCGGGTCTGGTGTGGCTGGAGAAGCGCCCTCACCTCGCCATAGACACCTTGCTCGGCATTATGGCGCACAGCGCTCTGTCACTGGGCCTGGTGGTCGTCAGCCTGATGTCGAATATCCGTGTGGATTTGATGGCCTATCTGTTCGGCGACCTGCTTGCCGTGACGCCGGAAGATCTGATCTCCATCGCCATTGGTGTTGTCATTGTGCTCGCCATTATCTTCTGGCAATGGCGCAACCTGCTGTCAATGACCATCAGCCCGGATCTCGCCTTTGTCGATGGCGTGAAGCTGCAACGCGTGAAGCTGCTGCTGATGCTGGTCACTGCGTTAACGATTGGTGTGGCGATGAAGTTTGTCGGCGCGCTCATTATTACGTCGCTGCTGATTATTCCTGCTGCCACCGCACGCCGTTTTGCGCGTACGCCTGAGCAGATGGCCGGTGTTGCCGTGGGCGTGGGGATGATAGCGGTGACGGGCGGCCTGACGTTCTCAGCGTTCTATGATACGCCAGCAGGGCCCTCCGTGGTGCTGTGTGCCGCGCTGATGTTTATTTTCAGCATGATGAAAAAGCAAGCGAGCTAAGAGTGTGTTGCCTGATGGCGCTTCGCGTATCAGGCCTACGTTCACAGGTAGGCCGGATTAGGCAAGCTGCCATCCGGCATAAAAAACTTAAGGCATTTGCGGCGGCGTAATACCAAAATGATTCCAGGCGCGCACCGTCGCCATACGTCCGCGCGGCGTACGCTGCAGGAAGCCCTGCTGGATCAAATATGGCTCCAGCACGTCCTCAATCGTTTCACGCTCTTCACCAATAGCGGCGGCCAGGTTATCCAGCCCTACCGGCCCACCGAAGAATTTATCGATCACCGCCAGCAGCAGCTTACGGTCCATGTAATCGAACCCTTCAGCGTCCACATTGAGCATATCCAGCGCCTGGGCGGCAATGTCTGCCGAGATGGTGCCATCATGCTTCACCTCGGCGAAGTCACGCACGCGACGCAGCAGACGGTTGGCAATACGCGGCGTTCCGCGCGCACGGCGAGCAACTTCCAGCGCGCCCTCCTCGCTCATCTCCAGCCCCATATAACGCGCACTGCGCCCTACAATATGCTGAAGATCGGCAACCTGATAAAACTCCAGTCGCTGCACGATACCAAAACGGTCACGCAGCGGAGAAGTTAACGACCCGGCACGGGTTGTCGCGCCAATCAGCGTAAACGGCGGCAGGTCAATCTTGATCGAACGTGCAGCAGGTCCTTCGCCGATCATGATATCCAGCTGATAGTCTTCCATCGCCGGATACAATATTTCTTCCACGACCGGCGATAAGCGATGGATCTCATCGATAAACAGCACGTCGTGCGGCTCGAGGTTCGTCAGCATTGCCGCCAAATCGCCCGCTTTTTCCAGCACCGGGCCGGAGGTGGTACGCAGGTTTACGCCCATTTCATTGGCGACAATATTGGCAAGCGTGGTTTTTCCAAGACCCGGAGGACCAAAGATCAGCAGGTGGTCGAGGGCATCACCGCGCAACTTCGCCGCCTGGATAAAAATTTCCATTTGCGAACGGACCTGAGGCTGACCGATATACTCATCGAGCAACTTGGGGCGGATCGCACGATCCACAATGTCTTCAGGTATCGCGCTGGCAGCTGAAATCAGGCGGTCTGCTTCAATCATCCTTTACCTCACAATGCAGCGCGGAGCGCTTCACGAATCAGGGTTTCACTGCTGGCATCAGGGCGGGCAATTTTACTCACCATGCGGCTGGCTTCCTGCGGTTTATAGCCCAGCGCCACCAGCGCAGCAACCGCTTCCTGCTCGGCGTCATCCGTTACCGGACCCGCAGGTGACGTCAGCACCAGATCGGCCGCCGGTGTGAACAGATCGCCATGCAGGCCTTTAAAGCGGTCTTTCATTTCAACAATCAGGCGCTCAGCGGTTTTCTTACCGATACCCGGCAGTTTCACCAGCGCCCCGAGTTCTTCGCGTTCAACCGCGTTAACGAACTGCTGCGCCGACATGCCGGAGAGGATCGCCAGCGCCAGCTTCGGTCCAACGCCATTGGTTTTAATCAGCTCTTTAAACAGCGTGCGTTCCTGCTTGTTGTTAAAACCGTACAGCAGCTGCGCATCTTCACGCACCACAAAATGGGTGAAAACAATCGCTTCCTGCCCGGCTTCCGGCAGCTCGTAAAAACAGGTCATCGGCATATGCACTTCATAGCCTACGCCACCCGTTTCCAGAAGAACCAACGGGGGTTGTTTTTCGAGAATGATGCCTCTGAGTCTGCCTATCACGTGACGCTCCTGCGTTAAGGGCTAAAAAGGTAATGCGCTATCATAAAAAAAGGCTGGATAGATATCCAGCCTCATTTGTCATTAACGTAGTCGACCACGCGCTAAATTCAGCCGGGTATCGCTCATTTGCATGGCGTTCTGGCTGACGTGGCAGTGGGTAATGGCGATGGCCAGCGCATCCGCGGCATCGGCCTGGGGATTTGCCGGGAGTTTTAGCAATGTGCGCACCATGTGCTGCACCTGACTTTTCTCCGCACTGCCTATCCCGACGACGGTTTGCTTCACCTGACGTGCCGCATATTCAAACACCGGAAGGTCCTGGTTTACGGCAGCAACAATCGCCACGCCGCGCGCCTGCCCCAGCTTAAGCGCCGAATCGGCGTTTTTTGCCATAAATACTTGCTCAATGGCAAAGTAGTCTGGCTGAAACTGGGTAATGATTTCCGACACCCCTGCATAAATCAGCTTCAGGCGTGACGGTAAATCATCCACTTTGGTACGAATACATCCACTGCCCAGATAGGTCAACTGTCGACCGACCTGGCGGATCACGCCATAGCCGGTGATGCGCGAGCCCGGGTCAATGCCGAGAATAATGGACATCACGCATCTCCTGTTATTTTACCGCTCAACCACGTCATTCTAACGTAGCAGCAACCTCATCGGAGATTTCGCCGTTGTGGTAAACTTCCTGCACGTCATCGCAGTCTTCCAGCATATCGATCAGACGCATCAGCTTCGGTGCTGTTTCTGCATCCATGTCCGCTTTGGTGGACGGGATCATCGTAACTTCAGCGCTGTCCGCTTTCAGACCAGCGGCTTCCAGTGCATCACGCACTTTGCCCATCTCTTCCCATGCGGTGTAGACATCAATCGCACCGTCATCATAGGTCACAACGTCTTCAGCACCAGCTTCCAGCGCGGCTTCCATGATGGTGTCTTCGTCGCCTTGCTCAAAGGAGATAACACCTTTTTTGCTAAACAGGTACGCAACAGAACCGTCGGTGCCCAGGTTACCACCAGTTTTGGTGAACGCATGGCGCACTTCCGCAACAGTACGGTTACGGTTGTCAGACAGGCATTCAATCATGACCGCTGTCCCGCCAGGACCGTAACCTTCATAAATGATGGTTTCCATGTTTGCGTCTTCGTCACCGCCCACACCGCGCGCGATGGCACGGTTCAGGGTGTCACGCGTCATGTTGTTGGACAGCGCTTTATCGACAGCCGCACGCAGGCGCGGGTTCGCGTCCGGATCGCCACCACCAAGCTTAGCGGCCGTAACCAGCTCGCGAATGATTTTGGTGAAGATCTTGCCGCGCTTGGAATCCTGCGCTGCTTTACGGTGTCTGGTGTTGGCCCATTTACTATGACCTGCCATAAATAATATCTCCAAAAAGCGCGCCTTCTCAGGCGACGTTAATTACAAATTCTTCAATCGCCTGCCGGTTACTCCACGATTTGGTTAGCTGCGCAGCTTCCGCCGCATCAACCCAACGATAGGTCAGATGTTCAGTGAACACGATCTCTCGTTCCGAGGGGAGTGCCAGGCAAAACCAGGATTCCGTATTCCGTTCGATTCCCGGTGCGTAGCGATGTCGTAAATGGCTAAAAATCTCGAACTCCACCGTGCGCTGACAGTCAATTAAGGTCAGTTGCTCGCGGGCAACGTCAATGGTGACCTCTTCCTTTACTTCGCGCATGGCGGCTTGCGACGCGGTTTCACCCTCTTCAAGGCTGCCGGTGACCGACTGCCAGAAATCAGGATCGTCGCGTCGCTGTAACATCAGCACTCTTCCGGTGTCCTTTGCATAAATCACGACTAACACCGAGACAGGCTGTTTGTATGTCATATCAGTTATTCTCGGCCTTCTTCACAACCTGAATGCTCAGTTCCGCCAGCGCAGCGTCGTTGGCAAAGCTTGGCGCTTCGGTCATCAGACACGCGGCAGCCGTGGTTTTCGGGAAGGCAATAACGTCACGAATGTTATCGGTACCGGTCAGCAGCATGGTCAGACGATCCAGACCAAACGCCAGGCCCGCGTGCGGCGGAGTACCGTATTTCAGCGCGTCCAGCAGGAAGCCGAACTTCTCACGCTGTTCTTGCTCGTTAATACCCAGAATACCAAACACGGTTTGCTGCATGTCGCCGTTATGGATACGCACGGAACCGCCGCCCACTTCGTAACCGTTGATGACCATATCGTACGCATTGGCAACGGCCTCTTCCGGCGCGGCTTTCAGCTCAGCGGCCGTCATGTCTTTCGGCGCGGTAAACGGATGGTGCATCGCGGTCAGGCCACCTTCACCGTCGTCTTCAAACATTGGGAAGTCGATAACCCACAGCGGCGCCCATTTGGTTTCGTCGGTCAGGCTCAGATCTTTACCCAGTTTCAGACGCAGTGCGCCCATTGAGTCAGCAACCACTTTCTTGTTGTCTGCGCCGAAGAAAATCATGTCGCCATCTTGTGCGCCGGTGCGCTCAAGAATCGCGTCAACGATATCGGCATTCAGGAACTTAGCAACCGGGCTGGTTACCCCTTCCAGACCTTTCGCACGTTCGGTGACCTTAATGTAAGCCAGGCCTTTCGCGCCGTAGATCTTGATGAAATTACCGTAATCGTCGATCTGCTTACGGCTTAAGCTGGCCCCACCCGGTACACGCAGCGCAGCCACGCGACCTTTGGCATCGTTAGCCGGGCCGGAGAAGACGGCGAAATCAACGGACTTCAGCAGGTCAGCAACGTCAACCAGCTCCATCGGGTTACGCAGATCCGGTTTATCAGAGCCGTAACGACGTTCGGCTTCCGCAAAGGTCATGATCGGGAAATCACCCAGATCCACACCTTTTACTTCCAGCCACAGATTACGCACTAACGCTTCCATCACTTCGCGCACCTGCGGTGCGGTCATGAAGGAAGTCTCAACATCGATCTGGGTAAATTCAGGTTGACGGTCAGCGCGTAAGTCTTCGTCACGGAAGCATTTTACGATCTGATAGTAACGATCAAAGCCAGACATCATCAGCAGCTGCTTGAACAGCTGTGGAGACTGCGGCAGGGCGTAGAATTTGCCTTTATGGACGCGGGAAGGCACCAGATAGTCACGTGCGCCTTCCGGGGTCGCTTTGGTCAGCATCGGCGTTTCGATGTCGAGGAAGCCGTGATCGTCCATAAAACGACGCACCAGGCTGGTGATTTTGGCACGGGTTTTCAGACGCTGCGCCATTTCCGGACGACGCAGATCCAGATAGCGATACTTCAGACGTGCTTCTTCGGTGTTAACGTGGTTAGAGTCCAGCGGCAGCGAGTCTGAACGGTTGATGATGGTCAGATCGGACGCCAGTACTTCAATTTCGCCGGTCGCCATATCGGCGTTGACGTTTTTCGCGTCACGCGCACGCACGGTGCCCGTAACCTGGATGCAGAACTCATTACGCAGTTCGGAGGCCAGCTTTAACGCGTCCGCACGGTCCGGATCGAAAAATACCTGCACGATACCTTCGCGGTCGCGCATATCGATGAAGATCAGGCTACCAAGATCACGACGACGGTTGACCCAACCACACAGAGTCACCTGCTGCCCCTCGTGGGACAGACGTAGCTGTCCGCAATATTCTGTACGCATGAGATATCCCTTAACTTTGCCGCAGGCGGATTGTCACCTGCCTTGCAGATGACGAAGTCGCAGCTTTAGCTGAATGTCACAACTGAATGAAAAAAGGCGGCTATTATACTGGAAATTCTGCCGCACGATAAGTCCGGTACTGACTGTACGCGTGTTTCCTACGCGGGTATTGCGTAATCTCACAAAAAATAACAAAAATTGTCGCCCCTTTCACACACAATCGCGATTAAGGTGTAACGGAATTCTTTTTTGACTGGAGCCACCATGCTGGAACTGAACGCTAAAACCACCGCCCTTGTCGTTATTGATCTACAGGAAGGGATCTTACCCTTCGCCGGCGGCCCCCATTCGGCAAGCGACGTGGTAACCCACGCCGCACGCCTTGCGGCACAATTCCGCGCTCACGGTTCACCGGTAGTGATGGTTCGCGTTGGCTGGTCTGACGACTACGCAGAAGCCCTGAAACAGCCGATAGATGCCCTGGCCCCCGCAAAAGCGCTCCCTGCAAACTGGTGGGACTATCCGACAGCGCTGGGCAAAAACGCCAGTGACATCGAAGTGATCAAACGCCAGTGGGGTGCCTTTTACGGCACCGACCTCGAACTCCAACTGCGCCGCCGGGGCGTTGACACTATCGTGTTATGCGGGATCTCCACCAACATCGGCGTTGAGTCAACGGCGCGTAACGCCTGGGAACTGGGTTTTAACCTGGTGATTGCCGAAGATGCCTGTAGCGCAGCCAGTGCCGATCAGCATCAGGGCAGCATGACGCATATCTTCCCGCGCATTGCACGCGTGCGCAGCGTGGACGAGATCCTGCAAGCGTTATGATCTATATCGGCCTGCCGCAGTGGTCGCATCCGAAGTGGGTGCGCCTGGGGATCACCAGCCTTGAAGAGTATGCCCGCCACTTTAACTGTGTTGAGGGCAATACCACACTCTACGCGCTGCCAAAAGCCGAGATTGTTACGCGCTGGCAGGCGCAAACTACCGATGACTTTCGCTTCTGCTTTAAGTTTCCGGCGACCATTTCGCATCAAGCTGGACTGCGAAACTGTGATGATTTGGTGCAAGAATTTTTCACCCGCATGTCGCCGCTGGAAGCGCGAATCGGGCAATATTGGTTGCAGTTACCCGCCACCTTTTCTCCTCGCGATCTCCCTGCTCTGTGGGCGTTTCTCGATGCGTTACCCGCATCGTTTACCTACGGGGTGGAAGTTCGCCATCCTGAATTTTTTACCAAAGGTGAAGACGAGAAACGGTTCAATCGCGGCTTACACGAGCGAGGGGTCAATCGGGTAATTTTAGATAGTCGGCCGGTACACGCCGCGGTTCCTCACAGTGAAGCGATTCGCGATGCGCAGCGCAAAAAACCGAAAGTTCCGGTCCATGCGGTGGTTACCGCGAGCAACCCAATGGTGCGCTTTATCGGCAGCGATAATATGGAACAAAACCGAACGTTATTTAACGTATGGCTGGCCAAACTGTCTCTCTGGAAGCAGACCACCACGCCGTATCTGTTTTTGCATACGCCGGACATCGCGCAGGCCCCGGAGCTTGTAGATACGCTATGGGCAGATTTACGCAGCGCTCTGCCAGAGATCGGATCAGCACCGTCGATTCCACAGCAATCTTCTCTTTTCTGAAAATGCCACCTATCATAGTCAATGCCAGCAGCCATTTTAAAAGGGAGTTTGTATGGTAAGCGCGCTATATGCCGTACTGGGTGCGTTATTGTTGATTAAGTTCTCCTTTGACGTTGTCCGCCTGCGTATGCAGTATCGTGTGGCTTATGGCGACGGCGGTTTTAGCGAACTACAAAGTGCGATTCGCATTCACGGTAATGCGGTGGAATATATCCCCGTCGCATTAGTGTTGCTGTTATTTATGGAAATGAACGGCGCGGAAACGTGGATGGTGCATATTTGCGGGCTGATGTTAATTGCCGGTCGGCTGATGCATTATTACGGATTCCACCACCGTCTGTTCCGCTGGCGTCGTTCCGGCATGAGCGCCACCTGGTGCTCGCTGGTGCTAATGGTGCTGGCGAATCTCTGGTATATGCCCTGGGAGTTGGTTTTCTCCCTGCATTAGCGCACAATACGCCACTTTATTTTTCCCGGATTTTTACGTTATGTCTCACCGCGACACGCTTTTTTCTGCGCCTATCGCCAGTCTGGGTGACTGGACCTTTGATGAACGGGTAGCTGAAGTCTTCCCGGATATGATCCAGCGTTCCGTTCCCGGCTACTCCAACATCATTTCGATGATTGGTATGCTGGCCGAACGTTTCGTGCAACCCAACACGCAGGTCTACGATCTGGGCTGTTCATTGGGCGCCGCGACGCTCTCGGTGCGTCGCAGTATTCAGCATGACAATTGTAAAATTATTGCCGTCGACAACTCCCCGGCCATGGTTGAACGCTGCCGCCGCCATATTGACGCCTATAAAGCCCCTATTCCGGTCGAGGTTGTCGAAGGGGATATTCGCAACATTACTATTGAAAACGCCTCAATGGTGGTGCTGAATTTTACCCTGCAATTCCTTGAGCCAGCGGAGCGCCAGGCATTGTTGGATAAGATTTATCAGGGGCTGAATCCTGGCGGCGCGCTGGTGCTGTCGGAGAAATTCAGTTTCGAGGATGCAAAAGTGGGTGAGCTGTTGTTCAACATGCACCACGATTTCAAGCGGGCAAATGGCTACAGCGAACTGGAAATCAGCCAAAAGCGCAGCATGCTGGAAAACGTCATGCTGACCGACTCGGTCGAAACCCATAAAGCGCGCCTGCATCAGGCTGGTTTTGAACACAGCGAACTGTGGTTCCAGTGCTTTAACTTTGGTTCTCTGGTGGCACTAAAAGCTGAGGTTGCGGCATGACAGACTTTGGTAACTTTTATCAGCTGATTGCCAAAAATCACCTTTCTCATTGGCTGGAAACGCTCCCGGCGCAAATTGCGAGCTGGCAGCGCGATCAGCACGGCCTGTTTAAGCAGTGGTCGAACGCGGTAGAGTTTTTGCCCGAACTGACACCACACCGTCTGGACTTGCTGCACAGTGTCACCGCTGAAAGCGAAGAGCCGCTCAGCGACGGTCAGCTTAAACGCATTGATACGTTGATGCGCAATTTGATGCCGTGGCGTAAAGGGCCATACTCACTGTATGGCGTCAATATCGACACCGAATGGCGTTCTGACTGGAAATGGGATCGCGTCCTGCCGCATTTATCCGACCTGACCGGACGGACGATCCTGGATGTCGGCTGCGGCAGCGGGTATCACATGTGGCGCATGATCGGTGCAGGCGCGCACCTGGCCGTTGGGATTGATCCGACCCAGTTATTCCTGTGTCAGTTCGAAGCGGTGCGAAAACTGCTGGGCAACGACCAGCGCGCGCATCTGCTGCCGCTGGGTATTGAACAGCTTCCGGCGTTGAACGCGTTTGATACCGTTTTCTCAATGGGCGTGCTCTATCACCGTCGTTCTCCGCTGGAACATCTCTGGCAGTTGAAAGATCAACTGGTACAAGACGGTGAACTGGTACTGGAAACGCTGGTGGTTGAAGGGGACGAAAATACCGTGCTGGTGCCGGGTGACCGCTACGCACAAATGCGCAACGTCTACTTTATTCCGTCTGCACTGGCGTTGAAAAACTGGCTGGAGAAGTGCGGTTTTGTCGATGTCCGCATTGCCGACGTGTGTGTGACCACCACCGAAGAACAGCGCCGCACCGAGTGGATGATTACCGAATCGCTGGCTGATTTCCTCGACCCGAACGACAGCAGTAAAACGGTAGAAGGGTACCCTGCCCCGCTGCGCGCGGTCTTGATTGCGCGTAAGCCGTGATGGATTGCCCGGTGGCGCTACGCTTACCGGGCCTACAACTCCCGTAGGCCTGATAAGCCATCGCCGCCATCAGGCATAAAAGGATAAAAAAAGGCCCCTGTAATTGCAGGGGCCTGGTACGAGCAAGCATCATATTGGGCGACATGATGCAACGGTAAAAATCAGCTGGCCCGATGGTGCGCAATAATCGCTTTCATTTCAGCAACCGCCGCCCCGTCTACCGCATAGCGGGAATATTCATCCGCTTGCGTATCCGAAGACATCGACAACCCCGCATTGCGATAACGCATGGGAGAAGCCAGCCATACTCCGGCAGAACTGTGGACTTCCTGCACCCCGGCGTCGAGGAATAGAGACAAATTCGCAGCGCGAACCCCCGCTCCGGCCATAATGATTGGAGCACCGGGCTGTGCAATAAGTTCCATTATTTTTGTTAAACCTTGCGCAGCATCTGATTTTTGCCCGGAAGTCAGCACTCTGGCGACACCCAAATCAGATAAATTTTTCAGCGCATTTAAGGGGTTGGCACACATATCAAAGGCCCGATGAAACGTGACATTTAGCGTACCGGCTGCCCGCACAATTTTTTCCATGCGCGACATATCGACGTTGCCATCAACATCTAATAACCCGGTTACCAGCCCGGAGAATCCGAGATCTCTGACCATGGCGATATCATCCAGCATGGCGGCGAATTCACCGTCGGTATAGCAAAAATCCCCGCCGCGCGGGCGGATAATCGGATTGACGGGAATATCAATTTGCTGACGAACGGTACGTAATACGCCCAGTGATGGGGTTAAGCCCCCTTCTTTGGGTGCCGAACACAGTTCAATACGATCCGCGCCATTTTTTTGTGCCGTCAGCGCACACTCCATGCTGTAACAGCAGATTTCCAGCAGTGCCATGGTTACTCCTGTTGCTCGCTTGCCACAATCGTTTCAATTGACCATGGATGAAACTTGATAGTCACGCTGCCGTCGCTGACCGCCAGCGTCGGGTTCGGTAACCGCTCACGCTCGCCTTGTGGTGAACTGGTTTTCACAAAGATACCCGGCTGACTCAATCCTTCATCAGAAAGCAACGCCAGCGCTCGCGCATTCAACGTTTCCGGCTCGCCCGGCAGAACAATCTCAATATGCTCCCAACCCTCATGTGGGTAGCGTTTTTCACCCGGCCACGGCAACTCCACAATAGAAAACTGCCAGTGCGCCACGCATACCGGCTCATCCAGTTTGAACAGGCAAATTAGTCTGCCATTGATGATATTTTCCGACAACAGCTGGCCACACTGTTCAAACCCGCGACGCCAGCGCTCTGCGGTGGTGTTTTGATGACAACGCAGAGAGATGTGATCGGCTTCAAGCGGAGCAATATTCAAACCCAGACGGGTGGAAAGTTCAGTTAACGCCTGAGTGAAATGCCCTAAATCTGCGGAAATATCATGCAGTTCTGCAACGGTTTGCCAGTTCGCCATATTGAAAGCTCATATCCATGTTCAAAGCCGCTAATTTACTCTGTTGCGTAGCACCATCCAACCGCTGTTTTTTTCACGGACAAAATGAATGATTATGCGTAATTGCATTGCATCTATTTTAGGCCGCGCGCGGCACGCGCAATGCTGACGGCAATGGGCATTTGCAGTATACTCCCGACCTAAATTCTTAAACTGGCGCGGTGAATTTTGATCCGCTTCATAAATGTAAGGTATTCCGGTGAATATTCAGGCTCTTCTCTCAGAAAAAGTCCGTCAGGCCATGATTGCTGCAGGTGCGCCTGCAGATTGCGAACCTCAGGTTCGTCAGTCAGCAAAAGTACAGTTCGGCGACTATCAGGCCAACGGCATGATGGCAGTCGCTAAAAAACTGGGTATGGCGCCGCGACAACTGGCAGAGCAGGTGCTGACTCATCTGGATCTCAACGGGATTGCCAGCAAGGTTGAAATTGCGGGCCCGGGCTTTATCAATATTTTCCTCGATCCCGCATTCCTGGCGCAGCACGTGCAGCAGGCGCTGGCCTCCGATCGTCTGGGCGTTGTACAGCCAGAAAAGCAAACCGTTGTTGTTGACTACTCTGCGCCAAACGTGGCGAAAGAGATGCACGTAGGCCACCTGCGTTCCACCATCATCGGTGATGCGGCTGTCCGTACGCTGGAGTTTCTCGGCCATAAAGTCATCCGTGCAAACCACGTTGGCGACTGGGGAACCCAGTTCGGTATGCTCATCGCGTGGCTGGAAAAGCAGCAGCAGGAAAACGCGGGTGAAATGGCGCTGGCTGACCTTGAAGGTTTCTATCGTGACGCGAAAAAACATTACGACGAAGATGAAGAATTCGCCGAGCGCGCACGTAGCTACGTGGTGAAGTTGCAGGGTGGTGATGCTTACTTCCGCGAAATGTGGCGTAAACTGGTCGACATTACCATGTCGCAGAACCAGTTAACCTACGATCGTCTGAACGTGACGCTGACCCGCGACGACGTGATGGGTGAAAGCCTGTACAACCCGATGCTGCCAGGCATTGTTGCGGATCTCAAAGCCAAAGGCCTGGCCGTTGAAAGCGAAGGCGCGACCGTCGTATTCCTTGATGAGTATAAAAACAAGGAAGGCGAACCGATGGGCGTTATCATTCAGAAGAAAGATGGCGGTTATCTGTACACCACCACTGACATCGCTTGCGCCAAGTATCGTTACGAAACGCTGCATGCCGATCGGGTGCTGTATTATATCGACTCCCGTCAGCATCAGCATTTAATGCAGGCATGGACCATCGTACGTAAAGCCGGTTACGTACCAGACTCCGTACCGCTGGAACACCATATGTTCGGCATGATGCTTGGCAAAGACGGTAAACCGTTCAAAACCCGCGCAGGTGGCACGGTCAAACTGGCCGATCTGCTGGATGAAGCGCTGGAGCGCGCACGTCGTCTGGTGGCAGAGAAGAACCCGGACATGCCTGCCGACGAGCTGGAAAAACTGGCGAATGCGGTCGGTATCGGCGCCGTGAAGTATGCGGATCTGTCGAAAAACCGTACCACTGATTACATCTTCGACTGGGACAACATGCTGGCCTTCGAAGGCAATACCGCACCGTACATGCAGTATGCCTACACCCGCGTACTGTCCGTATTCCGTAAGGCAGATATCGACGAAAGTGCGCTGGCCAGCGCGAAGGTCATCATCAGTGAAGATCGTGAAGCCCAACTGGCGGCGCGTCTGCTGCAGTTTGAAGAAACGCTGACCGTCGTTGCACGTGAAGGTACACCGCACGTGATGTGCGCCTATCTGTACGATCTTGCCGGTTTGTTCTCTGGTTTCTACGAACATTGCCCAATCCTCAGCGCCGAGAGCGAAGAGATTCGTAACAGCCGCCTGAAGCTGGCACAGTTGACGGCGAAAACGCTGAAGCTGGGTCTGGATACGCTGGGTATCGAAACCGTAGAACGTATGTAATCACCTCGAGTGATGTGAAAGCCCGCGCTATGTCGCGGGCTTTTTTATTTTCCCGAATGACCGCCCTCGTAGGCCTGATAAGCGAAGCGCCATCAGGCCTACGAGAAACGGCTACGTTCACTGTAATTTGTTACAACTCACAAGGAATGACACATTTCCGTAGAGGGATGGAACATCTTTTACCTGTTATCCCATTTACACCTCCGTATCATTAGGCGGCGAATTAATCAGGTGTGGGTCCATGACATTCAGAGATTTTGAGGCGGAAGAGAAACTCTTTCAGCGACGGGTAATAGTGGCCTTTGGCCTGGTGGTCATCTGTTTTGGCATCCTGATTTATAACCTCTACAACTTACAAATTCGCGAGCATCAGTATTACACCACCCGCTCGAATGCCAATGACATCAAAATGCTGCCGGTTGCCCCAATGCGCGGCATCATTTACGATCGCAACGGTATCCCGCTGGTGCGCAACGTCACCTGGTACGATATTTCTGTCACTCCTTATAAAATCAACGATATGGATGCCTTGCTAAAGCAGCTAACGCCTATTGTTGACCTGACCCCTGATGAGATTGACCAGTTTCGCCACGATCTGAAATCCAGTAGTCGCTATCGCCCGGTGGTGCTCAAAAATGCGCTGACCGACGTGGAGATCGCCCGTTTCTCGGTTAATCAGTTTCATTTCAGCGGCGTCACCATCAACAGCTATGAAGATCGCCAATATCCGTATGGCGCAGAGTTGGCGCATGTGCTCGGCTATGTCTCTAAAATCAATGATAGCGACCTGAAAGCGTTGGATAAAAAGGGGCTGGCAGAAAACTACGCCGCCGATCACAACATTGGCAAGCAGGGGATCGAACACTATTACGAAAACGATCTGCACGGCAAAGCGGGTTATCAAGAAGTCGAAGTCGATAACCACGAACGCATCGTACGCCTGATAAAAGATGTACCGCCTGTTGCCGGAAAGGACATCCACCTGACGCTGGATTTACACTTACAGGAATATATTGAGAGCCTGCTGGTCGGTCAGCGCGCCGCCGTGCTGGTTGAAGATCCGCACGATGGCTCGGTGCTGGCGATGGTCTCTAACCCCAGCTATGATCCGAATCCGTTCGTCAAAGGTATCAGCTACCAGGACTACAACACGCTGCTGCAGGATAAAGACCTGCCGTTGATTAACCGCGTCACGCAAGGTTTGTACCCTCCCGCCTCCACGGTCAAGCCGTACATGGCGATGTCAGCATTGCTCAATGGCGTTATCACCCCGCAGACCAGCTTCTTTGGCGCACCAACATGGACATTGCCCGGCACTGAGCGACATTATCGCGACTGGAAAAAAACCGGTCATGGCATGTTGGACGTGACCAAAGCAATTGAAGAGTCCGCTGATACGTTCTTCTATCAGGTGGCGTATATGATGGGCATTGACCGAATCAACAGCATGCTTAGCCAATTTGGTTACGGTAAACCCACCGGCATTGATCTTGATGAAGAGTACAACGGGCTGTTACCGAGCCGCGACTGGAAACAACGGGTGCATAAAAAAGCCTGGTATCAGGGAGACACCATTTCGGTTGGTATCGGTCAGGGATACTGGATTGCCACGCCAATCCAGATGGTGAAAGCAATGGTGGCACTGATTAACAACGGGAAAGTGATTGCCCCTCACCTGTTGCAGGCTGAAGAGAGTGGTAAATCTGTTACGCCTTATCATGCCGCCACGGTACCGTCACAGATTGCCTCTCCCTCCTCGCCCTATTGGGGACTGGTACGCGAGGCGATGTTTGGCATGGCCAATGCGCCGAACGGGACAGGTTATAAATTTTTCCATACTGCACCTTACGGAATTGCGGCAAAAAGCGGGACCTCACAGGTTTTCAGCCTGAAAGAAAACCAGACTTACAATGCGAAGATGATCCCCATCCGCCTGCGTGACCACGTGTTCTACACCGCATTTGCACCCAACAAAAACCCGAAAGTCGCCGTGGCGTTGATTCTGGAAAACGGCGGCAGCGACGGCATTACCGCCGCGCCGGTTATGCGACAGATTATGGATCATCTGTTTGTGCCGCAGGACAAAGCCGCACAAACAGAGGTAACTCAACAAACAGCGCCGTCGGACACCGATATTAAAAATACTTACGCAAGTATTCGGTGAGACACAGCATCGCCATCGCCTGGCCGTAAGGCATGGAGGTCAGCGGAATGTTGCGATAGAACTCGAGATTGTGCCCCATTCCGGTACCGAATGAGGTTTGCAGCAGCTCACCCTCCGGCGAGATATGCTGCACAATGCCTTTGATGGCGAGTTCTGCTACCGCCGCATATTCCTGCCCGACATAACGCTTACGCACCGCTTTCAAAATCCCATAAGCAAATCCGGCGGTGGCTGACGCTTCAAGGTAAGAATGCGGATCGTCCAGCAACGTGTGCCACAGACCACTCTCATCCTGACACGTCGCCAGGGCCGCAATTTGCGCATTCAGTACCTGTACCAGATAGCGACGAACGGCATTATTCTCCGGTAAATCGACCAGTTCGAGGAACTCCGGAATAACAATAGTTAGCCAGCTGTTACCGCGCGCCCAGCGGGCGTTGGCAAAGTTATGATTTCCCTCATAGCTCCAGCCGTGGAACCACAGACAGGTTTCTTTATCCATCAGGTTTTGCACATGTAACAGGAACTGATACGTCGCCTCTTCAACGTACTCGGGGCGGTTGAGCAGTTTGCCAATCTTCGCCAGCGGTAACACCGTCATCATCAACGTGTCGTCCCACATCTGCTGATGATTCTCTTCCGCCAGCGTGATGTGCTGCATACCACCAAAATCGGTACGTGGCATGTCGTGCATCGCCCACTCGGCCCAGGAATCAAGCCACGGCAGATACGCCGGATTGCGCGTTTCTTCATAGCGATACGCCAGCGTCAGAAACGGTGCCATGGTATTGACGTTTTTAGTCGTCGCGCCTTCTGCAAAGCGGTCGGCAAACCAGCCATCGATGATATCGCGCATCGTTTCATCACCGGTTTGCTGGTAATACTGGTACATCCCGTACAGGCCGACGCCGTGCGTCCACTCCCATCCAGCCCACCCTTTGGTGTCAATAACGCGTCCGTCGTCCAGTCGCAGCAAGAACTCACCGCTCTCATCATGAATATTGACCAGATTATGCGTCACCTTCTTGATGAGCGTTTTTAACTCATCTCTGGCAATAAAATGTTCAGGCTGACGTAACAACGGGCTGTGTTTAACCGGATAAACAATCATTTACTTAACCTCTGTGCAATGTCGAATTCAATGCTGAGCCATGTTGCAGTGATGGCGCAGCAGGTTTATTACGATTCAGGTAACCAATATTGTTGTTACCCCAAAGTGATTCATACGGCATGCCTGACAGCATCTCTACCGTTGCACGTCCTTCAGGGGTAAGCCCTTCTGGCATGGGGCGCCCGGACTCACGCATTTTTGCGGTCTCTTCACGCAAGGTGCTATGTGTTTGCAGATTCAGTTTGAAACGCAGGGACACCAGGAATCCCAGCGCC
The DNA here is from genome assembly GCF_005281055.1 of Citrobacter sp. wls711. Lineage (NCBI taxonomy): Bacteria > Pseudomonadati > Pseudomonadota > Gammaproteobacteria > Enterobacterales > Enterobacteriaceae > Citrobacter > Citrobacter sp. wls711. The sequence continues at coordinate 11,788 of NZ_SZXC01000052.1, read as the reverse complement.
AGTACAATCAACGTACCGCAGCTCAGAATGAACAGAATGGTATGGCTGACCGCAGCAGGTTGTTCACTCTGCCCGGAGACAAAACCCGATAACTGCATAACAATGCCGACCAGCATGACGGCCCCCGCCTGCGAGGCTTTGCGCGTTAAAGTCATGATGCCGGCAAAGATCCCTTCCCGACGCTGACCGGTGATCACCTCGTCGACATCGGCGATATAGGTGTAGGTATTCCACGGAACATAATTGATGCCACCACGTCCCAGGCCCGCAACGGCGGAAACCAGCAGCAATAAGGCGTACACATCACTCAGCCCGGCGTAATACAACACCGCATAAGAGAGAGAACTCAGGCCAAACAGCACCACCACCATCCGGTAAGACGGGGCCGGTCCAAAGCGAATGCACAGCGGGATCATGGCGATAACCGCAATAAACTGGAAGATAGCCATGGTGCCCAGCAGGTTCGACGCCATAGAGGCTTCCTGCATCAACACAAACACCACATAGTAGGTAAAGACCGCGTTGAACACGTCCTGCGCGATATAACCACCAAGGTACATGCCCAAATGTTGACGGAAAATGCGGATGCGCAGCGTCGAACTTAGCTCAGTGAAAAGGCGACTCATGCTCTGACGAAAGGTCAGGCTTTTCTTTTCTTCTTCAGCGCGAAGTGCCGCTTCGGTCCATTCTTCACGCGGACGTTCCCAGGTAAAAAACCACACAAAGGTCAGCATCAGCGCACACAGCACCGAAAACACCAGGCTGGCATAGAAAAATGAAACAGGATTGTGTTTACCAAACAGCGTCAACAGTACGCCAGGTAAGAACGAGGCCAGTATGGCTGACATCTGGGCCATAGAAATACGCGCGCCAGAAAACTTGGTTTTCTGTTTAAAATCATCGGTCATTTCCGGTACCAGCGTTTCATAGGGCACCAGAATCATGGTGTAAACCACATCAAACACCAGGTAGGTCAGCAGGTAGTACCAGAATCCCATGTCGCCGACCCACATCAGGGAGTAGCTAAAGACACAGGGGATCCCCAGCAGAATAAAAAACTTACGTCGGCCAAAGCGTTTACCAAGCCAGGTCGAGCCAAAATTATCCGTTAAAAAGCCCATTAATGGGCTAACCACCGCATCCAGCACCCTGGCCGTCGCAAAAATAAACGTCGCCTCAATAGGCGTCAGGCCACAAAAAGTGGTGTAGAAATAGAGCAACCATGCGGCGGTCAGCGCCGTGGTCCCTGCGCCTAAAAAGTCACCTGCCCCATAGGCAAAATAATTTACCAACCCAATTTTACGTGTTCTCATTGCCGTTACCCCTGCACATTATTGGGAGGCCCCGCAATCCTCACTTCGACGCAGGACGTCCTTACACGGTCACAGTAAAAGTTAACCGCAAGGGAAACCTTTTTATTTCTGCCAGGGATAATCGCGAAATGGCAACAGCACAAAGAGTCCGGCAACGTAAGTCACCTATTTTATAAAACAGCGTTTCTTTTAAATCAAAGTGGCGGGTCAAAAAGTGCGAGACAGCCAGCAGTTTCATCTGCCAGCTGCGATGAAGAAGAGATAATTAACGGTAGTTGACGATGACCTGATTACTTTGCACCTGTAGGGCCGGGATCAGGCGACCGCCGCCGGGCACCTCCCAGACAAAATGCATCGGCTCCACGGCAGGTACGTTATTAAATCCGTGAGTGGTGCCGCTTTGCCCGTCCAGCTCAACGCAGCGCGACTGCGAACATAAACGTACCCGCAGCCCCGCAGGCGTAGGGCCATTCAGCTCATAGCGCCAGGCAACCAGCGTCATCAATCCCGAGACCGGTTGACCAGAAACCAACGGTGCAGATGAAGCCGACTGTCCGCGATAATTTAACGTAATGCCCATGCCGCTAGCCTGCCAGGCCCCTTCTCCGGCGGCCTGCACCGCCAGAGGAAACAATAACAACCACAAAAACTTATGCATTATTTACCTCCAATGGTCGCGGTCATGCGGATATGGCGGTTATCGGAAAGCTCCAGGTTCGACAACACCACCAGCTGCGGTATGCTGCGGCGTAAAAAACGTGCCAGCAGCGGCCTTAGTGCATGGTTAACCAACAGCACTGGCGGCGCGCCCAACATTTCCTGGCGCGATAACGCTTCCTGAGTTTGCGCCAACAGTCGGTCTGCCAGCCCCGGTTCCAGGCCGCCGCCCCCTTGTAAGGCCTGCAGCAGCAAGCGCTCAAGCGGCGTATCCAGACCAATAACCTGAACTTCGTCGTTCCCCGGGAACCATTGCTGGGTAATCGCCCTTCCCAACGCCACGCGGACCACGGCAGTGAGTTCATGCGGATCGTTTTGCAGCGGCGCATGTTCAGCCAGCGTTTCGAGGATGGTGCGCATATCGCGAATCGGCACTTTTTCATCCAATAAATTCTGCAACACTTTATGTAGCGTGGTCAGCGTCACCACGCCAGGCACCAGATCCTCAGTCAGTTTCGGCATTTCCTGCGACACGCGGTCCAGCAATTGTTGCGCCTCCTGACGTCCAAACAGTTCGGCGGCAAACTGGCCAATCAGGTGATTCAGATGCGTGGCGACGACGGTACTGGCTTCCACCACCGTGAAGCCCTGGATTTGCGCCTGTTCTTTTAGCGCACTTTCAATCCAGATAGCGTCCAGGCCAAAGGCCGGATCAACCGTTTTCTCACCCGGCAGCGATCCCGCTGCCGTACCAGGGTTGATGGCCAGCCAGCGTCCCGGATAGGCATCCCCGCTGCCAATTTCTACCCCTTTCATCAGGATGCGATAGCGCGCAGGCTGCAGATCCATATTGTCGCGGATGTGCACCACCGGCGGCAGGAAGCCCATATCCTGGGCAAATTTCTTACGAATACTGCGAATTCGTCCCAGCAACTCGCCATCTTGCTGAAAATCCACCATCGGGATCAGGCGATACCCCACTTCCATCCCCAGCGAGTCTTCCAGTTGGACATCGTTCCAGGTCGCTTCCACCACCGCATTATTTTCCGGCATTTTGATCGACTGAGGTTCCGCAGGGGCTTTTGTCTCGCGACCGCGCAGCCACCAGGCCAAACCCAATAGCGCTGCGGTAAACATCAGAAATACCAGGTTTGGCATGCCTGGTACCAGGCCCAGTAAACCGAGCACCGCCGCACTGAGCACCATCACGCTGGGGTTACTGAACAGCTGGGTGACCATCTGTTCGCCGACATCCTGATCGGTACTGACGCGCGTCACGATAACGCCCGCCGCGGTAGAGATAACCAGCGCCGGGATTTGGGCGACCAGACCGTCACCGATGGTCAGCAAGGTGTAGCTTTCAGCCGCACTGCCCATACTCATACCGTGTTGTAATACGCCGACCAGCAGGCCGCCGACCACGTTAATTACCATGATCAGAATACCGGCAACGGCGTCCCCGCGAACGAATTTACTCGCACCGTCCATAGAGCCGTAAAAATCAGCTTCCTGGGTCACTTCTGAACGACGTTTTTTGGCTTCATCTTCCCCAATCAGTCCGGCATTGAGATCGGCGTCAATCGCCATCTGTTTACCGGGCATACCGTCCAGCACAAAGCGTGCGCCAACTTCGGCAATACGACCGGCACCTTTGGTGATAACCATAAAGTTGATGATGACAAGAATGACGAAGACCACGATACCGATGGCAAAGTTACCGCCCACCAGGAAGTGACCGAACGCTTCAACCACCTTCCCCGCCGCCGCCGAACCGGTATGCCCTTCCATCAAAATAATACGCGTCGAGGCAACGTTCAGCGCCAGGCGTAATAATGTGGTGAACAGCAAAATGGTCGGGAAGGCAGCGAATTCGAGCGTGCGCTGGGTAAACATCGCCACCAGCAACACCATGATCGACAACGCAATGTTAAAGGTAAACAGTAAATCAAGGATGAACGCTGGCAGCGGCAGCACCATCATCGACAAGATAAGCAGGATGAGGATCGGCCCGGCAAGAATCTGCCATTGTGTGGATTTCAGGTTGCCGGGCAGGCGCAGCATCGCGACCAGATTAGCCATCAGTATTCTTCTCGTTCATAAAATCCAGTGCTTCAGGCACCGGAAGGTTTCCAGGTTGCGGTGGCGGCTTGCCGCCCGCCAGACGCCAGCGTTTTAATTGCCATACCCACGCCAGCACTTCTGCGACGGCAGCATACAGCTGGCCGGGTATTTGCTGACCAATCTCAGCATGGCGATATAACGCACGGGCCAGCGGTGGTGCTTCTAAGGTTGGGACTCGATGTTCCGCGCCAATTTCGCGAATACGCAACGCGACCAGCCCCGCCCCTTTGGCGACGACGCGTGGCGCACTCATTTTGTTTTCGTCATATTGCAAGGCGACCGAATAGTGTGTGGGGTTAGTCACAATGACGTCGGCTTTCGGCACATCCGCCATCATGCGTCGCTGCGCTGCCGCACGCTGCATCTGACGAATTTTGCCCTTAACGTGCGGGTCACCTTCGCTTTGTTTATATTCATCGCGAATATCCTGGCGTGACATGCGCAGCTTTTTCACATGGCTGTAAATCTGGAAAAAAACGTCAAACCCCACCATCGGGATCACCCCGAGCACCACCAGCAGCGCACACATGCCAACTAAATCAAGGGCATTGCCCATTGCGGTAATCGGCGATTCGGCCATCAACCGCATCATCTCCGGCCACTTATGCCAGAGATAGAATCCAGCCACGCTGCCAACCAGCGTAGATTTCAGGATGGCTTTCAGCAGTTCCGCACCGGTTTGCGCAGAAAACATGCGCTTGATACCCGGCAGCGGATTCAGCTTCGAAAATTTGGGTTGCAGCGATTTACCGCTGAAGATCAAACCGCCCAACATCACCGGCGAGATCAATGCCACCAGCACCACGCCAGTAATCAGCGGTAACAGCGCAATCATGGCGTCTTTAATCAGCAGAATGATTTGGCTGAGGATCAGATTAGGGTCATTGACCATACTGTGGTCAAAACGCAGCCCGGCCGACAGCATACCCGCCAATCTGCGGGCCAGCGACTCCCCGCCGATCCAGATAATGCACACGCCCACCAGCAAAATAAGCAGTGAGGTCAGCTCTTTGGAACGGGGGATCTGCCCTTCTTCCCGCGCTTTTTCAAGTCGGTGGGGTGTGGGGGCTTCTGTTTTGTCGTCGTCGCTTTCTTCTGCCACGCATCAGACCCTGGATAGAGACACAGGCGAGAATGATGCCAGAACCGCGACACAGCAATGGCGAGAGTAAGCGGTAAAAAAGACAGGGTTTATGACGTTAACCCCTACAGACGGTAGAGAGTATGCAGACCGGAAGAGAAGCGATTGCCCCTACATCCGGCCTGCACGAATCAGAACCCGAGACTGTCCAGCAGGTCGTCAACCTGATCCTGACTTGCCACAACGCCGGCTTTCGAGGTGTCAACCTGCGGGCCGTTCAGCAAACTTTCGTTTTCACGTTTTGGACGGGCGCCCTGCTCAGGGATGTTCTCCAGCAGCACCATTAACAGCTGGCGCTCAATCTCCTGAATAACGTCCATCATGCGCTTGATAACCTGGCCGGTAAGATCCTGGAAATCCTGCGCCATCATAATGTCGAGCAGCTGAGCGTTGGTAAAACTGGTGTGTCCCGGGACATCACCGAGGAATTGACGCGTGTCGGTCACCAGTTCACGGGCATCAGACAGTTCAATCGGATTCTCGAACCATTCGTCCCAACGCTTGCTCAGGGTTTTGGCCCCTTTTTCCATTGCGTCCTGATGTGGCTGCGAGGCTTCTACGCTGTTCAGCGCACGCTCTGCCGCCTGTGCGGTCATTTGCACAACGTAATCCAGACGATCGCGCGCATCCGGGATCGCTTCCGCCGCTTCAGCAATGGCCTGATCCAGCCCCAGTTCACGCAGGCTGTCGCGCAGCATTCGGGTCAGACTACCGATGCGCGCGATGATATCCCCTGCTGAATGCTCATCAACAGGTTTAATTTGTGGTTGCATCATCATCATCACACCCTCACATGCCCAGTTTCTCAAAGATTTTATTGAGTTTCTCTTCCAGCGTCGCCGCCGTGAAAGGCTTCACCACGTAACCACTGGCACCGGCTTGCGCGGCGGCAATAATGTTCTCTTTCTTCGCCTCCGCGGTCACCATCAGCACCGGCAGAGAGGACATACCGCCGTCGGCACGAATAGTTTTCAGCAATTCCAGCCCGTCCATGTTCGGCATGTTCCAGTCAGAAATGACAAAGCCAAATCCCCCTGCCTGCAGCTTATTCAGGGCATCCACACCGTCTTCGGCTTCTTCAACATTGTTGAATCCCAGCTCCTTTAACAGGTTGCGCACGATGCGACGCATGGTGGAAAAGTCATCCACAACCAGAAATCTCAGCTCTTTATCCGCCATAAAATACTGCTCCTCATTAAATACGTATTGCCTGTCCGGCACTGATTTTCGCCAGCATCTGCTGGCTTACCTGGCTAAGATCGACCACTTCGCTCACGCCACCCATATTGATGGCCTCGCGCGGCATGCCGAACACCACACAACTTGCTTCGTTTTGCGCAATGGTCCAGGCGCCTGCCTGGTGCATCGCTAACATTCCGGCGGCACCATCGTTGCCCATGCCCGTGAGGATCACGCCCACGGCGTTGCGCCCCGCCTGTTTTGCCACCGAATGAAACAGCACATCCACAGAAGGCCGATGCCGGTTAACCGGCGGCCCATCATGAATTTTGATCACATAGTTCGCCCCGCTGCGGGCCAGCTCCATGTGTTTGTCACCTGGCGCGATATACGCATGCCCCGGCAACACACGTTCGCCGTCTTCCGCCTCTTTCACGCTGATCTGACACAGCTTGTTCAGGCGTTCGGCAAATGAGCGAGTAAATCCTGGCGGCATATGCTGGGTGATAATGACCGCCGGACTGGAAAGCGGTAGCGGCTGTAGCACATGGCGTATCGCCTCCGTTCCCCCGGTCGACGCACCAATGGCGATCAGTTTTTCAGAACTTAGCAACGGCACCGCTTTCAGCGTCTTCGGCGCGGCAATCGGTTTATGCGCCGTCAGACGCGCACGGGATGCCGTACGCACTTTCTCGGCAATCATCTCGCTGTAGGCCAGCATCCCTTCGCGGATCCCCAGTTGCGGTTTGGTGACGAAGTCGATCGCCCCCAACTCCAGCGCCCGCAGCGTGACTTCAGAGCCTTTTCCGGTCAGAGACGAAACCATCACCACCGGCATCGGACGTAAACGCATCAGCTTCTCAAGAAAATCGAGGCCGTCCATGCGCGGCATTTCCACATCCAGCGTCAGGACGTCGGGATTAAATTGTTTGATCAAATCCCGGGCAACCAGTGGATCTGGCGCCGTCGCGACCATCTCCATATCGCTGTGGCTGTTAATAATCTCCGTCATGATTTGACGCATCAATGCGGAATCATCGACCGACAATACCCTGATTTTACTCATGATTTATCCTTACCCGGCGCATGCGCATACACCGTTTGTCCGCGCAGGCTAAACTCGCGCACGAGGTTGCTAAAGTTTTCTGAGTGACCGGCAAACAGCAGCCCATCAGGCTTAAGGAGTGGAACAAAACGGTGTAAAATGTCTTGCTGTGTCGTTTTATCAAAATAGATCATAACGTTACGACAAAATATGGCGTCGAACGGACCCGGCACGTTGTATTTTTTATCCAGTAAATTCACGCTGGAAAATTCAACATGGCTCGCCAGTTCCTGACGCACGCGCACCAGTCCTTCATGCGGCCCGGTACCACGCATGAAATAACGCTGTAACTGTTGTGGCGACAGCGTTTTCAGTTCATCGAGGCGGTAAATGCCGTTTCTGGCTTTTTCCAGCACTTCGGTATCAATATCGCTGGCAAAAACGCGCCAGCGTCCAGGTGCCATACCCAACGTATCTGCCAGCGTGATCGCGATACTGTAGGGTTCTTCACCGGTAGAGGCCGCCGCGCTCCAGACTCGGTATTCGCCGCTGCATCGACGCGCATGGTCGGTCAGCACCGGAAAATGATGTCCTTCGCGGAAAAAGGCGGTCAGGTTAGTGGTCAGGGAGTTAATAAACGCCTGCCATTCAGCGCTGTTCTGGTTGGCTTCCAGTATGCTGAGGTAGCGACCAAAGTCGTCCAACTCCAGGGTACGCAAGCGGCGCACCAGACGGTTATACACCATGTCCCGCTTATGGTCGGCCAGCACGATACCCGCGCGCTGGTAGATTAATTGACATATCCGACGAAAATGCGCGTCAGACAGCGCGAGGCGCTGTGTCATCTGTAACAGTAATGACGTTTGCCCGGAGGGCAGAGATGATGTCATAGCGCCTTCTCAATCACATTCAGGATACAACGGGCACAGCCTGCGCTGCGCCAATTCGTGTTGTGTTACGGTTTGCTCTTCATGCTTAAAACACGATGCAGGCAGAAAGAGACTCTGCCTGCTCGACTGACTCTCCGGTGTTAGCTCCCGGTTAAAATGTTTCCCAATTGCTATCGGGCTCAGTGTTTTGTTGGCGCGGGTATGACGCAGGGGCCGCTGTTGAAGTTGACCGTGCATCGCGAGATTTAGCCGACAGTGGACGTGCAGCCAGGCGGAAAGCCGATACCGACTGGGTCAGACGGCTGGCCTGTTCTTCAAGTGCGGCAGCAGCTGCTGCTGACTCCTGCACCAGCGAGGCGTTCTGTTGCGTCACGCGGTCCATCTCGGACACGGCGAGCGCAACCTGGTCGATACCACGACTTTGTTCATCAGACGCTGAGGCGATTTCGCCCATAATGTCGGTGACACGGGTTACCGCATTGACGATGTCATTCATGGTTTCCCCGGCGCTCTCTACCAGTACCGAGCCGGTATCGACCCGAGAAACGGAGTCTTCGATCAGGGCTTTAATCTCTTTCGCCGCCTGCGCGCTGCGGCTCGCCAGATTACGCACTTCTCCCGCCACCACCGCGAAACCACGGCCCTGTTCACCGGCGCGAGCGGCCTCAACCGCCGCGTTCAGCGCAAGAATATTGGTCTGGAAGGCGATGCCGTCGATCACGCTGATGATGTCAGCAATTTTCTTCGAGCTGTCAGCAATTTCGTGCATGGTGTTCACCACACCATCGACCACCTTGCCGCCGTGCTGTGCGGTATCGGAAGCGCTTTTCGCCAGTTGCGAAGCCTGACGTGCGTTGTCCGCATTTTGCTTCACCGTTGCCGTTAGCTGTTCCATGCTGGCTGCCGTCTCTTCCAGCGCGGAAGCCTGCTGCTCGGTGCGCGACGAAAGGTCGGTGTTACCGCTGGCTATTTCGCTGGTGCCGGAATAAATCGCATCGGAACCTTCCCGCACCAGGGTCACCGTTTCAATAAGCGATCGCTGCATATGATCAACCGTGCTGGCCAGTTCACCAATTTCATTGCGCCCGCTAACGGTTAATGAGGTGGTTAAGTTGCCGCTGGCTATTTCGCGGATATGGGCAATCACGCGGGCCAGAGGGTTAAGCAAGGTATGACGGATACCGTACCACACCACTATCAGGATCAGCACCACCACCACGGCCAGAACGCCGAGCTGCCATTGGGCAAACTGGTAATCCCGCGCACTTTCATCAAACGCTTGCAGGTAGAGTTTTTCACTGACGCCGGCATATTTCACGAGCGCCTCACCCAGTGCGTTTTGCATACCCTGGGTCGGCTGAGCAAAAAAACCATCCATGTTGCCGTTTTCCAGAAACTGCACCAGTTCGGTTAAGGCCGCATGGTACTGCTTATACTTGTCATCAATATTGCCGCTGGCTTCTGCCATCTCAGGCAACGGCGTGATGCTTTTGAATTTTGCGTAATGCGCTTCTGCCTGCGCCAGCGTACCTTTCGCATTCTTCAGCAGATCGTTCTTCGCGCTGCTCTGTTGGTTAGATGCATCCATCATCATGCGCGCAGAGGATCGGCTCAGGTTAATGCGCGTTTGCAGCATTAAATCCCATGTTGAGGTGAGTTCACTTTGCTGCTGACGTAAATCGTTAGAAATAACAAAACTTTGCTGATTCTGCTGCAAGGAGGAAAACAACAGACCACCGGAAACAAGCTGTAGCAGTGCGAAAACCCCCAGCACCATCATCAGCATTGTGACAACGCGGATACGGTTAAACATAAGGCACCTTCCTGAAAACGAGTTATCAACATTATCGGCACCCGCTGGGATAACTTTACGTTCGCGAAAAGGAAATCCTGCAGAAAAGAGACGTGTGAAAACACGGATGTACCGGCACCCCAACAAAATGGATAAAAAATTAAAAAAAGTTGAACCCTTTCCGACTTTAATTTATATGATGAATGCTTTGCTACCACTTAATAAGTACAAGAAATGTGTAGCGGGGGAATAACTATTACATCATCACAGAGGGATTTTTAGTGGCAAATGCAAACAAACTCACGTTGTTCATCGTGGTCTTTATGCTGGCGGGGATCCTGTCAGGCGCGGTGATCCACTCCTGGGCCTCACCGGGCGTAGTAACCGCCTGGGCTGATAATATTACGCTGCTCACCGACATTTTCTTGCGGCTGATTAAAATGGTCATTGCGCCGTTAGTCTTCAGTACGTTGACCGTCGGCATTATGCGCCTGGGAGAGACATCCACCATTGGTCGCGTCGGGGGCAAAGCCATGCTCTGGTTTATCAGTTCCTCCGTGCTGTCTATTTTGGTGGGCCTTTTTGTCGTCTCTCTTGAACAACCGGGGAGCGGGCTGAACCTGGCCATTCCACTGGAAGCCACCGATACAGGCCTCGCCGTCAGCGGCATGAGCCTGAAAGGTTTTCTCACTCACACGATCCCGACCAGCATTGCCGAAGCCATGGCCAATAATGAGATCCTGCAAATCGTGGTGTTCTCGATGTTCTTCGGTATTGGCGGGGCCTCACTCGGTGAGAAATTTAACGCGCCGCTGGTTGCCGCACTGGATGTGGTTTCCCACATTATGTTGAAGGTAACCGGGTATGTAATGTACGTGGCTCCGCTGGCAATTTTTGCCGCCATCTCTTCCGTCATCGCCACCCAGGGTCTGGGAATTCTGCTCAACTATGCCTCGTTCATCGGCGGCTATTACCTGGCGATTGTGCTGACCTGCCTGGTGCTACTCGCGGTCGGCTACGTGGTGTTGAAAAAAGAGGTATTTCGTCTGGTCAGCATGCTGAAAGATCCGGTGCTGGTGGCCTTCACCACCAGCAGCTCTGAAGCCGCGTATCCCAAAACGCTCGAGCAACTGACGAAATTTGGCTGCTCCCGCAACATCGTGTCATTCGTGCTGCCGATCGGCTACTCGTTTAACCTGGTCGGCTCAATGGTGTACTGCTCCTTTGCATCAATGTTCATTGCGCAGGCCTATAATATTCACCTTTCTTTCGCCGAAATCACCGTGCTGATGCTAACGCTGATGTTAGCCTCAAAAGGGATTGCCGGCGTGCCGCGTTCGGCGCTGGTGGTACTGGCGGCAACAATTCCCAGCTTTAATATTCCGGTTGCAGGCATTCTGTTACTGATGGGTATCGACCACTTCCTCGATATGGGACGCTCAGCGATTAACGTGTTAGGCAACGGGATTGCCACCGCAATGCTTGCGCGGAATGAAGGGTTACTGGAAGAAAGCGAGCCATCAGAAAACATCACAGAGCAAATTAATGCTTAACTTTCTGTGACAGGAGAAAAAATTCCGTAAACGAAAGCAGCAAATCAACAAAGATAACCCCAGCCACAGGCTGTAATGCCAGTCAGTTAAGCAACTG